>NZ_JBHEVB010000001.1:0-373091 GCF_041925195.1 Flintibacter porci
ACTGGTATTAAGCCCGGACAACATCATGCTGGCCTACAGAAATATCAAGACCAACACAGGCAGCTACACAGCAGGAACAGACAAGCAGAATATCGGTGACATTGGACGGCTTCCACCGGTTGAGGTCATCGGTAAGGTCAGAAAAATCGTCACAGGCAGCGAACACGGCTACCGTCCCAAACCAGTGCGCCGGAAGGACATCCCAAAACCAAACGGCAAAACCAGGCCGCTGGGTATTCCTTGCATCTGGGACAGATTGGTGCAGCAATGCATCAAACAAATCCTGGAACCCATCTGTGAGGCAAAGTTCAGCAACAACAGCTATGGGTTCCGCCCGAATCGGTCAGTGGAACACGCAATTTCCCGTACTTACTCCCTGCTGCAACGGGCGCATTTGCACTATGTTTTGGAGTTTGACATCAAAGGATTCTTTGATAATGTGAACCACAGCAAACTTATCAAGCAGCTCTGGACGCTGGGCATCCAGGACAAACAGCTTCTGTTTGTCATCAGGCGCATCCTGAAGGCTCCCATCCGTATGCCGGACGGCAGCACCGTTTACCCGACAAAGGGAACGCCCCAGGGCGGGATCATTTCCCCGCTGTTGGCCAATGTGGTGCTCAATGAGTTGGATCACTGGATCGACAGCCAATGGACGGAACACCCCGTGGCAAACCGCTACGGAACATGGCGCACCATCCGCACCTCTGAGGTCTTTGACAAGAGCAAGGGCTACCAGAAAATGCGGAACAGCAATCTCAAAGAAATGTTCATTGTGCGCTATGCGGATGACTTCCGTATCTTCTGCCGGAACCGAGAGGACGCGGAGAAGACCATGGAGGCCGTCACAAGGTGGATTACCGAACGGTTGAAGCTGGAGGTCTCCCCAGAGAAAACACGCATTGTCAATGTCCGAAAGCGCTACTCCGAGTTTCTTGGCTTCAAAATCATGATGTACCGCAAGGGTGAAAAGTATGTCGTAAAGTCCCACATCTGTGACAAAAAGCTACAGTTGGAAGAAAGCAAGCTCGTGGAGCAGGCAAAGCGCATTGCAAAACCAGCCCAAGGGCGAACGCAGCCGGACGAAATTGGTCTGTTTGACGAAATGGTGCTGGGCATCCAGAACTACTACAGGATTGCTACCTGTATCAGTCTGGACTGCCGGAAAATCCACCGCAGAGTCATGACAGTGCTGACAAACCGTTTAAACACAGAAACCGGCTGTCAGCTCGTCCGGGAGGGCGGCGCTATGACGGACAGCGAAAAGGAGCGTTTCGGCGCTTCTCAAATGGTGCGGTATGTGTCCGGTATCAACCGGCCAATCTACCCCATTGCGTTTATCAAGTATAAAACCGCAATCGGAATCAGCACCGCCGTCTGCTGCTTCTCTCCGGCGGGACGGAAAAAGATACACGATAATCTGGAGATAGATACGACCTTGTTTGCGTATCTGCGAGAACATCTGCCGGAAGGCCACAGCTTGGAATATGCCGATTGCAGTCTCTCCCTGCTGTCTGCCCAGAAGGGCAAGTGTGCTGTCAGCGGCGAATGGTTCTTGCAGCCGGACAGCATCGTGTGTCACATGAAGGTTCCAAAGGAGCAGGGCGGCCAGGAGCGATACAGCAATCTGGTGCTGCTCCACAGGCGGTATCTGCCATTGCTGACTGACCAGGACGCTGCCGCTCTCAAGAGTATCTGCAAACAACTGGCTGTTACAAGAAAACAACTGGCCAAAATCAACAACCTGCGCACCGCCGCAAAATTGGCGGCAATCTGAACAACTTTCTATTGGTGATTGATTAAATGCCTGATAACACAATCGATGGAACGCCGGATGCGGTGAAAGTCGCATGTCCGGTGTGGAGTGGGGGAAAATCCGGCGATTACTTCAAAGGATTACCTATCACTATAGGCAGAAATCGCGCTGGACTCAGCCCTTATGCTCTACCTCGTCAGCGAAGCGCCCCCGGAGGAACAGAATTTTGAAATGCTGATCTACATGATGAACTTTGCCGAGGTGCGGGAGGAGGACGATCAATACCGCAGCCCGCTGGATATGCTCTTTCGGGCATTGGAGGAGGAACAGCCCAACCATGTGGCGGTGAAGCAATATAAGGCTTTCAAACAGGCGGCGGGGAAAACCGCGAAATCCATTTTGGTAAGCGCCGCTGTGCGGCTGGCCACCTTCAATATCCCGCAGTATGCCAGAATGACAATGGTGGATGAGATGGACTTTGGCAGCCTGGGTGAGAAGAAAAAAGCCATCTTCTGCGTGATCCCTGTTGATGACAGCAGCATGAACTATCTTGTGGGAATGCTCTACACCCAATGCTTTCAGGCACTTTACCGCAGGGCGGACGAGAAACACAACGGGCGTCTGCCTGTGCCAGTGCGTGTCATTCAGGACGAATGGGCGAATGTGGCCCAGCCGGAGAGCTATCCGAAGATCCTTGCCACCTGCCGCAGCTACAATATCGGGCTGAACATCATCGTGCAGAACATCCAGCAAATCAAGGCGCTGTATGAAAAGGAATGGGAGAGCATCATCGGCAACTGCGACACGCTGCTGTTCCTCGGCGGCGGCAACGAGCCGACTTCGTTGGAGTTTATCGTAAAGCTGCTGGGCAAGGAGACCATCGCCACCCGCACACGGGGGCAGACAAAGGGACGCAGCGGCTCCAGCTCTACCAACTTCCAGCAGACGGGCCGCGACCTGATGACCATTGACGAAGTGCGGAAACTGGACACCAATAAAGCGATCTTGTTTATCCGCGGGGAAGACCCCGTGCTGGACAAAAAGTACAACATCAAGCGACACCCCAACATTAAGCTGACGACAGACGGTAAGGCAAAGCCTTATATCCATAAGCCGCAGGGCGCGCCGGATTATGCGCTGCCCGATCTGCCCTATGCGTTCCGGTCTTTGGACGATTACGAATTTATTGACATGGAGGATACAGAACATGAATCTGAACAAGAAGAATCTTTGGAAACCGACGGAGCCGAATAAGGTGAAGCGGCTCTATTGGACGGCGGCTGGGGCTGCTGTTCTCTGCCTTTGCTGCGCTACGCCTGCGATGGCGGCGGGCAGCGATCCGCTGGATATTGTAAATAACCTTTCCGATTTTATTTTCAGCATTATCAAGGCGCTGGGCGTTATTATTCTCGGCTGGGGCATCGTGCAGGTGGGTATGTCGATCCAGTCCCACGATGCCAGCCAGAGAACGCAGGGCTTCCTCTGCCTGTTTGGTGGCTTAATGATCGCCTTTGCAAAGGAAATTCTGACCGCCATCGGCGCGATCTAATGAAAAGAGCCGGGAGATACTGTCTTGCGGCGGATCTCCCGGCTCCCTTGCGGGAGGTGATTTTCATTTGGATAACAACTGGATCGTAGAAAACCTGACCAACGCCTTTGGCGTTTGGAATAGTAAAATGACGGAAATGTGGTCACTGCTGACGGAATCGCCCCAAACCTTCAAGGGCGGCACCATCTGGCAGACCATTGTGACCATCAACGGCGGGATGCAGGCCATCGGCTACGGGCTGCTGGTGCTGTTCTTTGCCATCGGTATCTTTCGCAGTGCCTCCGGCTTTCGGGACTTTCAAAGGCCGGAGCATTTGCTGCGGCACTTTATCTACTTTGTGCTGGCAAAGCTGGGTATCACCTACGGTATGGACCTGCTGGTAAATATATTTGACGTGTGCAGCGGCATTGTGGCAACGGCGGCGGGCAGCATCGGCGGCTTGACCGGCGCATCCGTGGCGCTGCCGCAGGAGATTGCGGACGCCATCGGAGATGTGGGCTTTTTGGCGAGCATCCCCCTCTGGCTGGTAACGCTGCTGGGGAGCCTGTTTATTACAGTGCTGGCATTCATTATGATCCTCACCGTCTATGGGCGCTTTTTTAAGATTTATATGTATGCCGCGCTCTCCCCGGTGGCGCTGGCGTCCTTTGCCGGAGAAGGAACTTCCCACTTCGGCAAGGCGTTCCTTCGGAGTTATGTAGGCGTGTGCATGGAGGGTGCGGTGATCGTTCTGGCCTGCATCATCTTTTCGGCCTTTTCCTCCAGCGGTACGCCGGTGGTGGATAGCAGCGCCTCCGTAGTGACGCAGGTGCGGAGCTATTTGGGCGAGGTCATATTTAATTTGCTGGTGCTGGTAGGCTTAGTGAAGTCCGCCGACCACATCGCCAAGGAAATGCTGGGGTTATGAGTGATCTCTTGCTTTCCGGGCCTGCCGTTGGGCGGACTTCCGTTCCCGCTTTTCTTCCATTTCCTGCAGCCATTCGCTGACCGGTGCTTTCCACGGTTCGCTCTTGCTAAGAATGTTCTTAATCAGGCTGCGGGGATTTAGTCCCAGCCGCTTGGCACGGGCAATATCTTCATCAGTCAGACGACACTTCTTTTTTGCATCCTGCCATAGCTGTTCACTATATGCCATAGGAAAGAAGTTTCCTTTCATTTTTTCTTTATCGTACCACATCGTACATAACAAAACAACACGGAGGAATTCAATGGAAATCAAAATCAACAAGGAGATTCGCACTTACCGCGAAACGCTCTTTTTCGGTCTGTCCGTGCGGCAATTTGTCTGCTCCGTTTTGGCGGTGGGCGTTGCTGTGGCGCTGTATTTCACCCTGAGTCAAGTGTTGGACCGGGAAACGGTGAGCTGGGTGTGCATCGTCGGCGCGGCTCCCGTGGCCACTGCCGGTTTTTTTCAGTACAACGGTCTTACGCTGGAACGGTTTTTATGGGCGTGGCTGAAATCCGAGGTCATCATGGCAGGCAAGCGTGTCTGGAAAGCGGAAAACTACTATGAAGAAGCGATGAAACGCGAGGTGAAGAAACATTGATCCTTTTCAAGCATCGGCGCAGCGCGGAGCGGGACGCCTTTTCCGTTCCCCGCAGCGTTCAAAAATCTATTCCCATCAAACGTATTTATCAAGACGGCGTGTTTCAGGTAAGCGGCAAGTTTTCAAAAACTTGGCGCTTTTTTGATGTCAATTATGCCGTGGCCTCCCCGGAAAAGCAGCGGGAACTCTTTATGACCTACTGCTCCTTCCTGAACTCGCTGCCCATCGGTGCCACAGCGAAGATCACGCTCTTTAACCGTCAGCTCAATCAAAAGGACTTCGGTCGGACGCTGCTCATGCCCATGCAGGGCGACCGCCGTGACCTCTACCGCAACGAGTATAACGCGCTTGTTTTGGGCAAGGCGGCGGAGAGCAACAATCTCATTCAGGAGAAGTACATCACCGTTTCGGCAGAAAAGAAAAGTGTGGAGGAGGCCCGTGCGTTCTTCTCCCGCGTTGGGACTGACCTCACCACGGGACTTTCCCGTATGTCCTCCAGCGTCCGTGAGATCACGGTCAATGACCGCCTGCGGCTTCTGCATGACTTCTATCGCCCCGGCGAGGAACAGCTATTCCGGTTCAATTTGGAGGACACCATGCGAAGGGGCCATGACTTCCGGGACTGCATCGCCCCGGACTGTATTTCCTTTCAAAAAAATCACTATGAGTTGGGCGATCATGTGGGGCGCACCCTGTTTCTGCGGGAGTATGCCAGCTTTATCTCCGATGCGATGATTACGGAGCTGATGGACTATCCCCGGAATATGATGCTTTCCATTGATATTATTCCTGTGGCGATGGACGAAGCAGTGAGCGATATTCGCAAGCGCATTATGTCCGTGGAATCGGATATTACCCGCTGGCAGCAGCGGCAGAATCAGAACAACAATTTTACCGCCAATATCCCCTATGACTTGGAGCAGATGCGGAGCGAAACGAAGGAGTTTATGACTGACCTCATGAGCCGCGACCAGCGTATGATGCTGGCTTTGGTGACGCTGACGCACCTGGCAGATAACCTTGAACAGCTCGATCAGGACACCGAGGCTCTGCAAGCCATTGGGCGGGCGCGGGGCTGTCAGTTTAACATTCTGCGCTACCAGCAGGAGGACGCGCTGAATACGGTGCTGCCCCTCGGCTTAAAGCGTATTGACGCCACCCGTACTCTGACCACGGAATGTACCGCTGTCCTCATGCCGTTCAAATCGCAGGAAATTCAGGACGCAGGCGGCATTTACTATGGCGTGAACGCCGTGTCCCATAACCTCATTATCTGCAATCGCGGGAACTTACTCAATGGCAATGGCTTCATTACTGGCGTCTCCGGCTCTGGCAAGAGCATGGCGGCAAAGCAGGAAATGACCGCGCTGGCCCTTTCTACAGACCACGACATTATCATCGTGGACCCTGAGCGTGAATACGGCGAGCTGGTACGGGCATTGGGCGGTGAGGTCATCACCATCTCTGCCTCTGATCCAAATGGCTGCCACATCAATGCGCTGGACTTGTCCGAGGGGTATGGCGATGGCAAGGAGCCGCTGGTGATGAAGTCCGAGTTTATCATGTCGCTCTACGAGCAGCTTATGGGCGCGGATAAGATCGAGCCGCAGGAGAAGTCCATCATTGACCGCAGCGTGGGAAACATTTACCGGGAATATTTGAAAAACTATCAGGGACAGCCGCCCACGCTGAAGGACCTCTATGACGACCTGATGAAGCAGGTCAACCCGGAGGCGCACCGTATCGCACTGGCATTGGAGCTGTTCACAGTGGGCAGTCTGAATGTATTTTCCCACCAGACCAATATCAACACAAAAAGCCGTATCCTCTGCTTTGACATTCAGGACTTGGGTGAAAATCTGAAATCGGTGGGCTTGCTGGTGATGCTGGACGCCATCTATAACCGCGTCATTCAAAACCGCAAGGCGGGGAAATATACCCATGTCTACATCGACGAGATCTATCTGTTTTTCGCCAATGGGAGCGGCAGCGGACACAGCATTACCAATTACAGCAGCGAATTTCTCTACAAGTGCTGGAAGCGCTTCCGCAAATACGGCGCGACGCTCACCGGCATTACACAGAATGTGGAGGAATGTCTGCTATCCAATACGGCGCGGATGATGTTCGCAAACTCCGAGTTCCTGCTGATGCTCAATCAGGCCACCACCGACCGGGAGCAGCTTGCCCGACTGCTGGGTGCATCGGATACGCAAATGAGCTATGTGGACAATGCCCCGGCTGGCCACGGGCTCATCAAGGTAGGCGGGGCCATCGTGCCTTTCGCCAATGAGCTGCCCAAGAATACAGAACTGTATCGCCTGATGACCACCAAGCCGGGTGAGGATTGATGGTATGAAGGATTTGAAGATCAAACCCGGCATGGACACGCCAAAGGCAAAGCTGAAAAGCCACGCACCCAAAGATGCGGATTCCCTTCTGAAACAGCACATGGACAAGCGGCAGCGGGAAAAAGAGCCGGAAAGCTGCGATCCCGTGCGTTACGCCACCGACCGCGTGGAGAAAACTATGCGCCGTGGTGCAGCTGGGGCGGCGGATGCCTCGCGGCGTATGATAAAGCGCTATCAGGAGCAGAAACGGCAAGGTAAGAATAGTGCGTCAGAAAGCCGTACTGCGGCAGAAACGCTCGAAACCATGGACGGCGTGACACCGGCAGAAAGGGGCCTGTCCGATACGCTGCAATCACACGCCGCACGAAACAAAGTCGGAAACCAGACCATTTCTCCGCAAAATTGCGGAGGCGCAAAAAGTGCAAATGCCGCCCCGCAGGAGCGTGGGCGGCAGAAAGCCATGGGGGACGCAAAATCCGCCTATCGGCGGAACCTTGCCGAGAAAAGAACAGCAGAGCGGCACATTGTACCTCCACCGTCCGACCGTGGAGGCACAATGACCACTCCGCAGAAAGGCAATTCGGGGGTATCGGCCAAGGGCAGCCCTGGCCCCAAGAGCGGACAGGCCATGACCAAGGCCACGCGCACCATGCGTGTTCGACCAACTGACCACGCAGCGCCGAACAATGCAATCATCACGCACCGCGCAAGGGCGGCGGCGCAGAGAAAGGCACAGCGGGCGATGCTTCAGGATTCTGTAAAGAACGGCGGAAATGCCGCAAAGAAGCTGGGCGGAACAGCGGTGCAGGCGATAAAGGCCGTGGGCCGGGGTGTGGCGTCTGCGGTCAGCTCGATCCTGTCGGCAGGCGGCGGTGCGGTGGTGCTGGTGCTGATACTGACGGTGATCCTTGTGGCGGCAATCGTGGCGTCCCCCTTCGGTATCCTCTTTTCCAACGAGAGCCGGGAGGCGGGCGTTGTGCCGATCTCCGCTGCGGTGGCGCAGGTCAATTATGAGTATAACGAGCGGTTGGAGGAATTGCAAACAGCGGACAGCTACGACTCCATCTCCGTGACCGGGCAGTCTGCCGATTGGATAGAGGTGCTGGCGGTATTCGCTGTGAAGGTTGCCGGAGCAGATGCAGATGCCGCGGACGTAGCCACCATGGACACCGACCGCATCGACCGTCTGAAAGCGGTCTTTTGGGATATGACTGCCATCGCACACCGCATTGAGGTCATTCATCATCCAGACAGCGGCGAGGGCGATGATGGCTGGACGGAAAAGAACCTCTACATCACGATCTCTGCCAAAACGGCGGAGGAAATGAAAACGGAGTATCATTTCAACCGGAATCAGATCGCAGCGCTGGACGAACTGCTGGAGCATCGGGACCTCCTGCGTGAGCTGATCGAGAATGTGTACTCCGTCAGCGGGGACACGGCAGCGCTGATCCGCAGTTTGCCGACAAATCTATCACCGGAGCGTGAAGCGGTGGTGCGCACCGCCTGTTCTCTTGTCGGCAAGGTGAATTATTTCTGGGGCGGCAAGAGCCTTGTGATCGGTTGGGACGCCCGGTGGGGCGAGCTGCGGCAGGTCACGGCGGCGGGCAACTCTACCTCGGGAACCTACCGCCCCTACGGCTTAGATTGCAGCGGATTCGTCGATTGGGTGTTTTACAATGCCACGGGCGGACAGTACATCATCGGCCATGGCGGAGGAGCGTCTGCCCAGCACAGTTATTGTACACCCATTAGCTGGAGCGATGCCAAGCCCGGCGACCTTGTCTTTTATCCAGGCGACAGTCATGTGGGAATCGTAGGCGGCAGAGATGCCAACGGAGGACTGCTCATCATCCACTGCGCCAGCGGCTATAACAATGTGGTCGTTACTGGTCTGGAGGGCTTCACCTCTATCGCAAGGCCCAACTACTACACAAACTGACAGTAAGGACCGGCGCAATGCGCCGGTCCTATTTTATTGTGAAATGGGGGAAAACGATGAGAAAAAAATTGACGGTATGCTGTACCGCATTTTTGCTGGCGCTGTCGCTGACGGTTCCTGCATTGGCGGCATCCAGTGCATTTCAGGACGTACCGGAGACTGCGGACTGCTATGAAAGCGTGATGTATCTTGCGGAGCATGAGATCACGCAAGGCACGGGGAACGGATGCTTCTCCCCGGATGCGCCGGTGACGGTGCGGCAGTGGGCGATGATGCTCTGCCGGGCCTATGAGGTGAAGGTCGAGGGCAGCTCATGGAGTGATCTGAGCCAACGTGCTGTGGAGCAATCCTACCGGAAGGGCTGGCTGAACGAAACTGCACGCTCCACGCCCAATATCCAGCTATGCCGGGGAGCGCTGCTCAAAAGCGCCTTTGCCGCAGCCAAGATTCCCGTTTACGACAGCATACTCTATGCTGGCGGCGTGTCGCTGCCCGATCATGAAAACTGCATCCGCATCGGGAAGGAGCTTCAGCTCTGCGGCGAGGAGGATGATGCAAACGAGATCGTCACCCGCAGGGACGCTGCCATGCTCCTTCACGCAATCCTGACCAGAGCCTTCGCCGTGACAGCCCCGGCAGCTCCGGTGACGTTAGTGAACGCGGCAGACGTCAACATCAACGACTACCTGCTGGCGCTGCGGCAGGTGCCGGAGCCGGTGCTTGCCGCCTTCAACGACGCCGGCTGGACATACCGTATCGACTTCGACTACATCAGCGAACTCAGCAAGCAGCTGAACATGAGCTGCATTGGAGCCACCAACTACAGCCAGAAAACCATCTACATTTCGGAGGCCAGCGCGACACTTCATGAGTTCGGGCATTTTCTGGATGGACAGTTGGGCTTCCCTGCGGAGCATGAGCAGCTATATCTGGCGGAGGCGCAGAACTCCGGGCTGCGGGATTACGCCAAAACCAACGCCAGGGAATACTTCGCGGACTGCTTTGACTACTGGATCACCCACGGCAGCAATTCAGAAATGATGGAGCTCCTGAGAAAGAATGCACCACAGACCTGGGCCTACTTTGAGGCACTGGAGAAAAACAACTGGAGCGGCTGACATCTGAAGCCGCCCCCGTCAGGCTCAACGCTTGACAGGGGCGGCTTGTTTCTTGTTCAGTTTTGTGCTTCTCGCTCCTGACGCAGAAGTGCGATGCATATCTTGAGCTGATAGGCTTTGTGGATGCCCAGCTTTCTGTAAATGTTTTTGCGGTGTGTGGCGATGGTGCTCTCCGAGCAGTTTCTTTGTTCGGAAAGCTCGCGGGGGCTGCTGCCATCGGCCAGGGCCTCCAAAATCTCCCGTTCCGTCGGCGTCAGCATATCATAGCCCACCAGGAACATCTCATAGGTCGCCGGATCGATCTCGGATTTCCGGAAGTAGGCCAGTCGCTGGGCGTCGGCCTGCGCCGCTTCAAACTGCCCTTGCAGCTCTTCATTCTTATCCAAAAGCTGCACGGCCTGCTCCTGCACGGTCTGCTTTTCCTGCTCCAGCGTGGTGATGATCTTCTCATGTTCCCGATCCTGCGCCTGCAGCGTGGCGGAGATCGGTTCAAAGTCCGAAAACGCCATCTGCTCGCCGCCGCGGTCCTCGTCCCGCAGCCGATCCAGATCCCGATGCACTGGAGCGAGATACCGGCGCGCCAGATACAGACAGCAAACGATGGCAGAAAACATCAGCAGCGCCGAGAGCAACACCGTCTGCATAATATTTTTGGCAACAGCGAGATTGTAATCCTCCTTCGGAATCAGCACCGCCAGCGTGTGGGGCGTCCCATCGCCCTTTGCCGCGGTAAGGCTTTTCACCATGCCGACAAAAGAAAAACCGTCGCCGTTCAGGGACACCAAACCGCTGCTCATCGGCTTAACGGTGAGTGCTTCGGGAGGAACATAGCAGAAGCCTTCCTCCGTATAGGTCATCAGGGCGGCTCCCGCGTCTAAGGTATCGCCGCTCTCCGTAGTCAGCAGGCAGGCGAGGCGGCTGAGATTGGAGGGCTGGTCATAGCGCGCGGAAAAGAAGGACTGATTGATGGCGAAACCGCACATTCCATAGACCGTGCCGTCTGCCCCGATCATGGGGATCGTTAGCAGAACCGCCTTTTCCGAGGTCCCCGGCAGGGTGACAAGGTCTGTGGTGCGGCGGGAATCGGCAATCGGGGCGGCAGCCTGCATGGTATGCTCCGCGTAATTGGGGAACTGCCCAATATGGAATTCCTGGGCCCACTTCCGGTGCGGCATGACATTGTGCGCTTTGCCCACGCTGGCGATGCCCCGGAACAGCAGCAGGTTATTGGTCACGCGCCCCGCGTTTGCCCTTTGCACATAGAGGCCGCTGCGGGCGTCTGCCGCATCCCAGTCGCTCATGGAGCTTTCCAAGACGACGAACGCACCGGAGCAGTCCGCCTGCCGGACATACTGGCTCAGCGGCTCCAGCATAGCGTCCTCCACCGCTTTGGTCGTCTCCACATTCCCCTCCAACTCCTTAAAGGAGATGCCCTGCTGCTGCAGCGTGTCCTCCAGCAGCGCGGTCATATCCTCGGAAAGAAGGATGCTCATAACGGAGACGTTATGCCAAAGGGATTCCATATCGTTCTGAAAGATCTCCATCTGGAGATCCAGCGCCTTTTTGATCTCGGCCTTGGGACTGCTCAACCGGCCAAACAGGGTGAGTCCCGCATAAAGCGCCGCGACCAGCAGCACCGCCAGCACGATCATGTAGCCGATGAGCTTATGCCGCATGGAGCGCCGAGCGTTTTTCAGATAGGACGATACCTGCATGGGGCCTTCACCTGCCTTGATGGAAAGTTACGGAAAAGTGATTCAGTGGATGGAGCGGAACAGCGCCCAGGTCTCCTCCGCCAGCGTCTCCACATCCTCACCGGCAGCGGCCCGCCGGGGCAGTTCCTGCTGCAGCTGCCGCAGGCCGTCGTACAAGGCATGGACCTTGGAGTAGTAATCGTTGAAGCGCACTTCAGCCAGCGGGGTATAGGTTTCCTGCATGGTCTTGAGGGCGGCGTAGAGATTGGCATAGCCCTGATCGGCAAATTCTACTTCATCAATGGAATCAAAGGCCCCGTTCCGCACCGGCATATAGCCGGTGGAGGTTACGAAGTCCAGATTGCGCTGCTTCTCCGTCAGCCAATGGGCAAACAGGCTGGCGGCCTCCGCCTTCTGTTCCGTGGTCTTGTAGGCGCACAGGCCCACGCCCGCCTGAGTCATCAACGGCTCTGCCCCCGCTGTCATGGGCATGGGGACCACCTGCAGGTCCATCGGCTCGCTGTGCCCGTCCTCATAGGTCACGGTATCATTATAATAAAGGATCGCCGCGGAGGAGCCAAGGCCGGAGAGCACCTCGCCGGTCATCACCTGCGTATTGGAATAGAGGTCAGACACCACGATATGCCCCTGGGCCAGCGCGCGGGCAAACTGCATCCAGCTTTCCTTGAAAACGGCGTTGTCGAAGTCATACCAGCCGTCTTCCGTGTAGAAATCTTCCGCGCCGTGCTCCAGTGCGTTCAGCTCCACGGCGCGGATGGGGTAGTCCATGGCGCAGAAAGGCTCCGTGCCGTTCGACCAGTCATAGAACTTCCCGGCAGCGTCATAGAATCCCTCCCAGGTGGAGAGGTCGTCATAGCCCACGCCGGTGGCGGCGGAAAAGCGGGCAAAGCCCGTGCCGTTGAGCATGAGCAGCTGCGTGGATTTGGACAGGGGGAACACCAGCAGTTTGCCATCCGCCTCGCCGTCGGCAAGGAAACCGGACACAAATTCACTCTGCTCCTTCTCCGTGAAATAGTCATTCCAGTCCAGCAGATTATCCTCGCCCAGGGCGATGGCGTCCCCGATGTGGCAGGTGAAGAGGTCCGGCATCTCCTGCGCGGAATCCCTCTGTGTCTCTAACAGAAAGCCGCCGATCTTCGCGGCGCTGCTCAGCTCCGTCACCTTGACGCGGACGCCCTTCTCCGTCCCCACGGTGCGGTTGAATTCCTCCACCAGCGTGTCCATCGGGGAACCGGCCTGCTCGCCGTATACGTGCCACATCGTCAGCTCCACCGGCTCCTTGGCCGAGAGCAGCGACTTGTTTCCGCAGCCCGTCAGGGCAAATACCATGATAACTGCCATGAGAATGGCGTAACCTTGCTTTTTCACCGCTATGTCCTCCGTGCACAAACACTTGTCCGCGAAAACGCTGTTTTCCGGCGATTTTTGAAAATTTTTTTTCGTCCGTCTACCCTAAATCGAGGTTTTAGGGTATGACAAGATTTTAAATCTATGGTACAAAACAGGCAGACGGGGAGGCGAGATCGCCGTTCGGCCCCCGTCAAAGGAACAGAGAATCGTGAAAGGGGTACCCCTTTAGGTTGGAGCGAAGCTCCAACCTAAAGACCGCTCGACGCTCTATATCCTGTCGAGCCGACCGCCTCGTTAGGCATTGTAGCATATTCCACGACAGCTTTACAAGACGAAATGAAAAAAGAAAGGAGGAATGCGGATGACGCAGGTACGGAAAACGGCGACCTACCGGGTCCTCACCGACTCAGGAGGCGACAGGATCTTTCGCTTCTACTGCGACATCTCCGGCGAGCTGTGCTGCGAGAGCAAGCCCATCCGGGCGGACACGGAGGAAGCGGCGCTGGAGATCGCGTGGGAACAGGAGGGCAAGTGGGAGTTCAACCTCTGCCCCAAATGCGGGAAGTATGTCTCCTCCGCGATGTTCAATGTCAACGCGGGATTGTGTCTGGACTGCGCGCCGTGGGAGGATGAGTATCCCTCGTTCTGCCATCACTGTGGTGCAAGGCTGCGGGAATCGGACGCCTGCTTCTGCCCCGCCTGTGGAGCGAAGCTGCAGGTGGGCGGCACAGACGGAAAGGAGGAAGCCAAATGACAGACTATGACCTGAGGACCCGACGGGCCCTGCGGCAGGTGACGCTGCTGGAGTTCGGCTTCGGACCGGAAACCATGCGGCGGCGCAAGATCTGCCCCAACTGCGGCAGGGCCAACAGCGCCGACCGGACGGACTGCGCCGACTGCAGCGCGCGGCTGCCGGAGATGACCCTCTATGACCTCTACCGTTCCCGCCACCGCTGCTGCCCCAAATGCGGCGTGGCCGTCACCGACGTGGCGCGGTACTGCCCCGAGTGCGGGGCGCGGCTGCCCAAGGGAGCGGTGAGACAGGAGGCGGCGGTATGAGCCTCTTCCGGAGGCGGGAGCCTCCCCTGCCGAAAGCGGCGGTGTGCTTCGCTTTGCCATTCAGGACCCGCCGTGCGGCGGACTGGCTGAGAAATCTGGGCGGCTGTCGGCCAATCGGCATCCTCTCGGACGACTGCGACGACGTGGTGTGGCAGTGTGCTGCCGAACAGGCGGACCTTCTGCTGCTGGAAACCGACTTCACCGAGGGCGTGGAGGACAAGGACGTTTCTGCCCGCTGCGACATCGCCATCGAGGTGCGGCGGAAGCTGCCGGACTGCCGGGTCTATCTCGTCTGTGAGGATGGCTACCCGGAAAAGCTGGCCGCTCTGGAAAAGGCCGTGGAGCTGAAGCTCATCGACGGCTACTGTCTGGGGGCCCTGACCGACCGGCAGGCGCGGGCGTGGCTCCGGGAGACGGCAGAGGCCATGCCGGGCGGGAGCGCCCGGTAAAAACCGACCCGGCGGCCGCGGGCCGGGGACAAAAACGCGGCGCACAACAAATTCTTTCGATGAAGGAGGAAGAGGAGCATGAAGAAGAAACTGTTGAGTATCCTGCTCTGCCTCGTCATGGTGGTGGGATTGCTCCCGACCGCGGTGCTCGCCGCCGGTGAAGTGGCAATTGACGAGGCCAATTTCCCGGATGCAAACTTCCGGAGCTATGTTAAAAATGAATTTGACACAGACAAGAACGACAAGCTCAGTAGTGCGGAGATCGCTACGGTTAAAAAGATCGAAGCGAACAACAAGGGCATTAAAAGCTTAAAAGGCGTCGGATTCTTTACGGCGCTGGAGACGCTGAATTGCTGGGATAACGAACTGACCGGGCTGGATCTGAGCAAGAATACGGCGCTGAAAGAACTGCAATGCTCGAACAGCAAATTGCAGTCACTGGATTTGAGCCAGAACACGAATCTAACATACTTGTACTGCGGAAAGAACCCGCTGACCACGCTGGATCTCAGCAAGAACGCAAAATTGAAAGTGTTGAATTGCAGCGGTTTTGGAAACAAAAACATGGAGTTGACCGAACTGGATTTGAGCCAGAACACGGCGCTGGAGTCCCTGGATTGCTCGCTCAATAAATTGAAGGAGCTGAATGTGAGTGGCTGCACGGCGCTAGTAAAGCTGGACTGCGGAGGTAACCAATTGGACGCACTGGATGTGAGCAAGAATAAGAATCTGATAGAATTGCTCTGCTCGTCTAACCAATTGGAAGCGCTGGATGTGAGTAAAAACACCAAATTGGAAAAATTGTACTGCAGGGACAACTTTCTGGCTGAATTGGATGTGAGCAAGAACCTCGAATTGAAAAGTATCAGCTACGGGAAAAACGGGTTGACCTCGCTGGATCTGGATAAGAACGAAAAGATAACAGACGTAAATTCAGATAATCAGCAGTTTTATAATAAGGACACTCTGCGAACCTTTGACATGAAAACTCTGCCAGGGTTTGATCCCAAAAGAGCGATCGACTGGCAGGGCGGCACAATGGATGAGACGACCGGTATCCTGACGGTGGACGCAGACGCTGAAGCGGTCACCTACAATTATAAGACCAAGTCTGATAGTACAGATGCAAAGTATCTCATGCCATGCAAAATGGAAGTCCGGGGGGGCACGACCCCGCCGCCCACGCCGGGCACCAAAACAAAGGTTGACGTTCCCACTGCCAAGACAAATCTTGTTTACAACGGTGCGGCGCAGACCGGCGTTGTAAACGGTGTGGGATACACACTGACCGGCAATACTGCGACCGATGCAGGAACATACACTGCGACCGCGACGCTGGTGACGGGCTATCAGTGGACTGATGGCAATACAGATGACAAAAAGATTGAGTGGACGATCCGCCAAGCGGATCAGGCTGCACCCGAAGCCCCGGAGCTTGACAGCCGCGATACGACCAGTATCACGCTCAAGTCTGTTTTCGGCGCTGAGTACAGCATGGATGGTACGAATTGGCAGCCCAGTCCAAGCTTTACGGGACTGTCTTCCAACACTTCTTATTCCTTCTATGCGCGCCTCGCTGAGACGAAAAACTATAACGCTTCTCCTGCGAGTGCCGCGGCAAACCTCTCCACCACCGGCACCGGCACTGGTACCGGCACTGGCACTGGCACCGGCACCGGCACTGGTACCGGCACTGGCACCGGCACTGGCACTGGCACCGGCACTGGCACCTCCACCGGTACCGGCACGACCACCTATCCCATCACCGTGAAGAGCGCCAAGAACGGCGACGTGACCGCGAGCCACAAGACTGCCTCTAAGGGCACCACCGTCACCCTGACGGTCGATCCCGACAAGGGCTATGTGCTCGATACCCTCACCGTTCTGGATGGCAAGGACAAGGAGATTAAGCTGACCGAGAAGAACGGCAAGTATACCTTCACCATGCCCGATTCTAAGGTCACCGTGGCGGCCACGTTCAAGGCTTCTGCCCCCACCGGCAAGAATCCCTTCATCGACGTGCCCGCAGGCTCCTACTATGAGGACGCCGTGATCTGGGCCGTGGACAAGGGCATCACCACCGGCACCAGCGCCACTACCTTCAATCCCAATGGCATCTGCACCCGTGCGCAGGCCGTCACCTTCCTGTGGCGTGCTGCCGGCAGCCCTGCTGCCAAGTCCAGCGCCATGCCCTTTGCCGATGTGAAGGCCGGCAGCTACTACGAGACGGCAGTGCTGTGGGCTGTGGAGCAGGGCATCACCAAGGGCACCAGCGACACCATGTTCAGCCCCGACGCCACCTGCACCCGTGCGCAGATCGTCACCTTCCTGTGGCGTGCCAACGGCAGCCCCGCTGTCAGCGGTAGTTCTGCCTTCACCGATGTGGCCTCTGACGCTTACTACGCGGCGGCAGTCACCTGGGCGGAGAAGAATGGCGTCACCGGTGGTATCGGCGGCGGCCTGTTCGGCTCCGACAACAACTGCACGAGAGCCCAGATCGTCACCTTCCTCTATCGCAGTGTGAAGTGATCCTCCGGGCATAATGCGCAAGCAAAGTACCGAAAGGCGCGGCGGCCACGCCGCCCCCCCTCCCCCCCCCCCCTTGAAAGGACGATTATGAGAGGAAGAAAAACGGGCGTGAAGAATGAACCCTTTCCCACTGAGCGAGGAGGCATATCCATGAAAAAACGAATCTTCCTGCTGGCGGCGCTGGCCGCCGGTCTCGTGCTGTGCCTCGCCGCTTGCGGGGAAACCAACGGAGACCCCATCACCGTCACCCTCTGGCATGTTTACGGAGGTGAGGTGAACTCACCCATGAACGCGCTGGTGGATGAGTTCAACCGCACCGTGGGTCAGGAGCAGGGCATCCGGGTGCGGGTGGACAGCGTCAGCAACAGCGGCATTATCCACGAGAGCGTGCTGGCCGCCGCCTACAAGGACCCCGGAGCGCCCGAGCTGCCGGACCTGTTCGTGTCTTACCCAAAGACCGTGTTGGCGCTGCCGGATGAGAACATTCTGGCGGACTACCGGGACTATTTTACCGACGAAGAGCTGGAGGGCTACCTCCCTGAATTTGTTGAGGAAGGAACAATCCATGACCGGCTGGTCATTCTGCCGCTGGCAAAATCCACGGAGATCCTCTTTGTGAACAAAACGGCCTTTGACCGTTTCGCCGCCGAAACCGGCGCAAGCCTGGACGAGCTGGCCACCTGGGAGGGGCTGTACACCATGGCGGAGCGGTATGCGGACTGGTCGGGCGGCAAGTGCTTCTTTGTTCACGACTGCCACTTCAACTATTTCCAGGTGGGGGTGGAATCGCTGGGCGAGGACTTTTTCGACAAGAACGGCATTGCCTTCGGCCCCAAATTCGCCTACGCATGGGAGCCTTACGCCAGAGCCGCGCTGACCGGCGGGCTTTGGCTGGGCAGCGGCTATGCCACCGAGCCGCTGCGCACCGGCGATGTGATCGCGTCCGTCGCCTCATCCGCCAGCGTGCTGTACTATTCCGACGTGGTGACCTATGAGGACAACCGCACCGAGCAGGTGGAGATCGTCTCGCTGCCCTGTCCCATCTTTGAGGACGGAGAAAAGCTGGTCATGCAGCGGGGCGTGGGAGTCTGCACGGTAAAGTCCACGCCGGAGCGGGAAAAGGCCTGCATGACCTTCCTGAAGTGGCTGACCGAGCCGGAGCGGAACGTGGATTTCGTTACGTCTCTTGGATACATGCCGGTGACGAAGGAAGGCTTTGACCGCTACCTGCCTGCCGCTATCGAGACGCTGAGCGATCCCATGTATGTTTCACTCTATGAAGCCTTTTTGAAAACACGGCAGGACTACACGTTCTATGTGCCGCCCCAGCGGGAGGATTATCTCAATCTTGAGACCCACTTTGAAAAGGCGGTGCGTCTGCGCCTGGCAGCCGGGCGGGCCCAGTACCTGGAGCAGGGCGCGGACGCGCTGGAGCCGCTGCTTCGTACCGTGCGGGAAGAGCTCCAAAAAAGCTATGGCAAGTGACAAAAACGGGAAGGGAGGGATCTCCGTGCTGCGTTTGAGCAGGCGTCTGTCCAAAACTGACAGTTCAGCGGGCAACCGCAGCATCGGCGGCAGTCTGGCGCTGTACTGGCTGTGCATGGTGCTGGCGATGCTGGCTGCCGCGCTGCTTCTGCTGAGCGTGACGGGTGTCCTCTCCCGCACAGCACGCCAATTCGGAGAAACGGCGGCTTTGCAGCAGAGCAACACCGCCGCACTTTTTACTGCCCAGATGGATGCCCTCGCCGCGCAGGGCATTGAGCTTTCCGAAACAGTCGGTGGAGAGCTGGAGCGCTTTCTTGCCCACCGCGGTCTCTCCTTTGACGCGTTGAACGACGATCCGGCGCTTATCGCAGAACTGGAATCCCTGATGATCCCCACTCTGGAAACCGCCATGGCGGGCAGCACCTGCAGCGGCGTATATTTCTGTCTGGATGCCACGGCCAATACAACGCTGCCGGAATCCAAGACCTCCCGCATGGGGGTGTATCTCCGATATTCCAGTCTGTGCTCCGCCCATCCCAGCGGCACCACAGCCTATTTCCGGGGAGCGGTGGATGCCGCCCGGGAAAACGGCCTGCAGCTTCATAACCGCTGGAATCTGGAGCTGGACACGTCCCTGGTCCCCGGCTACCGGCAGGTCATGGCGTGGGAGGGTGAGCGGCTCTCCGGCGGCTGCCTCTGGACGGGGCGGGTACCGCTGCTGGATACCTGGGAGAGCGTGACGCTGCTGTGCGTTCCCGTGCGGGATGGGAGTGGAACGGTGCGGGGGATCTGCGGCATGGAGCTCAGCGAGCTCTACTTCGGCCTGTCCCACAGCACGGTCCCCAGCTCCTACGGCAGCTTTCTGATGCTGCTGGCCCCCATGAACGGGGATACTCTCCTTCTGGATAAGGCCATGCTGGGCAGCACGGAGGGGACGGACCTGTCGGCCTCCGGTGAGATGAGGATCCGAAGCGGCAGGGACTACGATACCTTTATCTGGAACGATACGACCTATCTCGGAAAGTACCAGATCATCCCCGGACGGCTGGCGGATGGCTATCCCCTGGCGGCGGTGACGCTGATACCGGAGAGCGGCTACCGCCACCGTGCCCAGACCGCCCGCATCGGCTGGATCCTTGGCTCCCTGGGCTTCCTTGCGGGGATGCTGGTGCTGGCCGCCGCCCTTTCCCGCCGCTTTGCCACGCCCATTGCTCAGGGCTTTGCGGCGGCCAGAAGCCAGGCGCAGGACTGGCAGCCTACAGGGATCCGGGAGATCGACGAGCTGACGGCCTACTTCCACAGCCGCCTGCGGGAAAGCCAGCCCGAGGCCGCCCTGCCCCGGCAGGTGGAAAGCCTTGTGTCCGAGCTGATCGACCGGGCAAAGGGGCTGACCGGTACGGAGCGCGTGATCCTGCGCTACTATGCCGAGGGCTATGCGGTCAAGGACATCTCCGGCCTGCTGTTCATCAGCGTGGGGACGGTGAAGGGCCACAACAGCCACATCTACAGCAAGCTGGGAGTGGATTCCTACGACAGCCTGAAAGCGTATCTGGATGTTCTCCGGCGCTGTGAGCGGCTGGAGGAGCTGCTGCAGGGCGGCGGTAAATAATCGTACCGATGAAAAAGGCTGCCGGTTGGCAGCCTTTTTTCATATCGATAACGGACAGGGGTGTTTTTCCCATGCCGCAGTACCTGCCCAAAGGGCGAACATCCCCATCTCTGGACGGAGGACGGAAAAACCGTCCTCCATTTTTTGATTGTCGAAAATATCCAACATATACCGCTTGCTTTTGTGCGTTCCGTCTATGACTGAGTCCTGTTTTTGCGGTTTTTGCCCCAAAACAGGACGTAGACCTATATCATTTTACGGAAAGCTATGGTAGAAATAAGCTGAGACACGGCATTCCCGCCGCCAGGCCGTCCCCCATTCCGGCGGCGGGGAGAGCAATTTTTTTCATGGTTCCGCGGGAGCCGGAAAAGGAGGAAGACGACAAATGAAAAGACGAAATCACGAAGAAGTGTACACTTCTTCCACGAGGAGTTCTCCTCGTGGAAAGAGGCTCCTGTCGTGGCTGCTGAGCATGGTGATGCTGCTCTCGCTGCTGCCGGGCATGGAGCTTCATGCTCACGCCTTTTGGGACGACTACGACGACGGCTTCGATTGTCCTAACTGTGACCACTACCATTTTGGCAGCGATTATATGTGCGACTGCCTGTTCTGCACCATTGACTGCAACTACGAGTGCTGGGTTGAAACCCATTGCAACGACTGCGGTGTGTGCTTTGGAGACACGCCCTACTGGTGCGAGGAGTGCTACAAGTGCGCGGAGTGCATGGAGGAAAAGCACTGCTCCACCTGCGCCAAGTGCTACATCGGCGAGGATGACCAGCTGTGCGGCGAATGCCATAAGGGCCCCTGCTGCTCCATAACCATCTGCGACTCCTGCGGCTTCTGTGACGACTGCGCAAACGATGACAGCGACCCGATGCACTGCTCGCTGTGCAACAACTGCTTCGGCGCAGTGGACGAGTGCGTGGACGACGATGATACCGGCGTCATCCACTGCGTCGATTGCCACACGGCCTGCGAGCAGTGTGAGGAATGCCTGCTGAACCAGGAGTCCTGCGAGGAGTGCGGCCTGTGCCTGGAGTGCTGCAGGGATAACTCCGATGCCGGCGGCTGCCCGGACGGCGAGACCTGCGTGGAAAGCGCCGAGTGGGACGAGCACATCTGCCCGGGCTGCGACGGTTGGGTCACGGATAAGGAGGACGAGGACGAGTTCTGCGAAATCTGTGAGCTGTGCAGGGAGTGCTGCGAGGGCAACTCCGACTGCTCCGAGGGGATGTGCGCAATGGATACGGACTACGCGGATCACTTCTGCGAGGACTGCGGCCTGTGCTTCCACGACAGCGACCAGTGCGAGGACGGCTGCGATCAGCGCTGCAAGGACTGCTGCCGGGATGCCGTGAGCGCGATGGGCTGCGATCATGATGACTGGTGCTTCAGCGACTCTGATTTTGAGGATCATCTGAAAGCGGAACATTCCGGTGCCGAGCATACCCACATCGCTTCCTCGTCCTGGTCAGCCGACGGAACGCAGCACTGGCACCCCTGCCGCTATTGCGACGAAAAGATGAATCCTGCCGGCCATGAGTTTGACGTCAAGGGCGTGTGCAAGGTCTGCGGCTACATCAGCGGCAGCTCCATCGTCATCACCCGCCAGCCCAAGGGCGTCAAGTGCAAGACCTCTATCTACGACGATTATAACGAAGAGCCGGAAAACGGCCTGCTGTTCTATGAAAATAACCCGGTCACCTTCTCTGTCTCGGCAAAAAGCCTGAAGGGCGACGAGCTGACCTATCAGTGGTATCGGAAGGATAATGCGAATCCCACGGCGGCGCACTACAAGCTGGAGGAGGGTAGTTTTTACACGGGTGTGACGACCTCCACACTGAAGATGCCGGTTTCCACCCAGGCCTGCCAGGAGGACTACTCCTACTACTGCGTCATCGGCAGAAAGGGCGACCCTTCGGACACCCTGAAAACGGCGGAGGCAAAGCTGACGGCCACCCATGCCTACAGCTATCAGCAGGCGGGTGTGCGTGTGCCCACGGACGACAGCGAGAGAACGCCGAAATACAATGTCACTTGGGTCGATAAGAATGGGAATACTCATAACGGTGTCGTGGGCGGCGACCCAAAGTGCGACGGCCACAAGCTCCCGTGCCTGTTCGAAGCAGGCGAATACGAAGCGCATTATATGACCACCGGCTCCAAGGAGCGCATCTTCCCGCATACCTTTGAGCTTGAAAAAAGCTATGACGCGGTGGGCGGCGGCAGGGTTGACATGCTCGTCTGCACCGTCTGCGACTATACCGTTCCCGTGAAGAGCCATGTCCATGATTACGGCTGGAACTGGGATTACACCGGCTTCGGCAGTATCTATGAATATACCTTCAACATCGGCGGCTCGACCAAGACGGTGGAGCAGCTCATCCTTGAGTCCGACTATGCCCACCCCGAAAAGTGCAAGGTTCCCGGCTGCGAGGAGTTCATCATGGTTCCCCATAGCTGGGGCCGCTGGAATGTGGTCGAGAACCCCGATACCACAGGCAGCAACGGCGGCATGGAGGCCGAATGCAGCATCTGCGAGTACACAAAGACGAAAATTGATAAGGACAATGACGACGCAGGAGCCGATCATTGGACAAAGGACACCGCGCTGGTGACGGTGAAAAACGGCCGGGCAACCCGTATGATCGTCAAGCCTGGCGATAAGATCAAGCTTTATCCCGAGGAGAGAACCGGTCAGAAAGCCATCGGCTGGAAGGTGGAGTATCTCCGCGAATACAACGTGTCTGACAGCACGGCACCGGTTCATAAAAATTGGGATGCCAGCGAGGCGAAGACCCTGTTCAAGCTGGTAACCAACGGCTCTGCCCTCGAGTGGGGCTGTGAGATCCCGGCGTTCATCGCCATGGGCGCCCCCGGCGGCGGCCAATTCTTCTTTGAGCCGGTCTATGCAGGCTGTGACCACAGCGGCGGCACCACGGTGCTCAATGCGAAGGCGCAGGTCTGCGACCGCAAGGGCTACACCGGCGACACCGCCTGCGCAGACTGCGGCCATGTCATCAAGCCCGGTTCGGATACCTACCCGCCTGCAAACGCCGGCCATACCGGCACGCTGCAGCCGCTGTACTACTACGGCACGACCGGCTCGGCCACCACAGACGCCATCCATGGCGGCAAACGCTATAACGCCAATTCGGGCGACTGCAAACACCGGGCCTATGAGGGCGACTACCGCTGCACGGCTTGCGGCGGCACCGTAAAGGGCGAGACCGGCGACTTCAGGCACAGCGGTCCCTTTGAGCTGCGGGATGTAAGAGCGGCAACCTGTACCGAGAAGGGCTATTCCGGCAACCGGTACTGTACCGAGTGCGACAGGATCGCACAGAAGGGCGCCTCTACCCCGTCCCTCCACGAAATTGCCGGAAACTACCAGCTGATCAATGCGGTGAAGCCTACCTGCACCGCCGTGGGTTACAGCGGCGACTATAAGTGCACAGGCGACTGCGGACAGATCTTCCGCTACGGCCATGTCATCGATAAGTCCGGCCATGACTGGAATAGCGGAGAAACCGCAACGCAGGGCAAGAGCAACGGCATTCTCTACACCTGCCGGCGCGTCGGCTGCGGCGAGACGAAGTTCGTCAAGGGCTCTGCAACGACCGAATACACCGTCACCGTGAAAACGGACGGCAACGGCACGGCCTCCGCCACCCCCTCCACTGCTGAGGCTCTCACGGAAGTCACCCTAACCGCTACGCCCAACGGGGGCTACCACTTCAAGGAGTGGGAGGTCATATCTCCGACAGGACTTGTAATCACCAACAACAAGTTCACCATGCCTGCGGCCAACGTGGAAGTCACGGCAATCTTCGAGGAGGATGCACCTCCTGCGCCCACCGATCCCGCCAAGCCCAGCATCAGCGTCACCGGGAGCTACACCTACGACGGCTCTGAGAAAACAGCCAATGTGACCGGCTATGATCCCGCCACTATGAATATTACCGGCAACACCGGCACGAACGCGGGCGATTACACCGTTAGCGTCACCTCCAAGACCGACAAATGGGCCGACGGCAGCGCTGAGGCCGTAACCGCAGAGTGGAAGATTGGCAAAGCCACGCAGGGAGCGCCTGACAGCTTGAGCAGTGTCCCGCCTGCCACCGAGGGCGGCAGCGACGGCAAGATCAGCGGCGTGACTGACAAGATGGAATACCGCGCGGCAGCCGAAAGCAGCTATACGGCTTGCCTTAATGGTGAGATTACCGGTCTCTCCGCCGGCACTTACTTCGTCCGCTATGCAGAGGATCACAACCACTTTGCCAGCTCCGATGCGGCGGTCACTGTGGGTGAGGGTACGCCGCTTGCGGATTGTACGATCACCTTCAACGCAGGCGGCGGCAGCGGCAGCATGGCTTCTGTGACCGTCAAGGCAGGGACAAATTACATCCTGCCCGCCTGCGGCTTCACCGCTCCCACCGATCAGGAGTTCAAGGTCTGGGAGATCGGCGGAACGGAATACGCTGTGGGCGCATCCTACACCGTGAACGCGGACACCGAGATCAAGGCGCTGTGGGAAAACAGCGTTATTACCCCCACCACCTACACCGTCACCGTGAAAACGGACGGCAACGGCACGGCCTCCGCCAACCCCTCCACTGCTGAGGCTCTCACGGAAATCACCCTGACCGCTACGCCCAACACCGGCTACCACTTCAAGGAGTGGCAGGTCTTATCTCCGGCAGGACTTGTAATCACCAACAACAAGTTCCCCATGCCGAACGGCGACGTGGAGATCAAGGCGATCTTCGAGAAGAACACCTCCACCGGCGGTGGTGGCGGCGGTGGCGGTGTCACCACCTATCCCATCACCGTGAAGAGCGCCAAGAACGGCGACGTGACCGCCAGCCACAAGTCCGCTGCCAAGGGCACCACCGTCACCCTGACGGTCGATCCCGACAAGGGCTATGTGCTGGATACCCTCACCGTTCTGGACGGCAAGGACAAGGAGATCAAGCTGACTGAGAAGAACGGCAAGTTCACCTTCACCATGCCCGCCAGCAAGGTTACCGTGGAGGCCGCGTTCAAGGCTTCTGCCCCCACCGGCAAGAATCCCTTCATCGACGTGCCCGCAGGCTCCTACTATGAGGACGCCGTGATCTGGGCCGTGGACAAGGGCATCACCACCGGTACCAGCGCCACCACCTTCAATCCCAACGGCATCTGCACCCGCGCACAGGCCGTCACCTTCCTGTGGCGCGCTGCCGGGAGCCCCGCCGCCAAGTCCGGCGCCATGCCCTTTGCCGATGTGAAGGCTGGCAGCTACTACTATGACGCGGTGCTGTGGGCCGTGGAGCAGGGCATCACCAAGGGCACCAGCGACACCATGTTCAGCCCCGACGCAACCTGCACCCGCGCGCAGATCGTCACCTTCCTGTGGCGTGCCAACGGCAGCCCCGCTGTCAGCGGCAATTCCGCCTTCACCGATGTGGCCTCTGACGCTTACTACGCGGCGGCAGTCACCTGGGCGGAGAAGAACGACGTCACCGGCGGCATCGGCGGCGGCCTGTTCGGCTCCAACAACAACTGCACGAGAGCCCAGATCGTCACCTTTATCTATCGCAGCGTGAAGTAAGCTTCATCAAAAGATGGAGGACGGAAAAACCGTCCTCCATCTTTTGCTTGTTGAAAATATCCAACATATACCACTTGCTTTTGTATGTTCCGTCTATGACTAAGTCCTGTTTTTGCGGTTCCGCCCGAAAAACAGGACTTAAGCCTATATTTTTTTCCTGTGAAAACTGGTAGAGATAGAATCAACAAAGCCGCAATCGGGAGAACTGCCGGAGAGGAGGGACTACACATGAAGCAGGTCATAAAGGAGGCGATGGGAGACTGCTCTACCATAGGAGAGTTTCGCTTTCTCCTTCGCTGTCAGGAGTGCGGCAGAACATGGCACAGCAGCCCCGTCCGCTTTTCCAAGGCCGACACAAAACCGGAGACAGAGGGGATGCGCGCGGTGTTCCGGACGCTCTACGAGCGGGAACGGGCAGCTGCACGGGAAAAGGCCGCGGCGGAAGCCTCAGAGATCTTCAGCCAATGCCCTGTCTGCGGCAGACTGGTGTGCGACCGCTGCTTCCTGATCTGCGAGGATCTGGATCTATGCACTGCCTGCGCGGAAGCATTGCAGGTGCGCGGCGATGTTGTGGCAGGAGAAGCCTCCTCCCCGCGGGAGTTCCCTGCCGAATCAGCCGGAAGAATTTCAACAGAAGGAGATGGAATGACATGAGAAAACGGAAAAACACTGGGAAGCTCCTGAGCATCCTGCTCTGTCTTATGATGGTGCTGGGAATGCTCCCCATCACAGCCCAGGCGGAGGAGTGGGGCAGGGTGCCGGGCAGTTCCGACACAAACACGTATGAAAAAGCAGACATCAAAGTGGAGATTTCGGTCGTGAAACATGTCCAGCAAACCGGCACGGAAACACCTCCCGCTGAGACCTTTGAATTTGAAGTGGAGGACACGGCTCGGGATGAGAAGCATCCCCTTTCCTACTACGGTATTGGTGTGGAGGAATTGAAGCTGTCCACGAACGGGGTCGGCGATGTGGAGAAAACGTTCTCTTTCAATGTCCCGTGGACAAATGATTATGCCGACTATCACTGGGATGCCGTCCCCAAGTCCGGCACGGATACAGTCGCCTGGTACAGCAAGACCTTCCTGCTCAGGGAGAAGAATGACGGCAAGCCGGGATGGAAGTATTCTAATGCGGAATATGCGCTGACCTTCTGGTATGACATTGAACATGGCACAATGGATCTAAATATCCATGTTCCCGGAAATGATGCGTATTACACAAAAGCGGAGTTTACCAACACCTACAACGGCACGAGCTATGAGCTGCCCTTCACCAAGACGGTGAAACTGGGCGGCAACACCGCTCCCGGACAGGAGACCTTCAAGCTGGAGATCTTCGATGTAAGGAACAGTAATCTGACAAATTACGGTAATCTCTACACCGCTGCTGTCACCACCAACGGCGTGGGCGATTACGATGGCAAACTGGTCATTTCCGGCCCGGCGGATTCGGTGGAAGCGCTTGTCTGCGAGGGCTTCTATGTCAGGGAAAAGAACGCCGGTACCGCTAACTGGACGTATGACGACGCGGTATGGCACATCCTGCCGGATCGAACCGATACGGAGGGCGGCTATATCATCGTAGATACAGATGCGCCGCTGGTCAATAATCAGCCTGCTGATACGCAGCCGGAGACGGACGCGAACGACCGCCTTGTCATCCACGCCACCAAGCGGATGGAGAGTGACAACGGCATCTATTATATGGACTCCGAGATTCTGGCGGATAAGATGACCTTCACCAACACCTATACCCGCAGCACCAGCGGCGGCGGTGGCGGATCCACCGGCGCGGCCATCACAGCCAACAAGACCGACGCTCAGGGCAAGGCCCTTGCCGGGGCCACCTTCGTGCTGGAGGACAGCCGGGGCCGGGAGGCCTATCAGGCCACCTCCAACACCAGCGGCACTGTGCGCTTTACGGATGTTTCCAGCGGTACCTATACTCTGCTGGAAAAGAAAGCCCCGGAGGGCTATGTGCTCTCCAATGAAACCTACACCCTCACCGTCAGCGGTTCCCGCGTCACGATGAACGGCAAGGCCTATTCTCCCGTGACCTTCGTCAACCGCAAGGCCGCGGAGTTGAACCGCACCGACCACTTCGCCTTCCTAGTGGGCTATACCGACGGCACCTTCGGGCCGGAGCGCAACATGACCCGCGCCGAAGTGACCACCATGTTCGCCCGCCTGCTCACCGAGCAGATCGAGGCGGATAAGACCTATTCCAACACCTTTTCTGATGTGCCGAAGGGCTACTGGGCGGCCAACTACATCGGCTATATGCAGCAGTTCGGCATCATCACCGGCTATTCGGACGGCAACTTCCGCCCCGACGCCCCTGTGACCCGTGCCGAGTTCGCCGCCATTGCCAGCCGCTTTGAAAAGCTGACCGAGGGCAGCAAGAGCTTCGCCGATGTGCCGGATACCTACTGGGCAGCCAGGTACATCAACTTTGCGGCCACCCGCGGCTGGGTCACCGGTTATTCCGACGGGACCTTCAAGCCGGAGAATCCCATCACCCGCGCCGAGGTGGCGGCGATCACCTGCCGCCTGCTGGAACGCAGCGCGGATCAGAACTATATCCGCAGCCATTTCAATGAGCTTCGCACTTTCTCGGACATGACTGAGAGCCACTGGGCATACTGGTACGCCATGGAAGCCGCCAACGGCCATGACTACACCAAGTCCGGCGGCAGCGAGAACTGGAACCGCACCTATCGGTAACGGATCACCGGGTCCCCCGGCCCCAAACGGGTCGGGGGATACTCTTTCCGCAAAGCAAACGCAAATTATGGGAGAAAGGAACGTATCATGCAAGTAACACTCACCCATCTGCCGGATACGGCGGCGGAATTTGAGGCGTTGTCCCGCCGCACGCCGGAGGAGGTCTGCGCATGCTTCCTGTGCGCATTGAACCTATACATAAAGGACAAGGACGCGGGTGTGGCCGCCATGGACCTGCTGCGCGGGCCGCGTCCCATGACGCCTTATGACGCTCAATTTCTGCGGGACCGCCTGCGGGGCAAGGAGTATCTGCCCCTGGCCTACTTTGAGGGCGCAGCGCCGGAAAACAGCTATACCCCTGCGCAGCCCTATGTGCTGAACGTCCTGCCGGATCCCCGCCCCCAGGACATGGAGCCGGGCTATCTCCGGCTGTTTCTCAGGACGGCAGGCGCGGATTCTCCCCGTCCCATCAAGCTGCGGCAGAAGCCCTCTACCGGGGAATGGTTTTTGTGGGAGTATTCCAGCCCCTTGAGCGGCATCCGCATCCCCGCCGCGCAGGACCCGTGGGCATGACGCGATGGGAAAGAGATGTTTGGCGCTGGTGCTGACGCTGCTGCTGGCACTCAGCCTGAGCGCCTGCGGCAGCCGGCCGGATAGCACCACTCCCCCCACCGGCAGCGGCGGAGAAAACGACAGCGCATCGCCCACACCTGCATCGCATGACACCACCTATTGGACTGCCGTGCGGTACGAGTCCTACAATCCCTCCTTCGGCCGCACGGAGGTCAGCGCTATGCCCACGGAGAAATGGTGGGCGGACCTCTATCTCAATGAGGACGGAACCGCGCTGTTCCGGGAGGCGCTGGGCTTTGGCTACGCCTCCTACCTGATAAACGCCGAATGGTGGCTGGGGGCGGACAATGCCCTGCGGCTGACCGGAGAGGATACTTACGGAGACTTCGTTGCCATGGACGGACGCAAGGAGAAGGATGGCTCCGTGATGCTGGAGACCCCTTACGGGAATCGCTTCTATTTTGAGCCGGCGGAACGGCCGGTTTCCGGCGGGGAGCTCTGTATGGCGGATCTGGAGGGGACCTGGCGAATGAGCGCCGGTGAAGTGGAGGGCGACGAGTTCAGCCCGGAGGAGATGCACATGGCCTCTCTGCTGAACATTGAGCGCTGGTGGTCCGACGATGAGGGTGGCTATACCCTGCGTGCCGACTACTACAGCGCCCACCTTTTGGATACGGACACCCCGGAATACGAGACGGAGGAGGAGCTACTGACGGAAAAGCTGGATGAGCCGCTGATGTACGGCCTTCCCAACGAGCTTTGGTCCGCTCGGCTCTACGCCGAAGACTCTGAGACGGAGTACTATGTCACCCTGACGGATCGGAACACCCTGTACCTCCAGCAATACGATGAGCTGGACAACGCGCCGGCAGCCCGCACCGCTATCTATACCCGCGAAGAGAGCCTCCTGCCGGAGACGCTGACGTTGGCCCTGGCGGACGAACCCGATAAGTCTCTGATGTTTTACTGGCGTGACCCGCCTGCAGAGGTGGCGCAGCCGCTTGCGGCGATCCCCATGACCGCGCTGGAGAAAGGCGGGCAGAACAAGCTGCTGCTGGTGGGACGCTGGTATGAGACGGATATCCAGTTCTGCACGGGCAGAGCCGAGCAGAATGAGGACGGCACACTGGGTGAGTGGATCACGGATACGGTACTGTATGAGGGAACGATCCGGATCAACGAACCCCAGTGGTTCTCTCTTACGATTCCGGAGAAAACGGCAAAGCTGTGCCTGTTCATGAAGCGGCCCTGGGACGAGAGCTGGTTTACCTGGCCCATTACAGATCAGGATCCGTTTTTTGTCAGCGGAGACACCTTCCTGACGGAGGTAGATTAGTGCCCCGCCGCCCTGATGGCGAAGCGGCAGTCATTGCAAGGAAACCATTTCAAACAAAACCAAACAGAAAAGGAGACAGGAACTATGGGACTCATTAAAGCGGCATTGGGCGCAGCCGGCGGCGTGCTGGCCGACCAGTGGAAGGAATACTTCTATTGCGAAGCCATCCCCTCGGATGTACTGGCGGTAAAGGGCAGGAAAAAGGCCACGGGCCGATCCAGCAACAAGCACGGCGACGACAACATCATCACCAACGGCAGCGTGATCGCCATTGCGGACGGCCAGTGCATGCTCATCGTGGAGCAGGGCAAGGTGGTGGATGTGTGCGCAGAGCCGGGCGAATACACCTACGATATGTCCACCGAGCCGAGCATTTTCTCCGGCGATCTGGGCGATGGCGTCAAGGACGTGTTCGCCAACATCGGCAAGCGCTTCACCTTCGGCGGAGAAGCCCCCAAGGATCAGCGCATCTACTACTTCAACACCAAGGAGCTGACAGGCAACAAGTACGGCACGCCCAGTCCTGTTCCCTTCCGCGTGGTGGACCAGCGCGCTGGCATCGATCTCGATATCGGCATCCGCTGCTTCGGCGAGTACAGCATCCGGCTGAAAAACCCACTGCTGTTCTACACCAACGTCTGCGGCAACGTCAGCGAGGACTATAAGACCGAGAATATCGCGGGCCAGATGAAAACTGAGCTGCTGACCGCTCTTCAGCCCGCGTTTGCAAAGATCAGCGAAATGGGGATCCGCTACTCCGCCCTTCCCGGCCACACGCTGGAGCTGGCGGACGCGCTCAATGAGCAGCTTTCCGGCAAGTGGCGTGACCTCCGCGGCATGGAGATCGTCTCCTTCGGCGTTTCCAGCGTAAAGGCCAACGAGGAAGACGAGCAGATGATCAAGGAGCTGCAGCGCAACGCGGCCTTTATGGATCCCACGCGTGCGGCGGCGCATCTCGTCGGCTCGCAGGGCGATGCGATGAAGGCGGCAGCCGCCAACACCGGCGCAGGCCCCGCCATGGCCTTCATGGGCATGGGCATGGCCGGTCAGGCCGGCGGCATGAACGCGCAGAACCTCTTCCAGATGGGCCAGCAGCAACAGATGCAGATGCAGCAGCAGGCGGCGCAGACCGCTCCGGCAGTGCAGGGCTGGACGTGTTCCTGCGGTCAGAGCGGCATCACCGGCAACTTCTGCCCCAACTGCGGCAGCAAGAAGCCAGAGCCCAAGCCTGCGGGCGATAGTTGGAAGTGCGCCTGCGGTGCCACCGCCACCGGCAAGTTCTGCCCCGAGTGCGGCAGCCCCAAGCCCGCTGTCGCGGACAACGGCTGGACGTGCGCCTGCGGCGCGGTGAACAAGGGCAAGTTCTGCTCCGAGTGCGGCGCGAAAAAGCCCGCCGGTGTTCCCCAGTATAAATGTGACAAGTGCGGTTGGGAGCCTGCCGACCCCAAGCATCCCCCCAAGTTCTGCCCCGAGTGCGGCGATCCCTTTGACGATGGGGACATCGTTGGATGAAGCGCCGGATGGTCTGGATCCTTCTGGCGGGGATACTCGTGGGTTTAGCCCTTTCCGGGCTCTATAAGCACTTTGTCACAGACCAGATCATGGATGGGGGCAATGGCATGGAGAATCCGGATGCCGCGTTCCTGCTGGACGGCGACCATACCTATGCGGACAATTCCGCCCTCTGGCCCGTGCTGGAGGGTACATGGGAAAGCGCGGATGGCCGCTGGCAGGCCGACATCGGCGAAGAGAGCGGCATCGTTCTCCGCGCGGACGGCGAAGCCGTCCTGACATCCCCACTGCATTTTACCTATCTCCGGCCGGGCAAGGTCGTCTGGACGGAGCTTGAAGTGGAGAAACACGAGCTTGTGACGCCGGACGGTGTCTCGCTTGGCAGGATCAGGGAATTTAGCCACGAGGCAGCGGACGGCGAGGGCAGCGGAACGCTGACGCTGAAGCTGGAACGGCCGGACGAGAGCGTAGAAACGGTGACATTCCAAAAAGTACAGGAACAGGAGCAATAGATCATGGGCTTATTTGATAAGAAGTACTGCGACATCTGCGGCGAGAAGATCGGTCTTCTCGGCAACCGCAAGTTAGAGGACGGCAATCTCTGCAAGGACTGCGCGAAAAAGCTTTCGCCGTGGTTCAGCGACCGCCGCCGTTCCACGGTGGAGGACATCAAAGGGCAGCTTGCCTACCGCGAGGAAAACCGGGAAAAGGCGGCGCAGTTCCGCACCACCCGCTCATTCGGCGAGGATTGGAAGGTGCTGCTGGACGAGGATGACCGTTGGTTCACCGTCACCCGCGCACGGGATCTGGCGGGGGCCAATCCCGATATTCTGGACTTTGACGCTATCACCGGCTGCCGAATGGACATCGATGAGAGCCGCACGGAGCTGACGCGCGAGGATGCAGACGGCAAGGACGTGAGCTACGTTCCGCCCCGCTACGAGTATTCCTACGACTTTTTCCTTGTCATCTCCGTTCGCCACCCCTACTTTGACGAGATGCGCTTCTCGCTCAACAGCAGTTCTGTGTACTATGAGCCGCAGAAACTGCCGCAGCGCGCTCCGATGAGTCACGCGCCGATGGATCGGCCCTCGGGACGCCCCAAGATGATCAATGCGAGCCGTGTCGACCCGGAGGACTGCGCGGAGTACCGCAAGTATCGTCAGATGGGCGACGAGATCTGCCAAGCGCTTGAGCAGGCGCGCAGCGGCGGCAAGCAGCCTGCCGGCGCTGCACCGGAAGAGAACATCATCATGCGCGAAGCTGCGCAGGACATTCCTGCGGCAGGCCCCTGGACGTGTCCCGCCTGCGGCGGCGCCAACACGGGCAAATTCTGCGAATACTGCGGTTCCCCCCGTCCCTGACAGCTGCCCGCGCGGCATGAATGCTGCTGCGGCAGAAATGACACAACCACATGGGAGGAACCTGCAAGGGATCAACAATATATAAAATATAAAAGTTTTAGGAGGAAACGATTATGGCTAACCTGACTGGAAATTTGAAGGACTCTATGACCGCGACCTTCCCCCGCGAATTCGATATCCCCAACGCAATGACGATCCAGGAGATCTATGACAAGCTGAACGCCCGCGCTGCGGCATTCCAGATGCCGTTTTCCGTCAAGGGCGGTATTCCCGGCGAGCGCGTCGTCTTTGAGAAGGAACCAAACCTTGATGTTATCATCTGGCTCCATGTCAAGAACGGCACGCACATCAAGATCACGCCGGTCACGCAGGATAGCAGCGCCAAGATCAACGGCATCGACGTCGGCAAAAACAGCGTGATGCGCAAGGGCGTCAAGGGCGTTGCCAGCAGACCGCTGCTGCAGGGCCAGTACATCGACGGTGTGACCGACACCATCAAGAAGATCCTTGCCGACGAGACGGTTCCCGATTATGTAGCGCCTGCGGTAATGCCCGGCGCGGATAAGCCCCTGAACTGGCTGACCCTCCTGCTGCTGTGCATCTTTGTCGGCGGCGCGGGCATCCACCGCTTCTATGCGGGCAAGATCGGCACGGGTATTCTCTACCTGTTTACCGGCGGCCTGTTCGGTATCGGCTGGCTCATCGACCTCGTCAAGATCGCCACCGGGAAATTCACGGATAAGAACGGCAATGTCGTTCAAAAGGCATAATGCCGCCACCTGAAGCGCAGATCGCGGAACCACAGGATCAATGATAAGGAGTTCACTATGAAAAAAATCGTTTCTCTTGCACTGGCATTGGTGCTGGTGCTCTCCCTTACCGCCTGCGGCGGTAAGGATGGCGGGAAATCCGCCGACCCCAACCTCGGCAAATACATCGGCACAGAGTTCTCCAGCGACGGCGACAGTTGGTATTCCTTAGCCGACCTCTATGACGGCGAGTGCTATATCGAGCTCAAGAGCGGCGGCAAGGGCGTGTTCTGTCTGGGCGGCGAGGCGACCGACATCAAGTGGTCTCTTGAAAGCGACGGTACTTTGACGCTCAAGCGCGACGGTTTGGAAAGCAATGGCCTTTTACAGGACGGCTGCATCATGCTCGACGATCTCTGGGGCAACGAGGTCTACACCCTCTACGAGAAAGAGGGCGCTGACGCATCGCCGGAAAAGACCGGTGATACGCTGCTGGACTGGTGGAACGGCGACTGGTACGGCTGGTGGAAGATGACCGGCTGCTCGGGCTATTACGAGGACATGGAGGGCGACTGGTGGGATATCTGCGGCAATATTGACATCGGCGCGGATAAGACCGGCGTCGTCCGTCTCTGGGATGAGGACTACTCAAGAGACAGCCTCATGGCGAAGGTGAATGTCACCCTGAGCACCGCCGGCACCGGTGAGCACGGCACGATGACCTCTGAGGACGGCCAGTTCACGGATATCGCTATCGAGCACGCGGACTGGATCGTTGACCCCGGCCTGGCGGATCGGGATGATCTCATCTGCATCGACGGCTACTACGAAAACGGCGACGATGAGTTCTACTACGAAATCTATCTGCGCCCGTGGGGAACCTACTGGGACGACGCGGATGAGGATTCTCGCCCCAAGTCCTACGACGACTGGTATCTGCCCCTCATCAAGGCGGGCAAGTCCATGCCGGACGCCATCGGCGCGGACGCCCCGGCAAGCAGCGGCGATACGAAGTCCACAGCGCCGAGCGGCAATTCAAATGCTCCCAGCGGTACCGGCCTTGTGAGCGAGGAAGCGGTGCAGAAGGGCTACGTGTGGATGAACGAGGTCAATAACAATATTTTTGACACCACCTACGAAGGCCTCGTCGACTACTTCGGCGTGGAGGGCGAGTTCGTCAAGGAAGAGTACAGCGACCACATGAAGAGGAACCAGCGCTACTACAAGTGGGTCTCGAAGGACGATTCCAGCCACTTCCTCTACGTCAACTTCGCCGAGGAGGAACCGGGCGTTTATAAGGTCAGCGCCTTCAACACCAGCGGCTTCTCCGGCAAGGAAGCCATCGAAAAGTATCTTGACACCGTGAAGGCTGAGGCGGCTGAGGCGGATAAGGCAGCCACCGCAAACACTAAGATGAAGGACTTCGCCGTAACCGTCACGCAGTTCGCGCACGATGATGTCGCGGTCAAGATCACAACGAAGATCCCCGAATCCGGCTGGTCGTATGACGAGGGAAAGAAGTGCCTTGTGGAAAACGACGATCCCACAGCCTTCGGCGCGGGCGCCATCAGATTCGAGGTAAGAGCCAATGTGGAGGACTTCGACTACTACAAGGATGACTTTGAAAACTATCAGGATATCGATGATCGCGTGATCGGCGGTATCACCTTCAAGGGCCGCACCTACAAGCGCATCGGCTACGACTGGATCGAGTACGTCGCGCAGATCGATGATGGGCGTGCGCTGTCCATTGGACTGACAGATATTGACTGCGTTCCGGGTACGATGCCCGACGTCATCCTCAGCGGCATGACGATCAAGTAAGTTCATCGGTATATTTTGCCTGACCACAGCGTATCAAACGGCGCCCGCCCGCAGCGCGGGCGGGCGCTTCCTTGTGAGAAAAAAGAAAGAGGTGGAACCATCTATGCCAGCACAGGTAACCAACTATCAATGCCCCGGCTGCACCGGTCCGCTGCACTTCGTAGGCGCTTCCGGTAAGCTGGAGTGCGAATACTGCGGCGCGAGTTATGACGTTGCGGAGATCGAGGCGCTCTACGCGGAGAAAGAAGAGAAGGCCGCGGCAGCGCAGCAGGCGGCGGAGGAAAAGGCCGCAGAGAAGAAAGAAACGTCCGATGGCGGCGATTGGGATACCTCCGGCTTCAGCGACGACTGGGGCGAGGAGGGCGCGCACATGAAGGCCTACAGCTGCCCCAGCTGCGGCGCGGAGCTGCTCTGCGATGAGAGCACGGCGGCAACGTCCTGTCCCTATTGCGGCAACCCCACCGTGGTGCCCGGGCAGTTTGCCGGTCAGCTGAAACCGGATTTCATTATCCCCTTCAAGTACAGCAAAGAGGACGCCGTCAAGGCGCTGAAAGAGCACTGCGCGGGAAAAATTTTCCTGCCCAAGAGTTTCACCAACGAAAACCATATTCAGAAAATTCAGGGCATTTATGTTCCGTTCTGGATGTTTGACGGCGAGGCGGAGGGCGATGCCCATTATCAGGCAACCCGCTCCCGCACCTACACCTCCGGGGATTATGAAATCACGGAGACAAGACATTTTGACGTTTACCGCGCCGGCAGAGTGACTTTTGAAAAGGTTCCGGTGGATGCGTCCAGTAAAATGCCGGATGACCACATGGATTCTATCGAACCCTATGACTACAAAAAGCTGAAACCCTTCTCCACGGCCTATCTTCCCGGGTATTTGGCGGATAAATTCGACGTCACCGTGGAGCAGAGCCGGGAGCGGGCGGATCAGCGCTGTCAGGGAACCTTGGACGCAGCGCTGCGGAGCAGCGTGAGAGGTTATGATACCTGCATTCAAACCGGCGGCAGTTCCAGTCTACAGCGCGGCAAGGTGCATTATGCCTTGATGCCGGTGTGGATGCTGAACACGAAGTGGCACGGCAAGGACTTTACCTTTGCCATGAACGGACAGACCGGAAAACTGGTGGGCGACCTTCCCATGAGTTGGGGACGGTTTTTGGGGCTGTTTGCCGCCATTGCCGCACCGCTGTCGATTTTGGGAACGATTGTCTCAGTGCTGATGCTGCGATAAGGAGGGGCGGACATGAACAAGAAATTCACAGCTTTGCTGATGGCGCTCCTGTTGGCGCTGACACTGTGTGTTCCTGCCATGGCGGTGTCGGAATACGGTGTGATTTATGACGAGACCGATTCCCTTGGCTCCGTGGAGCTGGATTACATGGGCGAGCATGCCCTGCCGGAGCTTTCGGAAAAATTGCAGATGGACCTGCGGATTGACGTATTTACCGATGAGGATGTGTCTGCGGATACCGACGTCATGGACATTGCGGAATACGTCTATGAAAACAGCGGCTATGGTTGGGGCGAGAACCGGGACGGCGTTTCCCTGACGCTGCTGATGCGGGCGCAGCCGGACGGAACCTATGCACTGGCAGAAGACGATTGGAGCATTTATACCTTTTTGAGCCAGACCCGGGGCAGCGCGCAGGATTTGGCGGATACCGTATATGATGCGGTGGCACCTTACATGGCGGAGCGGGCATGGAACGGGGAAGACGTGACCATGAGCGGAACGGCACTGATTCAAGCCACCGATGCCATGATGAATGCCGTGACGGAGTATATCAACGCGAATTGCCCGCCCAGCGAGACGGAACCGGACCCGGAGCCGGCGGCAACGCCCACCACGGCGGTGCCAAATGTGCCCCGGACCTTGAAAAGCGAGAGCATGAGCTATGTGTTCGACCACAGCCACATGCTCACCGATACCCAGCGGGCGGAGCTGGAGGCACAGGCAAAGGAAATTTCCCTGCGCCATCATTGCGGCGTCTACGTTGCGTTTGTAGATGATTACACCGTGTACAGCGACGGCGGCGGTGTTTACAAAACCACGTATCAGCTCTACCACGGAGATCAACTGGGCATGGGCGAGAACCGGGACGGCATTATCATCCTGCTGAGCATGGCGGAGCGGGATTACGCCATGTTTGTTTACGGTACGTATGCGGAAACCGCCTTTAACAGCTACGGGCAGGAAAAATTGGAAAAGGCATTCCTGGGCAACTTCAAGGAAGATGACTGGTATGGCGGCGTTTCCAATTATCTGAGCACTTGCGACGAGTACTTGACCCGGGCTGACGCAGGAAAACCCGTGCGGGAAAGTCCGGCACTGCTGATTGCGATTGCCGTTGTAGCCTCCTGCCTCTTGTCCGGCGCGATTTGTCTGTTCTTAAAGCGCAGCATGAAAACCGTACATCAGAAAGTCGAGGCAAACGAGTATGTTGCACCGGGCGGCTTGCAGCTGAGCAAGCAGTATGACCGCTATACCCACACCACCGAGGTTCGCAGCAAGATTTCCAGCAGCGATGACAGCAGCAGCTCTGGTACCAGCAGCTGCAGCGGCGGCGGTGGCAGCGGACGCAGCGGAAAGTTCTAAAGGGGGAGACGGACGATGAAGCAGTGTATCCTGCGCCGGTCCCTTCCGGCGCTCCTCTGCCTGACGCTGGCGATGAGCCTGACTGCCTGCGGCAGACAGACCGGGTCACTCCCGGCGGAAGGGGGCGGCAGCACGGCGGGGGCGCTTTCCGGCAGCAAGGGCAATGTGTCTGAACCAAAGGACGATCCAGACGATCCAGAGAAAGCGGAGGCGGGACTTGTCCTGCTGCGGGCGTGTATGGCAGAGGATGACCAGCTGGCCGGCGCGGTGGCCTACCTCGGTCAGCGCGAGCCAAACGACAGATCGTCGATGACGGAGTGGCTGCTCGAAAACAGCGGCGATCTTGTCTCCGAGCTGCCGTTTCTGCTGGAGATCCCGGCGGAGCGCGTACTCGGCGGAGAGAGCGGCAAGCTCTACTGCATCGTCCCCCGGGACGAGAGCACCAGCCTCGCTGTAAATCATGTGACCTGGGAGTCACAGGGCAACGGAGTGTGGCCAGTGGCGGACGAGGTCCTCTATCGGGAAGAATACGCGCAGCCTGTGCTGGTATTCGTGAATTATGAGGAGTGGCCAGATGAGCCGGACACGGAGGTCAACCTTGTGACCAACGACGGCCTGGAGGTGAAATGGTATCCGCTGACCGATGAGTCCGGCTGCCCCGTCGTGCCCACCGGCGTGAACTACGACCCCATGCTGATGGATTTTGGAATTTTTGGCGCTATCACAGGCCTTGACTATCCCGAGGATTGGGAGCCGGCGGGCGACGACTGGTGGCTGCCGCCTACGGATATGGGTCTGGCAGACACCACCTGGGTCTGTGATGACTGGCTGATGAGCCTGCACTACGGCGACTGCGACCCTGACTATGCCGGGATCGCCGAGCTCTACCACCGCTTTGAAGACAATACAGAGCTGACACGGGTCTTTTCCGGCGTGTGGCGCATGGAGGATGACTGCCTGCGGCTGGATCTCTCCGCCGGCGTCGGCAGCTCCCTCAGCGGCAGTTTCCCGATCCTCATCTCTCCCTCCGGCGAGGAGATGCATTTCCAGCGTTCGCGCAGCGGCGAAGGGGTGCCCTTCCTGCCGGACGATATGGACTCCATTGATCTGACACGGAGCTATGGCTAAGCCCCTTTCATTTTTCTGAACACTCGCAGTTTGCCCCACATCTATTCTATCGAGAGACGCTGAAACAAAAATGCTCGTAAGGCAGTGTGAAGTGATCCTCCGGGCATAACGCACAACCAAAGCACCGAAAGGTGCGGCGGCAGGAAAACTGTGCCGCCTGGACATTTAGGAACCGAACGCGGGCTTGGCCGCCTGCTGCTGAAATGTGGTCCCTACTCACCACCTCCCAACAAGTTCAACGAGAAGTAAGGCGGCGATGAGCGTCGGAAATCATGCTCATCACCGCCTTGTTTCATAGTATAGGGAAATGCGGGTTATCCGCTGGAGAGTGAAAGACGGGTGTCGTTGATTATTTCCATGGTGCATTTTCGCTGATACAAAGAAATTCACGCGAAGAGGCAGGGAATCTTTTCTGTCAATCGGAGTTGATTTTCTACATAAGACACAATGGCATTGGAGCCTTTTTCGCTGTCAATGTCGCAACAGAAATCAAAAAGGCAAAAAGGCAAAAACACACAGCTGCGCTGTGTGTTTTTGCCTTTTTGCCTTGTAAGGGACTTCTTTCCTCGCTGCCGGGGACCTCCTCCAGCTTCTGAAATCTGGTTTCCAATTTTTCAGAAATGGAGGAAACGGCAAAATGCCGTACACCCAAGATCATCGTTCAAGCATTGAAACGAACTCTACAGGGGCGGAAAATCCGCCAGAATCCCCCAGCGAGAAAATATTTTTGAAAAATTTCAAAAATATTTCCGAAAACTTTGCCAAAACCGCACCTTCCATTCGGGATAGAAGCGAAAGGGGAAGAAAGCCGGCCTCTCGGTGCATGAGAGGAGGTGAACGACTCTTGGAGCTGACACCATCCCAAAAGAAAACCGTTAGACATCAGTTCGACAGCTTTTGCAGGAAGGTTCTGCGCGAAGAAGCCCGCGATTATGAGCGTCATATCGCGTGGCGTTCCAACCATGAGGTATCCCTTTCGGAGCTGTCAGAGGAGCAGGAGCGCCAAATGTATGTGCTGGACGAGTATCCGTCCGAGCAGACGCATTTTCATGTGCGGGGCTATGATGTGGCAATCGAAAACGAAGATCTTGCCAATGCCCTGACGGTGCTGCCGGATGATAAGCGTGACATTGTTCTGCTTGCGTATTTCCTTGATATGACCGATCAGGAAATTGCGGACAAGCTGGACATGGTACGCCGTACCGTGCAATACAAGCGCACTCAGTCCCTCAAGGAATTGAAAAAAGAAATGGAGGTTACGGAAGATGGCGCGCAATCTGAGTAATGCCGCTGCATCTCTGCTGCCTTACTCGACCATCGAAGCGGCAGCGTCCGGCAATGTGGACGCGATCAATGCTGTGCTGAAGCACTATGAGCGTTATATTGCGGCTCTGGCAACCAGAACCCTGTATGACGAAAACGGTGTTCCGCACCTTTGCCTCGATGAAGAAAAGGTATGCAGGATGCGAACCAAGCTGATTACCAAGATTCTTGACTTCAAGGTAAACAAAACAGCCTAAAAACCCATAGCAGCCCGTGCAGGAGCGTGTCCCCCTTTCCGCGCTTCTGCAACGGGCTATTCGTGCATCCGCGAGGAAAGGTTCTTATCGTCTGATAGGAGCCTTTCCCGGCTGATCCACAGCCAAATATCACACGCGCCTGAAAGCGCGGATATGCTGCACCTCGAAAACTTCATAGGCAACCGGATAACAACCCGAATGAAGCACAGCCCGGCAAATGGTGCGCCATGATCCACACAGAAAGGAAACTTTGGGTGAGCGATACAGCCAGTTTGCAGATGCGAGTGGCACCGCATTTGGCAACGACCTTCATTCGGATAATGATACTCCCGCGTTGAACGCCCTCAAAGCATTGCGCGGCGCACCCATCAGCATGGGCCGGGGTGAGATTCCCGTGGGCTGCTGCCAGCCGCCGTCCGGTTTTGCCAATAACATTTTACAAATGAGGCGAAAAATAACATGAGTATAAGGGCGGCGCTATATTGCCGTGTAGATTGGAGAATTTCTGTTGAAAATAAAACACAAAGAAGAATATCTGCGATGACTGTCCATCATTTTTTCGGCTCATATCCCATAGCATATAAGGGAGGGGGGGCTAAGACAGTGACGGAGGTTGATCGCGAGATTGCTTTGGCTTTATTAAAACGACTATGGAAGCGGGAGTTGATTTCGGAAGAAACGTATGTTTCTGCCAGCAGCTCCCGTTTTTTTGACAAACGGCAATTTACATCTGATACTGAAACCGGCAACAAAATAACTGAGGAGGTCAGTACGGATGGTAACAATTAGATGGCTTCGAGAGCAGATTCGGCAGGGAAAAACCATTTACGATCTGCCGCTCCGGGTTACATTCTACGCGCGTGTTTCTACGGAAAAGGTGGAGCAGCAGGGTAGTTTGGAAAACCAGATTCAATACTACACAGAGTTCATTCAAAAGAACCCGAATTGGACGTATGTTCCTGGCTACATTGATGAAGGTATTTCTGGAACGAGCACTTATAAGCGTGACAGTTTTCTGCGCATGATCGAGGATGCCAAACGTGGGATGTTTGACTTCATTATCACAAAAGAAATCTCCCGTTTTTCCCGCAACACACTGGACAGTATCCAATATACACAAGAGCTGCTGGACAACAATGTGGGTGTACTGTTCCAAAATGATAATATCAACACACTGGACAGCGATAGTGAGTTTCGGCTGATCGTCATGGCTGGTGTGGCACAGGACGAAGTTCGAAAACTATCCGAGCGGTTAAAATTTGGCTTTCGGCAGTCTATCAAGAACGGCCATGTTTTGGGAAATAATCGCTTATGGGGTTACGATAAGAAGGATTGCAAGCTGACAATCATCCCGGAGCAGGCGGAAGCGGTCAAGCTGATTTTTCAGCTTTATGCCACCGGAAACTATGGCCTGCGCAAGCTGTCACAGGAGTTGACTCGCCGTGGATACACAAGCCTTTTGGGAAACAAGTTCAATTCCGTCACCATCGGCCATATTCTGCAAAACCCAAAGTACAAGGGGTGGTACTGCGGTAATAAGACACAATCCTTGGATTATCGGAAGAAAAAAACGGCATTTCTTGATGAAAGCGAGTGGGTAACATACCCAGATCCTAATATCCCGGCGATTGTATCAGAAGAACTCTGGAATCAGGCAAATGAGATATTCAAGAAACGCAGCGCCAGAACGAAAGCCTACGGCGTTGGCTACCAAAGCAAGTATCCATACAGCGGGAAAATCATTTGCGGAAAGCATGGAACCACCTTTCATCGGCAGAGCTTCAAAACCATGGAGGGACACACAGAATACTGGCAGTGCAGGATGTACCGTGAGCATGGAAAAGCTGGATGCGATTTGCCGACGCTCCGAACAAAGGAGCTGGACGCAATTTTGGCAGACCAATTCCAAAAGCTGGTGAAAAATCAAAAACAAATCGTTCGACTTGTGATGGACAGCGTTTCTGGCGTTCAGCAGAAGCGTGATTACTCCGGACAAATCACCCAGTTGAACACACAGATCAGCCAACTGGAGGAAAAAAAGGATAAGCTGCTGGAACTTAGTATCGCCAACGCAATCACAATTCAGGAATTCAAAAAGCGCAACAACCGCTTCAATGAGCAGATTGCGGATATGCAGGAGCAGATGATTTCTTTACAAAAGCTGGAGGAAAATGGCTCAGCTGCGAGTGTTGACTTGTCCGCAATCGAAAAAGCGCTTTGGCAGGAGCTTTCCTTTCAGGATACCATCTCGACGGAGGTTGTTGCGGCGATCCTCGACCATGTGGTGGTCTGCGAGGGCAGCACGAAACAGCGAATTGATTTGGAACTCTATTTAAGGCTGGGGCAGACCGCTTCAGTCACTTTTTCACGGGAGAGATTTGCATTTTGGAACACATCTTCTTGACTATATGAGCCACCAGCCGCAGATTGTGTTCCACCAGAATATTCCGCGCCTCCAGGTCTCCCTGGGCGCACCGCTCCAAATATTTGCGCTCCTCCTCCGCTTTCAGCGGCCGGGGGAAGGAGCCTCCGCCTCCTGACAGCCGCAGGGTAAAAAACAGGCCGTTGAGCACCAGATAGATCACTGGGGAAAGCATAGACAGACACCTCCTGCCCCACTGTATTCCGCCCTGGCCCGTCCCTATGTCCATTTGTCCCAAAAAGCGGCAAAGGAGCCGCCCGAAAATCGGGCGGCTCCTTCTCCTTATATTTATTTCGTCACTGCCTGCTTCAGCCCATCCAAATCCTGCTGGTCGGGATGGCTGAGGGCGCGGTCAAAGTTTTCCAGCATCATGGTACGCCGGGGGCTGTCCTCCATGGCCTCGTAGCGGTCCCGCACCACCTGGGGCATCTTGCCCTGGCACATGTAGGTCCCAACCACCTGCACGCCGGAGGCCAGATTCTCCTTCACCCGGCCCAGGATCTGCTCAAAGTAGGCGGGCGCACCGCCAAACCCGGCCGTGCCGAAGAGAAACACCTTCTGATTGGTCAGGCTTTGGAGAAAGTGGGCCGTCTGCTCGTCGCAGGTACCCTTGTCCGTCCAGAATCCCACATAGATGGTGTTGGCGCCGAGGGCCTCGGCGTGAGGCGCGCCGAAGTAGCTGCACTCCTCCTGGGGCAGCGCCTCCCGGATGGCCTGGGCCAGCAGGGCGGTGTTGCCGGTGCGGCTGCTGTAAACGATGGAATAGCTCATTTCGTTTCCTTCCTTTCATAAATGCAGTGGACACCCTGGTGGGCCATCATGCCTCCCAGGCACTTTTTGTTGCAGCGGACACAGCGGTGGATCTCCCCGGCCCGGCCGGAGCACACCTTGTTGGGCCACTCCGGGTCGGCAGTCAGCTGACGGCTCATGGCGGCACAGTCGATTCGGCCGCTTTTCAGCTGCTCCTCCACAAAGTCGGGATCGGTGAGCCCGCCCACACCGCAGATGGGCAGCTTGGTGAGCTTTCGCACCTGGTCACAGAACTTCAAGAAACAGCCCTCTGCCCCAAATTCCGGATGATTCTTCGGGGGGATGGTGTCGCTGAGTTCTCCGTGGTTGGCCAGAGTCACATGGAAGCTGGTGACCCCCGCCTGCTCCAGCAGGGGGACGAAGACGGGCAGCTCCTCCTCCAGCACGCCGGCGTTTCCGTAGTGGGGGTTCTCCTGACGCACGGCCAGTTTATAGTCAATGGGCACATCGGGCAGGCGGCGGCGGATGGCGGACACCGCCTCTACTGCGAAGCGAGCCCGGTTTTCTGGGCTGCCGCCGTAGCGGTCGGTGCGATGGTTAAAGACGGAGGAGCTGAAGCTGCCGCCCATCCGGTCCCCGTGGACCTGGACCATGTCAAAGCCTGCCTGGATGGCCAGTTCGGCCGCCTTGCCGAAGGCGTCTGTGATCTCCTCCACCTTTTTCTCCGGCAGGCCGGTGATGTAAGGCCCCACCTGCTGGTTCAGCAGAGGCCGCAGTTCCTCCATAGAGATGCGCTTGGTGAGCACACCGGGGATGTATTTGATCATCCCTTTCAGGTTGGAGTCGGACTGGTGGAGCTGGGCGCATAGCTTACACCCATAGGGGTGGACGGCATCTGCCAGACTCTTGTAAAACTCCATCCCCTTCTTGGTATACAGAGAAAGTCCAAAGCCGTGGGGCAGTACCGGAACATCGCCGATGATGATCATGGCGCAGCCTCCGGCGGCAATCTTCTTCATCCGCTCCAGCAGTTCTTCCTGGGGTAGTCCCAAGCTGGTGGGCGCAAAGAGAATACGGTTCTTTAAGGTAAGCCCGCCGTAATTCAGGGGGCTGTTGATGGTCTCATACATGTGGAATTCGCTTCTTTCTTGGTAGCTTTTTCCAAGAGGGCAAAGAGCTGCTCCCGCTCGTTCTCATCCAGGGCGGCCAGTGCCTGCTGGTCCCAGTCGAAAAACACCTGGTGGCTCACCTGGAAGGCCTCTTGCCCCTTGGGGCTCAGGTCCAGGTGGTAGGCCCGGCCCGACTTCTCCCGGGTGAGGAACCCCTCCTCCACCAGCTTGGTCACGGTGCGCTGGGAGTACCCCCAGTCCAGCCCAAGGGCGGCGGTGAGTTCGGCCTGGGTGCAGCCCGGGTGCTTGCCCACATAGATCACCGGAAACAGGGAGCCAAAATTGAGCCCTAGCTTTTGCAGGCGCTGGGTGGTGTAGGCGGTAAAGCCGCGGTGAAAGACGGTGGCGTAGTAGGCCAGAGTCTGGAACATGAAACGGTCAACTCCTTTTCTTGACTTAGTCAAGTATATCACACAACTTGACAAAATCAAGTGTAATTCGAAAATTTTTGGAGCCGCAGCCAGCGGCTCCAAAAAATCACAGCTTCTTATCTTCCTGGATCAGCAGCTTCAGGGCCTCGATCCCCACCTGGATGGCGGCGGAGGTATCGTGGGACTCCTTCTGGTCCAGCCCAGCCTTCTCCCGCTCCTGGTTCCAGATCACATGGAATACCGAGCCGCACCGCACCCCTCGCGCGGCAGCCACGGCAAACAGGGCGGCCGACTCCATCTCGCTGGCCAGCACCCCAAGGCGCTTCCAGGCCTCCCACTTCTGCTCCAGTTCGTAACTGACCGGCATACGGGCAGGAGAGTGCTGTCCATAAAAGGAGTCCTTACACTGGACCACTCCGGCGTGCCAGGGCTTGCCCAAATTCTGAGCCGCCTGGACCAGGGCCTGGGTCACGGTAAAGTCGGGAACGGCGGGCCACTCCATAGGGGCATACTCCCGGCTGGTACCCTCCATGCGCACCGCACCGGTGGCCACCACCACGTCATCGCTCTGGACCTCCAGCTTGATGCCGCCGCAGGTACCCACCCGTACAAAGGTGTGGCAGCCCAGGTTGCACAGCTCCTCCATGGCGATGGCGGCGGAGGGTCCGCCGATACCGGTGGACACCACGCTCACCTTCTCCCCCAGGAGGGTTCCGGTGTAGGTGGTGTACTCCCGGTTGGTCTGAACATGGACTGGGTCATCAAAGTGCCGGGCAATGGCTTCACACCGCCCCGGGTCGCCGGGGAGGATGCAGTAATTACCCACCTGTCCGGGGGCGCACTGGATGTGAAATTGAAGTTCACGGCTTTGTTCATTCATAGAAAAACCTCCTGTGGCGTTTTTGTCCATTATACCCTCTGTTTTCCTGCTATACAAGTTACTTTCCTCTTGACAGCACCTGATATTGGTGATATATTTTCTGCGTAAAATTGGCACAGACGGAGACCAAGCCGCCCTTGCCCCGCCCAGAGAGGAACACAGCTTGCTGAAAGTGTTCTGCGCAGGCCGGCGGCCGCAACCACTCCTGAGCCGCCCGGGAAACAACCGGGACGGGTCCTCCCGTTACAGAGGTCACAAGCGGTTAGATGTCACGCTGCGTCCCTTCCGCAACAGCCAACTGCTCCACACTTCGCCGAACATGCCGCGGGCTGCGCCCGTCCTGTTTTTCGGTCTGCGTGTGTCGCTGTTGTCCTGCTCCCAGGGACTCCGCGCTTCTAACAAGCAGGGTGGAACCGTGGAGCTTTTTTCGCTTCACCCCTGACACAACGCAGGGGTGAGGCGTTTTTTATGTCCTCCGCCCCCGAAAACCAATCAAATTTGTAAGGAGGAACACACCATGTCTGAAGAAGTCAAGAACGAATTTACCTTTGAAAATCCCGAGTACCGCAAGACCTATTGGCACACCTGCTCCCACGTGCTGGCTCAGGCCATGAAGCGCCTGCACCCCGAGGTGAAGCTGGCCATCGGCCCCAGCATTGAGAACGGGTTCTACTATGACTTTGACACCCCCCGCCCCTTCACCCCCGAGGATCTGGCCGCCCTGGAGGCTGAGATGCGCAAGATCTGTAAGGAGAAGCTGAAGCTGGAGCGCTTTGAGCTGCCCCGTGAGGAGGCCATCAAGTTCATGGAGGAGAAGGAGGAGCCCTACAAGGTGGAGCTCATCCAGGACCTGCCTGAGGACGCCCACATCTCCTTCTACAAGCAGGGCGACTTCACCGACCTGTGCGCCGGTCCCCACCTGGACTCCACCGGTCGCATCAAGGGCAACGCCATCAAGCTCACCAGCGCCACCAGCGCCTACTGGCGCGGCGACTCCAACCGCAAGATGCTCCAGCGCATCTACGGCGTGGCCTTCCCCAAGAAGGACGAGCTGGACGAGTACCTGGCCAAGCAGGCCGAGGCTCTGAAGCGTGACCACAACAAGCTGGGCCGTGAGCTGGAGTACTTCACCACCGTGGACGTGATCGGTCAGGGCCTGCCCGTGCTGCTGCCTAAGGGCGCCCGTGTGGTCCAGCTGCTCCAGCGCTGGATCGAGGACACCGAGCAGAAGCGGGGCTACCTGCTGACCAAGACCCCCCTGATGGCCAAGCGGGACCTGTACAAGATCTCCGGCCACTGGGATCACTATCTGGACGGCATGTTCATCCTGGGCGATCCCCACGATGAGACCAAGGAGTGCTTTGCCCTGCGTCCCATGACCTGTCCCTTCCAGTATCAGGTCTATCTCAACCGCCAGCGCTCCTACCGTGAGCTGCCCATGCGTCTGGGCGAGACCTCTACCTTGTTCCGCAATGAGGACTCCGGCGAGATGCACGGCCTGATCCGTGTGCGCCAGTTCACCATCTCTGAGGGCCACCTGATCCTCCGCCCCGACCAGCTGGAGGAGGAGTTCAAGGGCTGCCTGGATCTGGCCAAGTACTGCCTGGGCACCCTGGGCCTGCTGGACAAGTGCACCTTCCGTTTCTCCCAGTGGGATCCCGCCAACCCCAACAACAAGTATGAGGGTACCGCCGAGCAGTGGGAGGAGGCCCAGCGGGTCATGGCTCAGATCCTGAAGGACCTGGACGTGGACTACACCGTGGGCATCGACGAGGCCGCCTTCTACGGTCCCAAGCTGGACATCCAGTACAAGAACGTCTACGGCAAGGAGGACACCCTGGTCACCATCCAGATCGACATGCTCCTGGCTGAGAAGTTCGGCATGTACTATATCGACGAGAACGGCGAGAAGAAGCTGCCCTATATCATCCACCGCACCTCCATGGGCTGCTACGAGCGCACCCTGGCCTACCTCATCGAGGAGTTCGCCGGCGCGCTGCCTGTGTGGATGGCCCCCGAGCAGGTGCGCTTCCTGCCCGTCACCGACCGCGCCTGCGACTACTGCGCCGACCTGGCCCGCCAGCTCTCCGACCTGGGCTACCGGGTGGATGTGGACTACCGCAACGAGAAGATCGGCAAGAAGATCCGCGAGGCCACCATGGAAAAGATCCCCTACATGATCGTAGTGGGCGACCGCGACATGGAGAACAACACCGTGTCCGTGCGTCTGCGCACCGGCGAGGATCTGGGTGCCATGCCTATGGCCGACTTCACCGCCAAGCTCAAGGCTGTGGTGGATTCCAAGTCCCTGGAGCTGAACTAAATCGCTTTTCACATGGCCGGAGGACGGTTCCCGCCCTCCGGCCATTTTTCACATTAAGGAGGTTTTCCCTTCATGCAGCAAATCACCGGCACCCTGGTCAGCTTGGCTACCTATTTGGCTCTGGTGGCTGTGGGCGCCTTTCTGGGGTCCCGCCCTGTACTCCGTTCCCGGACGCTCCCCTGGCTGGGCCGCTTTCAGACCGCCGCCCTGCTTCTGCTCATCTTTACCTTAGGTGCAGAGCTGGGCGCGAACGAGGAGATCGTGGCCTCTCTGGGCGTCATCGGCCTCAACGCCTTCCCCATCACGGCCGCCGCCATGGCGGGCAGCCTGCTGGCTGTACATATCCTGCGCAAGTATATTTTGAAGCTGGACAAACATGGGCAGCCGGCCGGTTCCGCTCAGACCCAGGAGAAACATGGAGAAAAGGTCAAGGTGGACCACACCCTCACCCTGCTCATTGTCTTTACTGTGGCTTTCGGCATGGTTCTGGGCCACTTTGTCCTGCCCGATGCCCTGGCCGTCCACTGCGGTCAGATCATCCAGCTCGGTCTGTACCTGCTGCTGTTCCTGGTAGGACTGGACCTGGGACGTCAGGAGGGCATGCTGTCCAGCGTGCGACAGGCCGGCCTGCGGGTGGTTCTGGTCCCGCTGGCAGTCATGATCGGCACCTTTACGGTGACCGCCTTGGTAGGGCTGCTGCTCCCCCTTGGTCCCAAGGATTGTGTGGCCGCCGCGGCCGGCTTTGGGTGGTACTCCCTGGCCCCCACCCTGCTGGCCCCCTACTCCCTCACCGTATCGGCCACCGCCTTTCTCTCCAACGTCCTGCATGAGCTGTTCGCCATTGTCCTTGCTCCCATGGTAGCTCAGCGATTTGGATATATCGAAACCGTGGCCCTTCCCGGCGCCGCCGCCATGGATACGGTGCTGCCCGTGGTGGTCAGCGCCACCGACCAGCGCATGGCCATCTATTCTTTCACCTCGGGGGTCATCCTCTCTTTGTCGGTCCCCCTGTTTATCCCCGCCATTATCGCCCTGCCCTTCTGAATTTTGCAACCATCCCCTTCCCTTTGCGTCTATATGGATAGAGAACCCATTGGAAGAAAGGAGACCGCCATGGAAGACCAGCAGATCATCCAGTTATATTGGGACCGGCGGGAGCAGGCCATCTGGGAAAGCGATCGGAAGTATGGCGCCTACTGCCGCTCCATCGCCCGGCGCATCCTGGCGGTGGAGGAGGACGCGGAGGAGTGCGTCAATGACACGTGGCTCCACGCCTGGAACGCCATGCCTCCCCAGCGCCCCAGTATTCTCTCCGCCTTTTTCGGGAAACTGGCCCGCAACCTGTCCTTAGACCGCTGGCGGCGCAACCGGGCAGCCAAGCGGGGCGGCAGTCAGGTGGAACTGGCCCTTCACGAACTGGGGGACTGCCTTCCCGCTCCCGGCGGGCCGGAGCAGGCTCTTGACGAGAAGGAGACAGGCCGGGTCATCTCCCAGTTTCTCCGCAGCCAGCCGGAGCTGGACCGGGCTCTGTTCATCCGCCGCTACTGGCATCTGGAGTCCATTGCCGCTCTGGCCCAGAGCTTCCATCTGCGGGAGAGCCAGGTCAAATCCCGGCTGTTCCGCACCCGTCAGCGGCTGAAAGCCGCTCTGGAACAGGAGGGGATCGCAGTATGAACGAGGAATTTCTGCTCCAGGCTGTGGGGCACATCGATGAGGACCTGATCGCTGAGGCGGAGGAATACCGCCCGGCAAAACGTCCCTCCCTGCGCCGTCCCCTGGCTGGACTGGCCGCCTGCTTGGCGGTGGTGTTTGGACTGTACTGGGGGATGAATAACCTGGGCATGGGCAGTGCAAATAGCGGCAGCGGCAGCGCCGCAAGCGGTGAGTCCCAGCAAAATTCCAACTCCGGCATCACTGACAATTCCCAAGGCTCCGGCGGCGATGTTTGCCCGGCCATCTGGGTTGACGGGCAGCTCTACTGGTCCACCGGCCAGGCCATCTCCGGCGAGGTGGAGGAGAGCGCCATTCTGGGCACCACCACCTACACCGACGGCCTGCCCGACGAGGACGGCGAGGCCAATTTCAACCGGGAGGGAACCCTCTACGCCCGCACCGACGAGGGTATCGCGGTGGAGATTGACGGCGAGTGGGTACTCTTCACCCCGGACGGACCATAAAAAAATGTGCAGAGAGGCACCCTCTCTGCACATTTTTTATTTCTCTCGGGACTCTTTGGACTTATTCTCTTTTTCCCGTTTGTCTCTGGACTTGCTCTCTTTTTCCTCCGGCTCCTCCAGGACCCGGACCTGAATCTCCAGCACCCGGCGGTGCTCCACCTGAGTGACGGTGACGTCCAGACCCTCAGCCTGGAAGTGGTCGCCCACCTCGGGTACCCGGCCTACCTGCTCCATGACCCAGCCGGACACGGTGGCCGCGTCGCAGCTGCCCTTTACCTGGAACAGGTCGTACATATCGTCCAGATCGGCGGAGCAGGCGATGAGATAGCTGCCGTCGGGCTGCTTCTGGAAGGTCTCGATGACCTCGTCATGCTCATCCCAGATCTCGCCCACCAGCTCCTCCACGATGTCCTCCAGGGTGGCGATACCCTCGGTGCCGCCGTACTCATCCACCACTACGGCCATGTGGGCCTTGTTCTTCTGGAGGATGCGCAGCAGCTCGGAGATCTTGGTGTTTCCGGTGGTATACAGGACAGGCGCTTTCAGATTGGTCAGGTCCGTCTCGCCGCGATAGCGGGCGGCATAGAAGTCCTTCTCATGGATGACGCCGATGATGTTGTCAATGCTGTCGTGATAAATAGGCAGACGGGAGTAGCCGCTCTCCACAAACAGGGAGGCCGCCTCCTCCATGGTTGCGTCGTCCTCCACCGCCACCAAGTCCACCCGGGGAGTGAGGATCTCGGACACCTCCAGGTCGTTAAACTCGATGGCATTGCGGATGAGATCGCTCTCGTGCTGATCCAGACCGCCCTCGTTCTCCGCCTGGTCTACCATCCCCACCAGTTCTTCTTCGGTAATACCGTCCTCTCCGCTGTTGCGGAACACCAGGGACAGCAGGCGCTTCCACTGGGCAAACAGGAAGTTAAGCGGAGTGAGGATCAGTACGAGCACCCGCAGGAGAGGGGCCGAAAACATGGCAAAGGCCTCCGGGTGTTCCTTGGCCAGGCTCTTGGGGGAAACCTCGCCGAAAATCAGGATCACAATGGTGAGCACCGTAGCGGACACCGTGGGACCCCGCACATCGTCGATGAGCTTGATAAAAAGCACCGCGCCGATGGTGGTGGCCACGTTGTTGACGATGTTGTTGCCGATCAGGATGGTAGACAGAAGCTTGTCATAGTCCTCCGCCAGGTCCAGGGTACGCTGGGCTCTCCGGTCCCCGTTGTCCGCCCGGTTTTTCAGGCGGATGCGGTTGAGAGAGGTAAAGGCCGTCTCGGTGGCGGAAAAATAGGCGGACATCATCACAAGAAAAATCAGGGCGGCAATCATGCCTATACTGGTACTGTCCATGTTGGACACATCAACTCCACTTTCTCAATAAATTTTTTGCGCTGGTTAGTAATGTACTATATCATAGTTTTCCCAGGATTGCAAACAGCATATCCAACGGATTTTCCAGGATTTCTGCCGATTTTCTATCAGAAAACGCGGTGTGCATACCAGCACACCGCGTTTTCGTCCGTTTCTTACACCATCAGGCTGCAAACCAGCTGGGCGTATTCTGCAGGGTCTTCCAGGGGCAGCTCCGCCAGCAGCAGAGCCTGACCGTAGAGCAGCTTGGAGTACTTCTCCACCGTCTCCTTATCGCCCTCGTCCACCGCCTTCTTCAAAGCGGCGTAGGGAGCGGAGTCGGCGTTGAGCTCCAGCACCCGCTCGGCCTTCATGTGCTCGCCGCCCTCCAGCTTGCGCATGTAGCGCTCCATCTCCAGAGAGACAGGGCCGTCAGCGGACAGGCACACCGCGCCGGTCTTGAGGATCTTGGAGATCCGCACCTCCTTGACCTTGTCGCCCAGCACTTCCTTCACGGCCTCCAGCACAGGCTTGCCAGCTTCGGCCTTCTCCTCGGACTCCTTCTTCTCCTCCTCGGTCTGAGGCAGAGCGTCCTCGGCGGTGGCGGACTTGAACTTCTTGCCGTCGATCTCGCCCAGAGCCTGCATGACAAAGTCGTCCACGTCCTCGGTGCAGTAGAGGATCTCATAGCCCTTGTCCAGGATGCGCTCCACCTGAGGCAGCTTGGCGATCTTGTCCACGCTCTCGCCGCAGGCGTAGTAGTAATAGGGCTGATCCTCCGGCATCCGGTCCTTATAGGCGGCCAGGGTGGTGTTCTTGCCCTCCTTGGAGGACCAGAACAGCAGCAGATCCTGGAGCATCTCCTTGTGGGCGCCGTACTCGGCCACCACGCCGTACTTGATCTGGTTGCCGAAGGCGGCCCAGAACTTCTCGTACTTCTCGGGCTCCTCCTTCTGCATCTTCAGCAGCTCGGCCTTGATCTTCTTCTCCAGGGCCTTAGCAATGACGCTGAGCTGACGGGTGTGCTGGAGGACCTCACGGCTGATGTTCAGGGAGAAGTCAGCGGAGTCCACCACACCCTTGACAAAGCGGAAGTAGTCGGGCAGCAGGTCGGCGCACTTGTCCATGATGAGCACGCCGGAGGAGTAGAGCTGCAGACCCTTCTGGTACTCCCGGGTGTAGAAGTCATAGGGGGCCTTCTCGGGGATATAGAGCAGGGCCTTATAGGTCACCGCGCCCTCGGCGCTGGTGTGGATAACGGCCAGGGGGTCCTGCCAGTCCATGAACTTCTCTTTGTAGAAGTTGTTGTACTCCTCGGGCTTGACCTGAGCCTTGGGACGCTGCCACAGAGGCACCATGGAGTTGATGGTCTCCCACTCCTTCACGGTCTCCCACTCGGGCTTATAGTCCTCGCCGGCGTCGGCGGGCTTCTCCTTCTGGCGGTAGTCCTCCACCTCCATGACGATGGGGTAGCGGATGTAATCGGAGTACTTTTTGATCAGCTCCTGTAATTTATAGGTTTCAAGATACTGATCGTAGTTCTCATCTTCCACATTCGCCTTGATGTGCATGATGACATCGGTACCTACGGTGTCCTTCTCACACTCGGTGACGGTATAACCGTCGGCCCCGTCGGACTGCCACATATAAGCCTGGTCACTGCCGTAGGCCTTGGAGATGACGGTGACGTGGTCGGCCACCATAAAGGCGGAGTAGAAGCCCACGCCGAACTGGCCGATGACGTCGATGTCCTCGGGCTTGTCCTCCTTGGCCAGGTCCTGCTTGAACTGGAAGGAGCCGCTCTTGGCGATGGTACCCAGATTGCTCTCCAGGTCCTCCTTGCTCATGCCCACGCCGTTATCAGAGACGGTGAGGGTACGCTTGTCCTTATCGGGGACAATGGTGATTTTCAGCTCGCTGCGGTCCACAGGCACCTGGTCATCGGTGAGAGCCTTGTAGGCCAGCTTATCTTCCGCATCGCTGGCGTTGGAAATGAGCTCCCGCAGGAAGATCTCCTTGTGGGTGTAGATGGAGTTGACCATCAGGTCCAGCAGGCGCTTGGATTCTGCCTTAAACTGTTTCTTTGCCATGATAATTGACGCCTCCATATATGAAAGTAGTTGTAAACAAAAAAATTGTTAGCACTCATTTTCTATGAGTGCTAACAATATGATAGCGCAGTCCCGATCAAATTGCAAGGGAGTTCATAATTTTTTTACACTTTCCCTCTTAGAGTGCCAATAGAGTGCCAATTTTCTTACTTCTCCATAGTGCGGGGATCGGGCAGGTCGATGTAGGTAGGCTCATGCTTTACCGCCTGGACGTAGCGGAGCAGATCCTCCCGCTTGAGGCGGATGGTGGATGTAGAGATACCGGGATGGCCGGAGATATACTCGTCAGCCATCAGGTCCCGGTCGATGACCAGGCGGACCTTGTTCTCCTTGTCAAACAGCAGCTCCAGGGCGGAGACGGAGCCGGGGATGGTGGACAGGTAGTCCCGCATGTGGTTCTCGTCGGCAAAGGAGAGGCGGGAACAGCCCAGCTGAGCGGAGAGAAACTTGGTCTTGAAGGGCTTGTCCCCCGGCATCATCAGCAGGTAGAACTCGGTCTGCTGGCGGTTACAGAGGAACAGATTTTTGCAGATCTTGGCTCCCAGGATGGACTCGATTTTCAGGCAGTCCTCCATGGTGTCGGCGTGGTCGTGATCTACCCGGGCAAATTCAATCCCCAGTTCCTCCAGTTTATCGTAGACGGCCTCCTCCTGGGGGATGCGCTGGTCGGAGGGACGGCCCGTGTGGCAGACAGGGTCAATATACATGGAACACACTCCTTTATCCACATTTTGTCTCATCATAGCACAGAAAAACCCGGCCAGACAAGTCCCACTTGCGGGATTTCTTCCCCGGGATTACAATGAAGAAAACCCATTGGCGGGAGGCTGCTATGAAGATCTATCGTATTGGTCAGACGCTGGCTGCACTGGAACAGATGCCCGAAACCGGTGAAGGTACTCTGGTACTGCTCACCTCAGAGGAGCTGGACAAATGTACCTCTCTGCCGGGACTGGAGGGTACTCTGCATCACACCCCGCTGGCGCGGGACGCCCGAGGCTGCAAGGGTGAGTGGCGGCGGGGCTGTCTGTGCGGAACGGTAACTACGCCCCGGCACACCCGCACCGGAAATCCCATCGCCTTCGGCTATTTGCTCACGGGAACCCAGGTGGTACTGTGCGATGACAGTGGGGCGGCCCACACCCTGGTACAGCGGCTGGTGCGGGAGAAGCGGAACGTACAGAGCAGTGCCGGACGCTTTTTTTGCGAATTTTTCACGCTTTTAATGGCTAAGGACTCCCGCCACCTGGAGAGCCTGGAGGACCGGCTGGTGGAGCTGGAGGAAGGGGTGATGGAGGGCAGCCTGGAGCACTTCAACCACCCCATGAACGACCTGCGCAAAGAGGTACTGGGCTGGATGCGGTACTACGGGCAGCTCAACAACATGTTCCGTGCCCTGGAAGAGGATCCAGACGGGTTGTTCCCCTTGGGTGAGGCCCGACTGCTGCGGCTGCTGGAGCAGCGCACCGGACGGCTGCGGGAAGAGGCCCAGCTGCTGCGGGAGTATTGCCTCCAGGTCCGTGAACTGTTTCAGGCGGAAATCGACATCCGGCAAAACCGGATCATGAAGATCCTCACCATTGTGACCACCATTTTTCTGCCGCTATCCCTGGTGGCCGGTTGGTACGGGATGAACTTTGTGGGCATGCCGGAGCTGGGGTGGAAATACGGTTATCCGGCAGTCATCATCGTGAGCGTACTGGTGGTGCTCATCAGCCTGTGGATCATGAAGAAGAAAAAATTCTGGTAAGAAAAGAGAATGCCGCCTGGGAGCACTGTGCGCTCCCAGGCGGCTGTTTGTCTTTTGTATCTGCTTTTCCCAGGCGTGCTGAGCAGAACCAACGAAGCAAAACGCAGTTTTGCAGGAAGTTCTTTGCTCAGCTTTCTTTCAAGAAAGCTGGTTAATTCTTGAGGCTCTGCATGGGAGCAGGGATGCGGCCGCCGCGGTCCACAAAGGCCTTGGCGGAGAAGGGGTGGACGGGCTGTACAGGGGCGGAACCCAGCAGACCGCCAAACTCCACCATGTCGCCCACCTTCTTGCCGGGGGCAGGGATGAGGCGCACGGCAGTGGTCTTGGAGTTGACCATACCGATGGCTGCCTCGTCGGCAATGATGGCGGAGATGGTCTCGGCGGGGGTGTCGCCGGGGACAGCGATCATATCCAGACCCACAGAGCACACGCAGGTCATGGCTTCCAGCTTGTCCAGAGTCAGAGCGCCGGAAGAGGCGGCGGCGATCATGCCCTCGTCCTCACTGACCGGGATGAAAGCACCGCTCAGGCCACCCACGTGGGAGGAGGCCATGACGCCGCCCTTCTTCACCGCGTCGTTCAAGAGGGCCAGAGCCGCGGTGGTACCGTGGGTGCCGCAGACCTCCAGGCCCATCTCTTCCAGGATGCGGGCCACACTGTCGCCGATGGCGGGGGTGGGAGCCAAGCTGAGGTCCACAATGCCGAAGGGGGTATCCAGGCGGCGGGAGGCCTCCTGGGCCACCAGCTGCCCCATGCGGGTGATGCGGAAGGCGGTCTTCTTGATGGTCTCAGCCACCACGTCGAAGGGCTGTCCCTTCACGCTCTGGAGGGCGTGATACACCACGCCGGGTCCGGAGACGCCCACGTTGATGACCCGCTCCGGCTCACCCACGCCGTGGAAGGCGCCGGCCATGAAGGGGTTGTCCTCCACGGCGTTGCAGAACACCACCAGCTTGGCGCAGCCGAAGCCGCCCTGGTCGGCAGTGCGCTGGGCCAGGTCCTTGATGGTGCGGCCCATGAGGGCCACCGCGTCCATGTCGATGCCCGCCTTGGTGGAGCCCACGTTGACGCTGGAGCACACCAGATCGGTGGTAGACAGGGCCTCGGGGATGGAGGCGATGAGGTTGCGGTCGGCCTGGGTCATGCCCTTCTGCACCAGAGCAGAGAAGCCGCCGATGAAGTTGACGCCGGTGGTCTTGGCAGCTTTGTCCAGAGCCACAGCGAAGGGGGCGTAGTTGTCGGTATCCGCCGCGGCAGCTACCAGGGCGATGGGAGTGACGGAGATGCGCTTATTGACGATGGGGATGCCGAACTCCTTCTCGATGGCCTCGCCGGTGGCCACCAGATTCTCGGCATAACGGGTGATCTTATCGTAGATAGCGTCGCAGGCGGCCTTGGGGTCGCTGCGGGCGCAGGAGAGCAGGGAAATTCCCATGGTGATGGTGCGCACATCCAGATGCTGCTGATCGATCATCTGGATCGTCTGCATAATTTCATTTTGATTGAGCATGGTTGTCCTCCTAAAAGGTGGAATATGTCTGATATCACGCTGCGGCGGCTGCGCGACGCGCGGCTTCCCTCCATCTCAGGCTCGAAACAGTCGTCTCCGGCGGCTTGGTTTCTCGCCCTCGCTTCGGTCCATCCGCGCTGCTCCGCACGCCTATGCGCTTCGTGTTATCACGCTGCGGATTGAGCACACGGCCGGGTCGACAACTCCGCCGACTTCGGGCAGACCCGGCTCCGCTTACAGCGGTTCCTGGGCTCTGCCCATCCGCTCTGGAGTCTGTCTCCCCTGTGTGCCTATCCTCCGCGCTTAAATTCTATGCATAGCATTAAAAATATCTTCTCTCTGAATACGGATGGACAGAGCCCGCTCCTTGCCTGCCTGGTCCAGCAGGTCGGAGAGCTCGCCGATGGACAACTGACAGGCAGAAGTATCCACCAACATAACCATGGTGAAGTAGTCCTGCAGAATGGTCTGGCTGATGTCCAGGATGTTAATGTTGTGCTGGGCCAGCAGAGAACACACGGCGGCAGTGATGCCCACCTGGTCCTTGCCGATGACAGTAACAATGGCTTTCATAGTCTCGAATCCTTTCCTTATATATAAATATTATGGATCAACGATTTACGCTGTCTTGCAGCTCATCCAGGGTGAGTTCAAAGCCGGGAAGAAACTCCTCCATAAAGTATTGCAGGGCTGGCAGGGTATTTTCCTCCAGAGCGGCCAAGGTCTGTTCCTTTGCCTTCTTAAACTCGTTGTTGCCTGCCTTCAGCTCCTCAACACACTTGAGATAGGCTGAAAGCTTGTCCGCCGCCTTGACCAGGGCGCGCACCTCCGGGTCAGGGATGGTAAGCACCTCGTCGTAGGCTCCCCTCAGGTCGGGAGGCAGCATGCTCAGCAGCTTCTGCTCCGCCACCGCCTCCACCGCCTTATAGGCCGACTGGATATCCGGGTTGTCGTACTTGATGGGGGTAGGCATATCGCCGGTGAGGATCTCGCTGGCATCGTGGTAGAGGGCAGCCACCGCCACCGTACCCGGGTCCACCTGGCCGCCGAACTTTTCATTGTGGATAACGGCCAGAGCGTGGGCCAGAACGGCCACCATGTGGGAATGCTCCTGGATATTCTCGGGATCGGTGTTGCGCATGAGTCCCCAGCGGTTAATGTACCGCATGCGGGCGATCATGGGAAAAAAGTGATAGGCCACAGTCCCGCCCCCTTTCAAAGATGGAAATCATTCTATCACAAGGGTAAAGAGATGTAAACCGTCGGGCCGGTCAGAATCCGGTTGACGGAGGCAGAAAAATTGGGGATAATGAAAAAGAGCCGCTCAAGGCAGCTCTTTTTCTTGTTTTTTCTTTCTCCAGGCCCGCCAGGTAAAGACCATCAGCACCAGGGTCAGCAGACCCCGGACCACCGAGATGGATACCCCCAGCTGGGTGGCATAGTACCAGTGTTCCGGGTAGCAGGCAAGGAACATCCGCACTCCGCCGATCAGTCCCCAGGGGGTGACGGAGGTATGGGGGTTGAGTACCAACAGGCTCAACGCAACACATGTCCACCCCAACGCGATCCAGGGGTGTTTCTTTGCCAGCAGCAAGGGCAGGCCCAGCACCAACAGTGCCACCCCTACCAGAGACAGCACCCCGCCGTAAGCCAGCCCAAGCAGGGTGAGGGCTCCTCCCACCGCCAGCAGACAGATCCCTACCTTTTGGGCCGCCGTCCACTCCCTCTTCTCCTTCACATAGACCACTTTGGTCTCCGGTTTGGGGGGCTGGGGGCGTTCCCCCTCCCGCACCAGCTCATCCACGTTCACCCCAAACAGGTCGGCCAATTTGATAATCTTCTCCAGGTCGGGCACCGACTGGCCCGTCTCCCACTTGCTCACGCTCTGCCGGGATACCTCCAGCTTTGCCGCCAGATCCTCCTGGGACAGCCCTTTCCCGGTGCGCAGCGTGCAGATTTTTTCTCCCAGAGTCAAAGGTCCTCCCCTCCTTTCTTTGCCCCTATTATAAAGGAAGGACCTGTTTTGGACAACCAAGTCCCCTTGAAATGGGCCGCAACCAACGGTTGCACCCCACATTTTCACTCTATTTTACTCCATATTGGAAGGGAGCGCTCCCCATGGCCAAGAAAAACAACCGGGATACCAAGGGCCGCATCATTGAGGCGGCCTGGAGTCTCTTCTACCGTCAGGGCTACGACGACACCACGGTGGAGGAGATCATCCAGGAGTCGGGCACCTCCCGCGGCTCCTTCTACCACTACTTTGAGGGCAAGGATGCCCTGCTCTCCTCCCTGTCCTACCTCTTTGACCGGAAGTACGAGGAGCTCTCCCCCACCCTGGACCCCCAGCAGGACCGCTTTGACCAGCTGATGTACTTAAACCGGGAGCTATTCATCATGATCGAAAACTCCATCTCTCTGGACCTGCTGGCCCGGCTCTACTCCTCCCAACTGGTGACCCGGGGCGAAAAGCACCTGCTGGACCACAACCGCACCTATTATAAATTGCTGCGGCAGATCATGGCCCAGGGCCAGCAGAGAGGAGAGCTGCGCAGTGACGTGACGGTGAGCGAGCTGGTGCGGGTATACGCCCTTTGTGAACGGGCGCTCATCTATGACTGGTGCCTGTCCGGCGGCGGCTACTCCCTGCCCCAGTACAGCCAGACCATGCTGCCCCTGTTCTTCGGCGGCTTTCGGCGCACATCGTCTACCAACACTCCTTAAAAGCGTATTTTATATTTTCCTTGATTTTCAAGGATTTTGTCGGAATATACAAGAATGGTGTATAGAATTTATTCTATACACCATTCTGCATTTTACTCCGGCTTTTTTTATGCTATAATGTCCCCATTGCCGTTCCGAAGTGTGTGCGGAAGGGCAGGTAAGTGAAACAAAAGGAGAGTTCTGCATGACAAGCGCACAGATGTTTATCACCGCGACCATTACCCTCTACCTCTGTTTTGTCATCTGCACCGGCGTGCTGATCGGCCGCCGGAGCAAGAAAAGCGCCGAAGGGTTTTATCTGGGCGGCCGCGGCATCGGTCCTCTGGTCACCGCCATGAGCGCCGAGGCCAGCGACATGTCCTCCTGGCTGCTGATGGGCCTGCCCGGCGTGGCCTACCTCAGCGGTGTGGCTGACGCCAGCTGGACTGCCATCGGTCTGGCTCTGGGCACCTATCTCAACTTCCTGCTGGTGGCCAAACGCATCCGCCGTTACAGCGTACAGCTGGACGCCATCACCATTCCCTCTTTCATCTCCAAACGCTATCAGGAGAAGCGGCCCATCATTATGTGCATCGCCTCCCTCATCATCCTCATCTTCTTCGTCCCCTATGTGGCCTCCGGCCTGGCCGCCATCGGCAAGCTGTTTAACAGCCTGTTTGGCTGGAACTACATGCTGGCTGTCATTATCGGCGCCCTGGTCATCATCAGCTACACCTCGGTGGGCGGCTTCTCCGCTGTGGCCACCATGGACCTCATCCAGTCCATCATTATGACGGTGGCTCTGGTGGTCATCACTGTGTTCAGCATCAACCAGGCGGGCGGTGTGGACGCTGTGGTGGAGAACGCCAAGTCTATGGACGGATACCTCAGCTTCTTCCAGACCTACGACCCGGTTGCCGGTTCCGCCAAACCCTACCCCGCCATCAACATCTTCTCCATGCTGGCCTGGGGCCTGGGCTACTTCGGCATGCCCCACATTCTGGTGCGCTTTATGGCCATCCGGGATGAAAAGGAGCTGACCCTGTCCCGCCGCATTGCCGCGGTGTGGGTGGTCATCTCCATGACGGTAGCCGTATGCATCGGCATGATCGGCAACAGCGTCTCCAAGGCCGGCCACATCCCCACCCTGGAGGGCAGCGCCTCTGAGACTATCATCGTCCAGATTGCCAACCTGCTCTCTACCTACGGCTGGCTGGCCGCCATTGTCGCCGGTCTCATTCTGGCCGGTATCCTGGCCGCTACCATGTCCACCGCCGACTCCCAGCTGCTGGCAGCCTCCTCCGCGTTCTCGGAGAACCTGCTCCAGGACGTCTTCGGCATGAAGCTCACCCCCAAGCAGATCATGCTGGTGGCCCGGGGCACCGTTATCTGCATCGCCATTATTGCGGTCTTCCTGGCCTCTGACCCCAACAGCAGCGTTTTTGCCATCGTCTCCTTCGCCTGGGCCGGTTTCGGCGCCACCTTCGGTCCCGCCATTTTGTGCGCTCTGTTCTGGAAGCGGAGCAACCGCCAGGGCATTTTGGCCGGTCTTGTGGTGGGCGGCGTAATGGTCTTTGTGTGGAAGTTCCTCATCGCCCCGATGGGCGGCGCTCTGGCGATCTACGAGCTGCTGCCTGCCTTCCTCAGCGCGTTGATCGCCATTGTGGTGGTCTCCCTGCTCACCCCCAAGCCCGACGCCTCTGTGCTGGCCCTGTTTGACCAGTCCAAGCAGAGCGCGGAATAAATCATCTCCGTACAAAAGGAACCCCCGTGCTTACAGCACGGGGGTTCCTTTTCTATTCCAATCAGAAGGACACGCCCTGCCAGATCATCGCCTGGCACACCTTTTCAAAGCCGGCGATGTTGGCGCCCATCACCAGGTTGCCCGGCGCACCGTAGTCCTTGGCGGCCTGGTCGATGTTGTGATAGATGTTCACCATGATCTTCTTCAGGTGCTCATCCACTTCCTCAAAGCTCCAGGGCATACGCATGGAGTTCTGGCTCATCTCCAGACCGGAGACCGCCACGCCGCCGGCGTTGGCCGCCTTGGCGGGACCAAAGAGGATACCGTTGTCCTGGAGATACTTGGTGGCCTCCAGAGTGGTGGGCATGTTGGCGCCCTCGGCCACGGCGATACAGCCGTTCTCCTTCAGCGCCCGGGCGCCCTCGATGGGCAGCTCGTTCTGGGTGGCGCAGGGAAGGGCGATGTCACAGGGGACGGTCCAGATGCCTCTGGGGTCTTCCACATACTTGGCGGTGGGCACATAGTCCACATAGGTCTTGATGCGGTCCCGCTTGACCTCCTTGATGAGCTGGATGGTGCGGTAGTCGATGCCGTTCTCATCCACAATATAGCCGTTGGAGTCGCTCATGGCCACCACCTTGGCCCCCAGCTGGGTGGCCTTTTGGTTGGCGTAGGTGGCCACGTTGCCGGAGCCGGAGATCACCACCCGCTTGCCCTGGAAGGAGGTATTGCGCTCGTGGAGCATCTCCTGGGTGAAGTAGCACAGACCGAAGCCGGTGGCCTCGGGGCGGGCCAGGGAGCCGCCGGAGCTGGGGTCCTTGCCGGTGAGTACGCCGCTGAACTCGTTGCGGATGCGCTTGTACTGGCCGAACATATAGCCGATCTCCCGGCTGCCCACGCCCATGTCGCCGGCGGGTACGTCGGTATCGGGGCCGATGTGGCGCTGCAGCTCGATCATGAAGGACTGGCAGAAACGCATGATCTCGTTGTTGCTCTTGCCCTTGGGATCAAAGTCGGAGCCGCCCTTGCCGCCGCCCATGGGCAGGCCGGTGAGGGAGTTTTTGAAGATCTGCTCAAAGCCCAGGAACTTGATGACCGACAGGTTCACGCTGGGGTGGAAGCGCAGGCCGCCCTTGGAGGGGCCGATGGAGGTGGAGAACTGCACCCGGTAGCCACGGTTGACCTGGATCTTGCCCCGGTCATCCACCCAGGACACCCGGAACAGCAGGCTGCGCTCCGGCTCCACCAGGCGCTCAATAATGCCCATCTCCTCCAGCTCGGGGCGGCGCTCAAACACCGGCTCCAGCGAGGTCAAGACCTCCTGCACTGCCTGCAGAAATTCCTTCTGATCGGCGTAACGTCCAGCCAGGTCCTGGTATACACGGTTCAGATATGCATTCTTGATCGCCATAGTGATTCCTCCCTTAATGAAAACCGACGCCGTCCAACCCACCTTCCGGCCCGTCGGCGCTTGGTTGTTTGTGGTTCCAGATTATAGCACCCGTTTTTTCGTTTTGCAAGTTTACTCATTTTATCTTGCATTTTCATAAATTTCAGAGTTTTGCTCCGCTTTTCCGGTTTTAATATTCTGCTTTTTCATGTTTTGTATGCTTTTATTGAATGTCTGAAAATTATTTTCTTCCTCCTTTTGGAAGTTTTCTTCGCATCCGCCAAATTTCCGTGTCTGATGGACAAATGTGTTTGTGTATTTTTAACACAGTAAAGGGAAAAAGTCGCCTGCAACCCCTTTTCCATCCCCTGAATCTACGCCCATTATGGCCGTTTTAGAACTAAAATTCCCCCGGAAGGCAAAAAAATTCCCCGCCGCTGGTGCGGCAGGGAAAAAGAAATATCTTGATCAGGCTTTGCGAATGATACCCATGGGGGTGGACTCGCTGGACTGGCCCAGGGGGTTGTCCCCCAGGATCTTGGCGATCTGGTCCATGGAGGGTTCCTTCTCGGAGAAGCCCAGGATGTTGGCGCCCAGGTCGTTGATGTCCACAATGGCCACCGGGTGGCCCAGAGCGGCAGCCAGCTTCTTGGAGGTGCCCATGGGATCGTCAGGGGTGAGGACCACATAGTGGTCATAGGGAGGAATGGTGCCCTCGGTAGGACCGTCAATACCCCGGGCCTTGGGACCTGCTACGATGTAGAACCAGCCCTTCTTGCCCAAAATCTTACCGATCACACTGCAGAAAGCGGCAAACAGGATGCGGGGGGTACCGCACTCCTGGAGAGCCATCTCCATGGTCTCAGGGATGCCCAGGCCGATACCGGCAGGGGTCTTGGTGACGTAGCGGCTGAGGGTGACGGCCAGCTTGCGGGGCTTGATGTCCTCCATGGGGATGGCGCGGCTCTGGGTGCAGGCCACCGCCTTCTCGGAAATAAACAGGATGTCGCCGGGCTGCATCTGCTCCTTGGCATAGCGGCACACTACGTCCTCCATCTTGTCCGCCTTGGTGATCAGGTGGGTTTTGATGGGGATGCGCTGGTAGTCCACTCCGTCCACGGTACGGATCAGCTGCTTGCCCGGATTGGCGCTGTAAACGGTCTCTTCGCTCATATCAATTCGACTCCTCTCAGGCGGGAGGATTCCCGCGCTGTATCAAAGTATTGCTCCACGTTCCGTCACATTATAGCACCCTATTTTCATGGATTCCAGCAAAAACGGGAATTTTCTTCAGTCATTTTTACTGAAAATCCTCCGGTTCCTCGGGCAGAGGCCGTCTGCGGTGCTCCACGGGCCCCCAGGCGGGCAGGGGCAGGCGCTGCATGGCCCCAAAGGCCCGGGATTTCAAACCGGGATAGCGGCCGTTGAGCTCGTAGATCAGTTCCTTGATTTCCTGGCGCTTGGTGTTTCCGTTGGCGGGACAGGGATTTTCCACCACAGGCAGGGCCAGCCGCTGAGCGGTGTGGCGCACCATCTGCTCCCCGCAGTAGAGCATGGGGCGGATCTGGGTGATACCCATGCGGTCCAGCCAGGTCACCGGCTGGAAACAGGACAGGCGTCCTTCAAAGATAAGGGACATAAAGAGGGTCTCCACCGCGTCGTCATAGTGGTGTCCCAGGGCGATCTTGGTGATCCCCCGTTCCTTCATGGCGTTGTGCAGGGCGCCACGGCGCATTTTGGCGCACATGGAACAGGGGTTCTTCTCCTTGCGCACATCAAAGATAATATGGTGGATCTCGCTGGTAATCAGGGTATAGGGGACGCCCAGCTCCTCGCAGTAGCGGGCCACAGGGGTAAAGTCCATACCCGGACGGCCATCGGCGTGGCCCATATCTAAGGTGATGGCCTCCACCTCGAAGGGAATGGGGTAAAATTCCCGCAGCTTGGCCAGGGCGGTAAGCAGCATCAGGGAGTCCTTTCCCCCGGAAACACCCACCGCCACCCGGTCATTGGGGGCGATCATCTCATAGTCCTCCACACAGCGTCGGACCAGGGATAGAATACGGTTCATTTCTGTCTCCTTCCGGGCAAAACAGCCCCGTTTCACAACATTTCCCGCAAAACAATTTAAAAATTGAACGTGAGATATCAAGAGATATCAAGAGATTTCGCGAGAATACAAGAGATTTTTGAAACTCAGTAAAAAATGGTCAAAAAAGTCGTTGACACTTGACCGCCCAAATACTATAATACAAAACGCTCCGCTTGTACAGTGGAGCCCAAGATTTTATTCCAAACACCGTGGTTCAACATAAGCACACGAAAATGGAGGTTTCACCTATGTCCACTTTTATGGCCAACAAGGGGAACATCGAGCGTAAGTGGTATATCCTGGACGCCGCGAACAAGCCCCTGGGCAAGACCGCTGCCGCCGCCGCCACCCTGCTGCGGGGCAAGCACAAGCCTGAGTTCACTCCCAACGCCGACTGCGGCGACTTCGTCATCGTCATCAACGCTGACAAGGCCGTGCTGACCGGCAAGAAGCTGGATCAGAAGTACTATCGCCGTCACTCCGGCTGGGTGGGCGGTCTGAAGGAAGTCAAGTACCGCACCCTGATGAGCGAGCGCCCCGAGCTGGCCATGAAGCTGGCTGTGAAGGGTATGCTGCCCAAGAACTCCCTGTCCAACAGTGCCCTGACCCGCCTGAAGATCTATCGCGGCGGCGAGCATGAGCACGCTGCCCAGAAGCCCGAGCTCTGGGACGCTCAGTAATCAGGAGGTAGACGATCATGTATCAGAGCAAGAAGCCCTATTTCTATGGCACCGGCCGTCGGAAGTCCTCCGTGGCCCGTGTTCACCTGTTCCCCAACGGCACCGGCTCCATCACCATCAATGGCCGTGACATCGACGAGTACTTTGGTCTGGAGACCCTGAAGCTGCTGGTCCGTCAGCCCCTGGCTACCACCGACACCCTGGGCAAGATGGATATCGTTGCTACCGTCACCGGCGGCGGCGTGACCGGCCAGGCCGGCGCCATCCGTCACGGTGTGGCCCGCGCCCTGCTGCTGGCCAACGAGGAGTACCGTCCCGCCCTGAAGGCTGCCGGTCTGCTCACCCGCGATCCTCGTATGAAGGAGCGTAAGAAGTACGGTCTCAAGGCCGCCCGTCGTGCTCCTCAGTTCAGCAAGCGCTGATTTTACCCTTTGCTTTTTCAAGGTGCTGTCCATTCGGACGGCACCTTTTTTATTGCACTACGGCCGGCCGCCCGCCGGGGCCTCCGGCCCAACCGCGCTGGCAGCATGCCCCCGGCATGCTGCCCGAGACGCGCGGACTCAGTTCCCCAAGCGCTGATTTTATCCCTTGCTTTTCCAAGGTGCTGTCCATCCGGACGGCACCTTTTTTATTGCACTACGACCGGCCGCCCGTCGGGGCCTCCGGCTCAACTGCGCTGGCAGCATGCCCCAGGCATGCTGCCCGAGACGCGCGGACTCAGTTCCCCAAGCGCTGATTTTACCCTTTGCTTTTCCAAGGTGCTGTCCATTGGGACGGCACCTTTTTTATTGCTCAGATTTCAAAATAGCCCACCAAAAAAATTCGGGGAAAGGAGACTCAGTCTCCTTTCCCCGTTCTGTTTTCATTGAAACTTGCCGAATCGTCTTACTGGAATTCCGGCATGTACTCTTTTACAATCTCCAGCAGCTCTCCGCTGCGCACCATCTTCTCTACCTCAGCAATGTCAGGCCAGATCTCACGGTCAATCTCAAAGAAGGCAACCTTCTCACGCACATGCTGGTACAGCGCCTCATGCAGCGGTGTAATACCCTGTCCATGGGTATTCAGCCGACGGCGAATGTCAATCGCCTGGCAGGCGGTGAGCAGCTCCATAGCCAAAACAGACAAGGTATTCTGAACGATCATACCGGCCTTACGGGCAGCTGTGGTACCCATGGACACAACGTCCTCTTGGTTGGCAGAAGAGGGAATGGAGTCCACGGAAGCCGGATGCGCATACACCTTATTCTCGGACACCATGGAGGCCGCAGCGTACTGGACGATCATATAGCCGGAGTTGACGCCGCCCTCTGTGGTAAGGAAGGGAGTCAGGCCGTTGGACAAAGCGGCGTTGACCATACGCTCGGTGCGGCGCTCGGAAGCGTCGGCGATTTCGGAGCATGCAATACCCAGGGTATCAAAGGGGATGGCCATGGGCTCGCCATGGAAGTTACCGCCGGAGATAACCGCCTCGTCCTCCAGGAACATCAGGGGGTTATCGGTGACTGCGTTGAGCTCGATTTCCACCTTGTCCAGGACATAGTCCAATGCGTCACGGACAGCACCGTGCAGCTGAGGGATACAGCGCAGGGCATAGGCATCCTGAACCCGGTCGTTCTGGCAATTATCCAGAATCTCGGAGCCTTCCAGCAGCATCTTCATATTCTTGGCCACCAGCATCTGCCCCTTCTGACCGCGTACCGCGTGGATACGAGGATCAAAGGCATTGCGCAGGCCAGTGAGTCCCTCAAAGGCCATAGAGCTGATCACATCGCCCAGCTGAGCGGCGCAGATCGTATCATACAGCGCCAGGGAACCCACAGAGGTCATCGCACATGTACCGTTGGTCAGGCCCAGGCCTTCCTTGCTCACCAAAGTATCCAGGGTCTTGATGCCGGCTTTGGCCATCGCCTCTGCACCGGTCATCTTCTCTCCCTGATACACGGCCATGCCCTTGCCCAGCAAAGGCAGAGACATATGAGCCAAAGGCGCAAGGTCGCCGGAAGAACCCAAAGAACCCTTCTGCGGTACGACAGGATGCACGCCCTTGTTCAGCATCTCGATCATCATCTGAACCAGAATGGGGCGAACGCCGGATACGCCAACACACAGTGCGTTTGCACGCAGCAGAAGCATACCACGGACCACATCCTCTGCAAAAGGCTCTCCCGTGGCGGTACAATGGCTGAGGATCAGGTTGGTAGACAACTGGTTGCTCATTTCATTGCTGACGGCCACACGCTGAAAATCGCCAAAACCTGTGGTAATACCATAGGCTACCCGTCCTTCATCCGCAATCTTCTCTGCCAGAGCGCGGGACTCTTCCATAGCCTTCAAAGCGGAATCTGCCAGTTCAACCGTAGCGCCATAACGGGCCACAGCAACAAAGCTTTCCAGGGTGAGACTATGCCCATCCAGCACAATGTGCTTAATTTCCTTTGGGTTGTACATGATGATAATGTCTCCTTCCTTGATCCGTGATATCGACCATAACCCGTGAGCCGCGTACAAATTTATTGTAAGCTCCGGTCCAGAGGACACGCCTTCTCTGAACCAGAGCTTAAGGAGGAAACAGAGTCCCAGAAGTTTGAAATATACTTGCCGCGTCTCAGATACTGTCAGGCGAAAATTTATCTTACGCTTCCTGAATGGTGATGCCGGGTTTTACTTCCTTTGCCAGTTTCAGAACCTGCTCTGCAACAGGACGGGTAAAATACAGTCGTTTGGCTTTGTTGTCCATTCCGAAGTAAAGGGCAACGACCTCCGGATTGTTTTTGTCCTCTCTGGTCACAGAGACGATCTTATCCCAGCTCCAGAAATCGTACTGAGTGGTGATCCTCATCTGATAATTAATTTCCAGACCACGGGAAGTGACCACTACATCTTTTTTTGTCAGCAAAGCCAAGGCGTACAGCGCACTGAACACCAGCAGTACGCGATACCTGGTAGCAAGACCGCCAAGCAACAATACTGCAACCAGAATCCACCCTCCTACTGTCACCCACTTTTTGCGGGGCTTCAGTTCACGGGCAGCATAATGGGGACCAGGGACCGAATCCCAGGGAAGTTGTTCCGTGCGCATAATAAATTCCTTTCTCCTTACACCTTGGAAGCGTTCTTACCTACGGGGATAGGAGCCTTCCCGGCCGCACGCAGGGCTTCCAGGTTCTTCAGGGCACGCTCGTGCGCATCTTCAGGGGCTGCAGCGGGCTTGTGCATGGTGGTCTTACCGAAAATGTTGGTATAGGCACCGTCAGCCCAGAAGATATTGCGGCCCATGTAGGCGGTGATAGCAGCGTAGATGGGGTTGAGCAGGTTTACGAACGCGAAGGGGAAGTACACGAAGGGACTCATACCCAGAACGCCCTGCTGATAGGCGCCGCAGCCGGTCCAGGGGAACATAACAGCCCACAAGGTGCCGCAGTCCTCCAGTGTACGGGAGAGCATGTTGCGGCTCAGACCCATCTCATCGTACTTGTCCTCATACAGAGGGGCGGGAACGCCGATGCCCAGGAACTGGTCGCACATGGTGGCGTCGCAGAACAGGGAGGTCAGCAGAGTAGCCAGGATCAGAGAACCCACAGAGTGCAGGTGGTGCTTCAGCTTGCCGAACAGAGCCTCCACGCAGCCGCAGCGCTCCAGCGCGCCGCCGTAAGCCACGGCCAGAAGGATCAGGTTGATGGTCCACATGGTGTGGTCCATGCCGCCGCGGTTGAGCAGCTCGTTGGCCAGCTCGTTGGTGGTCTCAAAGGAGTAGCCGTAGTGCAGGATGCTGAACAGCTCAGCCAGGCTGCCGACGCCCTGGAAGATAACGGCGAACAGAACGCCGGAAGCCACCGAGAGGGCGATACCAACAAGACCGGGCAGCTTGATGATACAAGCAGCAATAACCACCAGGACAGGCAGCAGAACCAGAGGATTCAGGTTGAAGCCCTCTTTCAGAGCGGCCTGCAGCTCGGTGGCTACGGTGGGATCATAATTGCCGCTGCCGGTGACCATACCCAGAATGGTATACAAAATGAGGGCGATCACAAAGGTGGGAGCGGTTGTGGACACCATGGCGGTCACGTGGTCAAACAGGCCGGTCTTGGACACAGCGGCGGCCAGGTTGGTGGTGTCAGACAGAGGAGAGAACTTGTCGCCCACGTAGGCACCGGAGATAATCATACCGGCGGTGATGGCGGGATTGATGCCCAGGCCAGCACCGATACCGAGCATGGCGATACCGATGGTAGCGGTAGCGGTCCAGGAGGAGCCGCAGGCCAGGCCTACGATGGCACACAGGATACAGCCAATGGGGAGGAAAAGCTTGGGAGTCAGAAGGTCAAGTCCGTAATAAATGAGGGCGGGAATAGTACCGGACATAATAAAGGAGGCAACCAGGAGACCTACGGTACACAGGATCAAAATGGCCTCCATGGTGGCGTTCAGTCGTTCGATCATACCCGCCAGCATGTCGGAAAAGCTGTGTCCGCAGATGCAGCCGATGATGCAGGCCACCACGATGGAAACGACCAGCGGCATGTGAGCGTCGTAGTAGACCTCATTGCTGAAGTTCAGGCCGTAGATCATCAGGCCCATCATGACCAGAATAGGCAGAAGTGCCTCAAAGAAATTAGGGAGCCGGACTTTACGCTGTTTTGTATTAGACATAATATTCTTCCTTTCTTACTGCTCCTTCTTATTCACATCGCTTCCAGGGTATCCAACTTCTCTCCTTTCCTATAAAGTTTCACGCCATATTCCGCAGTTCTAAAAGGCCGTTATTGAAGTGCCGAATGCAGCGCAATTTTTATGTATTATTTTCCCAATCCGTTTTTCGCTTAACAAGCTTATCTTGTGTTCTATCATACCATCTTCTTTGTAAAATATCAACAAAAATTCTCTTAATTTTTTTAAGTTTTTTTACATTATTTCACTATTACATCATTGAATTGCATTGCTAAAGTGCTAAAGTGAACATTTCTTATGGGCTTCAAAATGCACTATGTATATCGTTTCTTTCAAAAAAGTGCTGATAAAAACTCATCAAAAGCAATATAGATAAAAATTACATCGAGAATTACGCTTTGCAAATTTTCAGAAAAATACAACATATTGACTGTTTATTGCGGGGTATGATTTTGCCCCTTGCACCTGGAGTGAAGATATGCCAGACATTATATTTTTCCTCTTCTTAGGAAGAAAGCAATTCCGTCAAAAATGCCATCGTCTCTATTCCACACATGCAATTTTCCCTCAAACGGCGGAACAAACCATAAACTCCGCCGTATTCAGTGGATAATACACATAAAATCAGTTGGTTTTTTCTCTTCACTTATGCACTTACCACAACCGCATCAAAAACGCCGTGCTTTTTTTCTGTAAGAGAAAGGCGGTTTTGACTTAACGAAATAAAGCCCGGCTTCGAAAACAGAAAACAGAATCCGTTTACGAAACATGGGCATTTAGACTACAATATTTACATCAGAATCCAGATTATTTCTCAGCACCAACTTCTGGCTTATTTTTGGATATATATTTTGAGGAGGCGTCATTATGAGTTTTAAGACCGACATCGAGATCGCTCAGGAATCCACTATGCTGCCTATCGAACAGGTGGCCGCTAAGTTGGGAATTGCCCCTGAAAATCTGGAGCACTACGGCCATTACAAGGCCAAAGTAGATATCCATGCCATGAAGAATCTGCCTCTCAAATCCAAGCTGGTACTGGTAACTGCTATCAGTCCCACTCCTGCCGGCGAGGGCAAAACCACCACCTCTATCGGCCTGGCGGACGCCCTGAGCTGCCTGGGCAAGAAGACGGTCGTTTGCCTGCGCGAGCCCTCTCTGGGCCCTGTATTTGGCGTGAAGGGCGGCGCTGCCGGCGGCGGCTATGCTCAGGTCGTTCCTATGGAGGACATCAACCTCCACTTTACCGGCGACTTCCACGCCATTGGTATTGCCAATAACCTCATGTCGGCTCTCATCGACAACCACATCCAGCAGGGCAATGCCCTGAATATTGATACCCGCAAAATCGTGTGGAAACGGGTTGTGGACATGAACGACCGTCAGCTGCGCCACATTGTCTGCGGCTTGGGCGGTAAAGCCAGCGGCGTTCCCCGCGAAGACGGTTTCGACATTACCGTTGCTTCCGAAGTTATGGCGGTTTTGTGTCTGGCCAGCGATCTGGCTGACCTGAAGAGCCGTCTGGCCCGGATGGTTGTGGCCTATACCCGGGATGACAAGCCCGTTACCGCCCACGATCTGAAGGCTGAGGGCGCTATGGCCGCCGTGCTGAAAGATGCCATCAAGCCCAATCTGGTTCAAACTTTGGAGCACACTCCCGCATTTATCCATGGCGGTCCCTTCGCCAACATCGCCCATGGCTGCAACTCCATCCAGGCCACCGAAACTGCGATGAAGCTCAGCGAGTACACCGTTACCGAGGCCGGCTTTGCCGCCGATCTGGGCGCTGAGAAGTTCCTGGACATCAAGTGCCGTGCCGGCGGCTTCCACCCCGACGCCGTGGTCATCGTGGCCACCGTCCGCGCGCTGAAGTATCATGGCGGCGTGCCCAAGGCCGAGCTGAACAATGAGAACCTGGAGGCTTTGGAAAAGGGCCTGCCCAACCTGCTGCAGCACGTGGACAACGTGAAGAACGTCTATGGCCTGCCCTGCGTGGTAGCCATCAACGCCTTCCCCACCGATACCGAGGCCGAACTGAAGATGGTCGAGGAGAAGTGTAAGGAGCAGGGCGTCAATGTTCGCCTGTCTGAGGTTTGGGCCAAGGGCGGCGAGGGCGGAAAGGCTCTGGCCGAGGAGGTCATCCGCCTGTGCGAGGAGGAAACCAGCGACACCTTCCAGTTTGTGTATGATCTGGACACGACCATTGAGGAGAAGCTCAATGCCATCGCTACCAAGGTCTATCGTGCCGACGGCGTTGTTGTGACTGCCGCTGCCAAGAAGCAGATCCAACAGCTGACCGAGCTGGGCTTTGATAAACTGCCTATCTGCATGGCCAAGACTCAATTTTCCTTCTCGGACGATCAGACCCGGCTGGGCGCCCCCCGCGGTTTCAAAATCACGGTTCGCGAGGTAAAAGTCAACGCCGGCGCCGGCTTCCTGGTGGCCAAGACCGGCGATATCATGACCATGCCCGGCCTGCCCAAGGTGCCCGCCTCCGAGCGCATCGATATCGACGAGAACGGCAAGATCACCGGCCTGTTCTAAAACGGGCATGGTCACCGGGAACCCAACACGGGCCCAGCGTCAGCGGGCCGTGTTGGGAAAGGAGGAGTGGCGGCGTGAGTGAGCTTTCGTGTTTGCACGGAAGCGAGGGATACAAAGCCCGCGACGACGCGCCCGGCCTGCCCAAGGTGCCTGCCTCCGAGCGTATCGACATCGACGAGAACGGCAAGATCACCGGCCTGTTCTGATACACCATTACAGCTGCCCTATCTTTCTGCAGGCCCGTACAGCTTTTGCTGTACGGGCCTATTGATATAAAAAAACAAGCTTCGTCTGCCAAAGCAGCCGAAGCTTGTTTTCTATTTCTTCGCACTTCAGGTCAAATCAGCCAAGCGGCGGGATTTCTTTGGTCTCAAAATAAGTTTTGAGCTCCACCGAAGTCTGTGAGTCTCCGTATCGCTTAATGGAAGAGAGAAGTTCATCCAGTTCCCGCGTCCCCCGCACCGCAAAGCGCAGCAAGGCGTTGAACACGCCGATCACATGGTAGTGACTAACGATAGCCGAACTTTTTTCACAAAACTCGCAGAAGGTATTGTACTTTTCCGGCTCTACGGCAACAAAGATAAAGCCGGTCATACTGCAATCCAGGCGTTCCCGCTCCACATCGATTCGAAACCCTCGGATCACGCCCTTTTCCTCCATCCGGCGCACACGCTCTGACACAGCAGGGGCAGTAAGCCCCACCTGATCGCCGATATGCTTCAGGGTGGTCCGGCAATCTTTCTGGAGAATATTGAGGATCTGATAATCGGTCCGGTCCATGCCGGTTCCCTCCCTTTCCGGGGGCAGTGTCAGACCAGCTCGCCCCGCTTAATTACCGTCTTGGCCAAATTGCTGCCTACGCGGTAGCAAATATAATCCAGATCTGGAGCATCCCAAATAACCAGATCGCCCTGCTTGCCCACTTCCACAGAGCCGACTTTATCTGCCATGTCGATGGCGGCCGCGCCATTCAAGGTAACTGCGGTGAGCACTTCCTCGGGGGTGAGCTTATACTTCAGGCATCCCAGGTTGATGACAAACTGCAGATTCAGACAGGGACAAGAGCCGGGGTTAAAGTCGGTGGCCATAGCCACAGGCACGCCCGCACGGATCATATCCCGAGCCGGGGCAAAGACCGCCCCCAAATTGAAGCTGGTAGCGGGAAGCAGGCAGGCAATGACGCCGCCCTTTGCCATGCTGGCAATCCCTTCGGGAGGGCAAACGATGAGATGCTCGGCAGAAATGGCGCCGATCTCCCCTGCCAACTGGGAACCGCCGATGGCCTCGATCTCGTCCGCATGAATCTTGGGGCGCAGGCCGTATTTCAGGCCGGCCTCCAGCACCTGGCGGGACTCCTCCACGGTAAAGGTATCGGCCTCGCAGAACACGTCGCAGAACTTGGCAATGCCCTGCTCCTTGACGGCAGGCATCATCTCCTCGCATACCAACCGGATGTACTCCTCACGGTTCTGCTTGTACTCGGCAGGAACCAGGTGGGCACCCATGAAGGTAGCTACAATATCCATGGGATGGCGGTCGTTCAGGTCCTTGATCACCTGGAGCGCCTTTAATTCGTGTTCCGTGGCCAGACCGTAACCGCTCTTGGCTTCACAGGTGGTAACGCCGAAGCCCATCATCTCATCCAGCGCCTTAGCCGCCTTATTCGTCAGCTCCTCGGCGGTAGCCTGACGGGTGGCATTGGTGGTGGACTGGATCCCACCGCCCGCATTTTGGATCTCCAGGTAGGTCTTTCCGTGGAGCTTCATACCCAGTTCATTCTGACGCCAGCCGCCGAAAATAAGATGCGTGTGGGCGTCCACCAGACCGGGAGTAACCAGATTCCCCTCTGCATCTACTACCTTGGCATCCTCCACCTCAGGAGCAGCTCCTGTCCCCACCTGGGCAATAACGCCGTCCTCTACCAGGACCCAGGCGTTCTTGAGCATCTGGATGGCGCCCTGCTCCGGTCCCTTCTTGGCAGCTCTTCCCTGGGGGGTGGCCAGCATACCGATGTTGGTCAATAGTAATTTACGCATGCCCTCGTATCCTTTCCAAAGGAGGGGGCGTGATGACACGCCCCCTCCTTTTCCGTTGTATCTCAGGTCAATCAGCCCTTCATCGCCTTAACGGCAGCCTCAACAACGGCGTCATCCGCCACATAAGGCAGGGTAATATGATCCTGACCCTCATAGAGCTTGTTGTACTCGGCAGCAGTGGCCAGAGCATTCTCATTGCGGGCCCAGGCGCGGCGGGAAACGCCCACCATGGTATCCCAGGGCATAGCCATTCTCAAAATGGTATCCACACGCTCCGAGCCGTCCAGAACCATGCCGAAGCCGCCATTGATGGCGTTTCCGATTCCGGTGCCGCCGCCGTTATGCAGCGCAATGTAGCTCATACCGCGGGCTGCGTTGCCGGCGTAGCACTGAGTCGCCATCTCGGCCATGATGTTGGAGCCGTCCTTGATGTTGGAGGTCTCACGGAAGGGGGCGTCGGTTCCGCCGGTATCGTGGTGGTCACGGCCAAGGATAACGGGGCCGATTTCACCGTTGCGGACCATCTCATTGAACTTCAGAGCGATGTTCATGCGGCCCATAGCATCCTGATACAGGATGCGGCACTGAGTGCCGACAACCAGCTTGTTCTTCTTTGCGTCGCGGACCCAGACATAGTTGTCGTAGTCCTGATAGCGGCGGTTATGGGCCTTGATGTACTCGGCAGCGGCAGCGTCGGTCTTGTCCAGGTCCTCGGGATTCCGGGACAGGCAGCACCAGCGGAAGGGACCGTAGCCAAAGTCAAACAGGCAGGGACCCAGGATGTCTTCCACGTAGGAGGGGAAGATAAAGCCGTCCAGGTCATTCTCGCCGTTCTTGCAGATGCTCTTGATGCCGGTATCATACACGGCCTTCAGGAAGCTGTTGCCGTAGTCGAAGAAGTAGGTGCCCCGGTCATGCAGCTTGCAGATCATCTCATAGTGGTGCTGCAGCGTCTTGTCAACCAGCTTGGCAAAGCCCTCGGGATCCTTGTCCAGCATCTCGGTGCGCTGTTCAAAGGTCAGACCCTGGGGGCAGTAGCCGCCGTCGTAAGGCACGTGGCAGGAAGTCTGGTCGGACAGCAGATCCACGTGGATGTTGTTGTCATAGAGGTACTCCAGCAGGTCTACCACGTTGCCGTGATAGGCGACGGCACAGGGCTGCTTGGAATCCATGTGCTCCTTGGCGATCTTCCAGGCCTCTTCCAGGCTGTCAGTGCGGTGGCTGACCCAGCCCTGGGTATAGCGGGTCTCGATGCGGGAGTCGTCCACCTCGGCGATGATGGAGGCAGCGCCGGCGATCTCAGCAGCCTTGCCCTGAGCACCGGACATGCCGCCCAGACCGGCGGACACAAACAGACGGCCGGCCAGGTTGCCGTCCTGGGGGATGCCCAGCTTCAGACGGCCGGCGTTGAGCAGGGTGTTGAAGGTGCCGTGCACGATGCCCTGAGGACCGATATACATCCAGCCTCCGGCGGTCATCTGGCCGTAGTTGGCAACGCCCAGAGCCGCAGCGCGGTTGAAGTTCTTCTGGTCATCAAAGGTGCCCACCATCAGGCCGTTGGAGATGATGACACGGGGAGCCAGCTTGTGGCTGTGGAACAGGCCCAGGGGGTGGCCGGACATGACCACTAGGGTCTGCTCGTCCGTCAGGACCTCCAGATACTTCTTGATCAGGCGATACTGCATCCAGTTCTGGCACACCTGACCGGTCTCACCGTAGGTAACCAGTTCATAGGGGTACAGAGCCACATCAAAGTCCAGGTTGTTGTCGATCATAACCTGAATGGCGCGGCCCTCAATGCACGCACCCTTGTACTCATCGATGGGCTTGCCGTACAGCTTGCCCGCAGGACGGAAGCGGTAGCCGTAAATACGGCCATGCTCTTCCAGCTCCTGCGCAAACTCCTTGGCCATTTGCTCGTGGTGATCGGGATGGATGTAACGCAGTGCGTTCTTGATGGCCAAAGCCTTGTCCGCCTCACTCAAATGAGACTCACGGCGGGGAGCACGGCGGTACTGAGCGTCAAACTCAGGGTACTCGGGCAGCTCGTAGTCCAGCTTGATGGTCATTGCATCGTTTACGTTGCCAGTCATGATACTTCCCCCTATAAAAATTTTTTGTGTAAAACGTAAGTTATGGGCCAAATGTTTTTCCCTTTTGATTGTATTTTAACCGAAATATGCTATAATGAAAAATACCTATATTGTATATTTGATAGATCAAAAAGGTATAGCAAGATATGAACTTTAAACAGCTAGAATACTTTTCTGCCGTAGCAGAAGCAAAAAGCATTTCCAAAGCCGCCAGAGCCCTTCATGTGGCTCAGCCTCCTATCAGCCGCCAGTTGTCCATGCTGGAGGACGAATTAGGGGTATGCCTCTTCTTGCGCAACAACAAGGGCGTGGAGCTGACCGAGGCAGGACGCAGCCTGTACCAGCAAAGTCAGCACATGTTTCAGAATTTCCGCATGATGATCGAGAGTGTCCGGGATGTAAATGAAGGATTTCGCGGCATCCTGAAAGTCGGCATTATCTATTCCAACATCCCCATCGTCATGGACTATTTGCGGGAATATCATGCGAAATATCCGCGTGTGGAGTTGTATGTCCGCCTGGGATCGCCCAAGGACCTGCTGGATGATCTGAACAAAGGGAACCTGCACGTTCTGTTTCTGCGCAATTCCGCTGAGCGGGTTTCACAGCTTCACGAAAAGATTCTGGGCGAGGACCCGTTGGAGCTGGTTATGTCCCGTGAACTGGATCCGGCCCCAGATTCGGATACTATCCCCATTGAGGCTCTGAAGGATGTCCCCATGTGCCTTTTGCGCAGCGATGACATGTGGGGGTACAGCTCACATCTGATCAACGAATGTCAGCGCAGAGGGTTTACCCCGAATACCGTCTGCCAGTGTTACGACACTCCTATGGCGATGCAGATGGTACAGGCAGGGTTTGGAATCAGCTATCTTCCCCGCTCTATTGTAGAAACCACCCCTCATTCTGCCCTGTACTCAAAACCCATACAGGATCTGTCCGCTCCCTCGTATCCTATGCTGCTCTGGAGCGAAAATATTTACTACGCCAACTGTGTCAAGCAGTTTATCTCTATGTTCCAGGATAAGCCGTGAGATATTTTGTGCATTTTGCACGTAAGAAACGTTCTGCGTTTTTATTTGTAAAGTGAATTCCTGTTTTCACTTAACAAAACAAAGTAAGAAAAGAAAAATGAAAAACAGAACTCATTTACGAACCAAACGCTCTGAGCTAAAATGAAACCATAGAAATACATTCCTTGTGGTTTGACTCAGCAGTCTTTCGCAGGTCACTCCGGAACCATTCCGGAAATCATCAAAAAAATAATGGAGGAACTTATCATGGCGAAGCTTGTAGAGTGTATCCCCAACTTCAGCTGCAGCAAGGAGAAGGACGAAGCTACCTATAACGCGTTGGTCGAGGCAGCCAACAGCGTCCCCGGCTGTACTCTGTTTGACGCCCAGACCGACGGCAATCACAACCGCTGCGTATTTACTCTGATCGGCAACATCGACGCCATTGAAGAGGTTGCCTTCCAGTTGACCAAGGTCGCCACTGAGCGCATCGACATGAACAAGCACAAGGGTGAGCACAAGCGCATGGGCGCCACCGACGTCATCCCCTTTGTTCCCCAGTCCAAGGATGTCACTGTGGAGGAGTGCGTGGAGCTCTCCAAGCGCGTGGCCCAGCGTATCTGGGACGAGCTGAAGGTTCCCTCCTTCCTGTACGAAGACTCCGCCACCCGGCCCGAGCGCCGCAACCTGGCCACCTGCCGCAAGGGTGAGTTTGAGGGTATGCCTGAGAAGCTGCTGCAGGAGGAGTGGGCTCCCGATTACGGTGAGCGCAAGATCCACCCCACCGCCGGCATCACCGCCATCGGCGCCCGTATGCCCCTGGTCGCCTTCAACATCAACCTGGCTACCTCTGATGTGGAAGTGGCCAAGAAGATCGCCAAGGTCATCCGCGGTTCCTCCGGCGGCTTCCGCAGCTGTAAGGCTATGGGCTTTATGATGGAGGACCGGGGCATCGCCCAGGTTTCCATGAACATGGTCAACTATGAGGATACCCCTCTGTATGTGGTCTATGAGATGGTCCGTTCTCTGGCCGAGCGTTACGGCACCTACATCATTGACAGCGAGATCGTGGGTCTGACCCCCGCCAAGGCCATGATCGACTGCGCGGAGTTCTATCTGAAAGCCAGAGACTTTGACTGCCACAACCAGATCATGGAGTATCACCTCCTGGACATGAAGTAAGAAACACAAGAGGGATAAGGAGAGAAGCGACATGAAAAAATTAGCCGAGCTGCAAACCGCTGAGTTTGTCGACCTGCTGGCCTCTGACGCTCCCGCTCCCGGCGGCGGCTCTGCCGCTGCGCTGGAGGGTGCCCTGGGCGCCGCACTCACCGCTATGGTGTGCGGTTTGACCACCGTGGGCAAGAGCAAGGAAAAATATGCAGAATATCAGGAATTTGTCGTGGAGAGCCAGAAGAAGGCTGCCGATCTGAAGCTTCGCTTTGTGGACGTGATGGACCGGGATACCGACGCCTTCAACGTGGTCAGCGCCGCATTCCGGATGCCTAAATCTACCGACGAAGAAAAGGCCGCCCGCTCCGCCGCTATTCAGAAAGGGTTGGAGGCTTGTACTGCCACTCCCTTCGAGATGATGGAGCTGGCTACCGAGACCCTGGAGCTGACCGCTTCTCTGTTGGGCAAAACCAACGACAGCGCCGCCAGCGATCTGGGCGTATCCGCTTTGTCCATGCGTGCCGCCATTCAGGGCGCGTGGCTCAACGTCCTCATCAACATCGGCTCTTTGAAGAATAAGGAGCTGGCCGAGGACTACCGCAAGAAGGGCGAGGCCATGCTGGCCAAAGCTCTGCCTCTGGCCGACCAGATTTACCAGAACGTTCTCAGCCAGATGTAATCGCTTGGGGTGCGTGCCTGCAAATTTCAGGTTGGCACGCACCCTTTTCATTTGAAGAAACTGACAGAGTAGATCCAGCGCGTCAAGTGCCATCGGATGGGAGGTTGCCGATGGACGAAGGGACCCTTCCCGCGTTGCTGTATCGCATCCGCTGCCATGACTAGGGTACTCCTTTCATGGCAATCAGCCATGAGAGGAGTGTTTTTTATGAAAAACGCCAACATTAAAGTTCTGTGTCAAACCGCAATTCTGATCGCTGTATATGTCCTGCTGAGTATGACGCTGGTGATTCGGACCGGAAACTGGAAACTGACGTTTGTCGCTTTGCCTGTCATCATAGCGTCGCTGTCCCTTGGAACAGGCAGCGGCTGTGCGGTGGCGCTGATTGGTGAATTTCTCAGCCAGATGCTGACCTTCGGCCTCATGCACACCACCATCATCTGGATCTGGCCCCCTATGGGCTGGGCACTGGCGGTGGGTTTTGTTGCCCAGCGTGAAAAGCGCTGCGGAAAACATCTGGAAGACCGGCCTGTCCGGTGTTACGCTGCGTGCATCGCAGGCGCTTTGATCACCGGCTGTATGAATACGCTGGCTTTGTGGCTGGACAGCCTGATCAATCATTACTATACGTTTGCCGTTGTCTTTGGAAGCGTGATTTTCCGGCTGCCGAAAGACATCATTACCGCATTTGTTGTGGCGGCCATTTCCATACCGCTTGTGAAACTGCTGCGCCGCAGCGGATTGTCTGCGCTTCAGGAGGCAAAAAACCGTTAAAGAAAGGGCGGCTTCTTATGCAGTGGGTTCTGCTTACAGAAGAGGATTACGTCACAACCAACTGGTCGGGTGGAACCACCACTCAACTGGCGATCGCACCCCAGGAGTCGGTCTATGCAAACCGGGATTTTCTCTGGCGGTTCAGCTCTGCCAAGGTCATTCTGGAGCATTCGGATTTCACTCCACTTCCTGACTACAACCGTCTGATTGCCACCGTAAAAGGCGGGCTGGATATGAAGGTAGGCGATGGAGCACGTTTTTCTTTGGCTCCCTATCAAATATACTCCTTTGACGGGGCTGTATCTGTGGAATCCTGGGGATGCTGTACGGACTTCAATTTAATGCTGCGCAAGGGACAGTGCCAGGGAACCCTTCAGGCTTTGACGCTGTCGGCTGGGAGCGCTGTGAGCTGGACCGCTCCGGTCTCCGCGCCTGAACCCTTTCCCCGCCGCACTCTGGCTGTCTATTGCGGACAAGGCCAGGTGTCACTGCCTGAGGATCACAAAACGGCATCGGCCGGTCAGTTTCTGCTGTGCCGGGAGGCCGAAGATACGCCGGTGCGCCTGGAGAGTTCCCAGGGCGCGCAATTGATCACGGCAGTGATTTATTCCCGCTAAGAAGCGGACAAAAAGGAGCAAATTGCTATGACAGGTCAGGAAGCAGTCAATTTTATTCATGAACGGGCATGGACCGGCCGAAAGCCCGGCCTAAGCCGCACGTTTACCCTGTTGGAACGGCTGGGCAGCCCCCATGAAAAGCTGAAATTTATCCACATTACCGGTACAAACGGAAAAGGATCGACCGCGGCGATGGTTTCTTCCATTCTTACGCAAGCGGGACTGCGCACCGGACTTTATACCTCTCCCCATCTCTGGACGTTCCATGAGCGCTTTCAAGTGGATGGCGTGCCCATCTCCGACGCGATGCTGGGCGAGCTGGGTGAGTTGGTCATCAAAGCCGGAGAGGGAATGGAGGATCCCCCCACGGAATTTGAATTGATGACCGCTCTGGGCCTGGAGTTTTTCCTGCGCATGAAGTGCGATATTGTCGTGCTGGAAGTGGGACTGGGCGGACGCCTTGATTCCACAAACGTGATCCCCGCTCCCGAAGCAGCCGTGATCACCAACATCGGCTTGGAGCACACCCAGGAGCTGGGCAACTCCCGTACGCTGATTGCTCAAGAGAAGTCCGGCATCATCAAAAAGGGCTGCTCCACCGTACTCTACCACCAAAGCGGCGAGGTGGAGGATGTGGTAAAAGAGGTCTGCCGGCAGATGGAGAGTCCTTTGACGGTGACCGCGCCGCAAACTCTGGAGGTTCTGGAAAGCAACCGGGATGGACAGACCTTCCGTTACCGCGGAAAGGGTCCCTATCATATCTCTCTGCTGGGCCCCCACCAGCTGTACAACGCCATGACCGCATTGGATACGATCTGGACACTGAGCCACCGCAGCTGGAAGATCGAGGAACAGGCCGTGGCCCAAGGTCTTGAGAACGCCGTGTGGCCTGCCCGTTTGGAACTGGTTCGCCGCAACCCTGATATTTTGCTGGACGGCGGACACAATCCTCAGTGTATGGCCGCTCTGCACGATGCACTGGAGGAGCTGTATCCGGGGAAGAAAATGATCTTCCTAACCGGAGTGTTGGGGGACAAGGACTACCCCGATATGATAAACAAAATCCTGCCCCTGGCCAAATCCTTTGTCACCATTACTCCAGACAGCCCCCGGGCTCTCAGCGCTCAGGAGCTGGCGGATTATCTCCACGGCTTAGGCGTCCAGGCCGATGCCTGCGAGACGACCGAGCAAGGAATCCAGCAAGCATTGGCTCTGGCCGGACCGGAAGATGTGGTATGCGCCTGCGGATCGTTATATATGATCGGTGAAGTGCGCCATTTGCTGGGCTTATGCTGATCTCAGGATTATTATAAGACTGCGGCAGCAAATCTCCCCTCCCCGGTACATAACGTGCTGATGATCTGTTGAAGGCACCGCCCCTTTGGGGCGGTGTCTTTTGTTTTGCCCCGACTTCCCCATTTGCCTGTCTCCCCGCCGTTTGTTATAATTAGGAAGAACGCTGGACAGTACAGCAAGGAGGCGACCGATCCCATGCGCAGTGAACAGGACATCATGGACCTGATTTTGTCTGTGGCCAAATCCGACTCCCGGATCCTGGCAGCTTACCTGAAAGGCTCCCGCACAAACCCCAACGTGCCCAAGGATGTCTATCAGGACTTTGACCTTATGTATGTGGTCACGGAAACCGACTCTTTCCGGCAGGACCCGGCATGGCTGGATGTCTTCGGTCCACGGATTTTGACCCAGGAACAGGACAGCGACTTTGGATACGGGGACCGGTTTGGCCTGCGCTCCAACTACCAGCAGCTCTATTCCTGGCTTCTTCTGCTGGAAGATGGGAACCGGATCGACCTGGGTGTGGAGACGGTAGAGCACATGCAGCAGGGCTGCACCCGGAACAAGCTCTTTTTGCCCCTTCTGGACAAAATCGGCTGTCTTCCCAAGCTGCCGCCCCCCAGCGACGAGGACTTTCATGTCAAATCTCCCACCGCCAGCCAGTTTCAGGGATGCTGCAATGAATTTTTCTGGAGCCTGTGCGATGTGGCCAAGGGCATTGCCCGCAACGAGCTTCCCTTCGCCATGACCACCTACCACGCCCAGGCCCGCCCGATGCTGGAACAGATGCTGGCCTGGTACGTGGGCTGTGCCACGGATTTTTCCGTCTCCTGCGGGAAATCCAATAAGTTTTTCCGGCGCTGCCTGCCCCCTTCCCTCTACCAGCGCTACACCAAAATCTACTGCGACAGCGACTATGAGCATATGTGGCAGGCGATACGTACCGCCTGCGGTCTGTTCCACGATACTGCCAACGATGTGGGGGCACAGCTGGGATTTCCCTATCCCCAGGCAGACGAGGACGGTTTTTTCCAGTACCTGGCCTTTATCCAGCGCACGCTGACTCACGCAAAACCCGGCGGCAAGCTTTCTTCCCCCGTCTGACTCCCTTGAGAAAAAAGCTTGTTTCAGCTATAATCAAACGGAATTGGGAGGGAGATACGCCTATGAATATTCAGCTTGAGCATCTTACAAAAACCTTTCACAGCCCCGGCCGGAAGTCCTCCGGCGAAGTGGTTGCTGTGAATGACTTCACCTTTGAAATTCCTGACGGCCAGCTCATCGGCCTGCTTGGCCCCTCCGGCTGCGGAAAGAGCACCACCTTGAACCTCATCTGCGGACTGGAGCAGCCCACCAGCGGAAAGATCTTCTTCGGCGACCGGGACGTCACCGCCCTGCCCCCGGAGCTGCGTGGAGTCGGCATGGTGTTTCAGAACTACGCCCTCTACCCCCACCTGACAGTGCGGAAAAACATTCTCTTCCCTCTGGAAAATTTGAAGGGGAAAGACCGCCTTACCAAAGAGGAGATGGCTCGGCGTGTGGATGAGGCGGCCTCTCTGGTCCAGATCGGGGAGCTTCTGGACCGCAAGCCCAGCGAGCTGTCCGGCGGCCAGCAGCAGCGGGTGGCCATTGCCCGGGCGCTGGTAAAAATGCCTCACGTCCTGCTGCTGGATGAGCCTCTCTCCAACCTGGACGCTCGGCTGCGCCTCCAGACCCGGGAGGAGATTCGGAAAATCCAGCGCTCCACCAAAATCACCACCGTCTTTGTCACCCACGACCAGGAGGAGGCCATGAGCATCTCCGACCGCATCGTGGTCATGAAGGAGGGGGTTTTGCAGCAGATCGGCCAGCCCCAGCAGGTCTATGACGACCCGGCCAACCTGTTTGTGGCCAAGTTTCTGGGCACGCCGCCCATCAACGTCTTTGACGGCCAGATTCAGAACGGGATGCTCTGCCTGGGCGGAGAGGCGGTCCTGCCTGTCCCCGGTATCCCGGACCAGAGCGTCACGGTGGGCATCCGTCCCGAGGGCTTCCTGCCCCAGGCCGATGGGCCTCTCTCCTGCGCCCTCAGCGGTGTGGAGGTGATGGGCCGGGACATCAGCGTGGTGGCCTCCCACTCCGCCTGCCAGTCCCCCACCCTCCGTGCCATTATCACCGCCGATGCTCCGGTGGACCGCAGCGCCCAGAGCATCCGCTTCGCTCTAAAGCCGGAAAAGGTATTTCTCTTCCAGCCTGACTCCGGCTGCCGGATTCGGGGTGCGCGATGAAACAACAACGAAAAGCCTGGCTCTACCTGCTGCCCGCTCTGCTGTTTCTGGCAGCATTTATGGTCTATCCCCTCATCGACGTATTTATTTACTCGGTGGAGGAGGGGTATAACTTTGCCTCCCAGACCTACTTCGGCGTGGGACTGTATAACTACTCCTACGTGCTCCACGATCCCTACTTCTTGCAGGCGGTGAAAAACACCTTCCTGCTGGTCATCATCACCGTGCCCCTGTCCACGGGACTGGCTCTGGTCATCTCTCTGGCTCTCAGCTCCATCCGGCCTCTCCGGGATCTGTTCCAGACCATCTACTTTCTGCCCTACGTGACCAACACGTTGGCAGTGGGTCTGGTATTCATGATCCTGTTTCAAAAGACGGAGTACACCGACGGCCTCATCAACCTGATGATCCAGTGGTTCGGCGGCTCCAGCGTGGACTTTATCGAGGGCCCCTACTGGGCCAAAATGTTCGTGCTGTGCTTCTACACCATCTGGGTGGTCATGCCCTTTAAAATCCTCATTCTCACCAGCGCTCTGGCCTCGGTGAATCCGGACTACTACAAGGCCGCCCGGGTGGACGGCACCTCCAAGGGACGTATCTTCCTGCGCATCACCCTGCCCATGATCTCCCCCATGGTGTTCTACCTCATCGTCACCGGCTTTATCGGCGCCTTCAAGGCGTACAGCGACGCGGTAGCTCTCTTCGGCACCGACCTGAATGCGGCTGGGATGAACACCATTGTGGGCTATGTCTACGACATGCTCTACGGCGACAGCGGCGGTTTCCCGTCCTACGCCTCGGCGGCCGCCATCATCCTGTTTGCCATCGTGCTGACCATCACCTGCATCAACCTCCTGGTCAGCAAAAAGCACGTGCACTACTAAGGGGGGATTATTGTGGAACAATCTTTTGACTTTGAACGTCTCCAGGGGCGGGCGCTGCGCCGCAAACGCATCCTGCGCTTACTCACCTACCTGCTTCTGGGCGTGTGGGCGGTGGTGGTCCTCTTCCCCTTCTACTGGATGCTGCTCACCTCGGTGAAGGACTACGGAGCCTACAACGCCGAGCACATCCCCACCTTCTTTACCCTCTCCCCCACTCTGCAAAACTACCGCGACGCCTTTACCTCCGTTCCTCTTGGCCGCTATCTGTTGAACACAGTGTTCTTCGCCGTGGTCACCACCGCTCTCATGGTGGTGGTCATCACCCTGTCGGCCTACGCCTTTGCCCGGATGGAGTTTCGGGGGAAAAACCTGCTGTTTACCCTGTTTTTGTCCCTGATGATGATCCCCACCGAATTGGTGGTCATCACCAACTACGCCACCATTACCGGCCTGGAGCTGCGCAACACCTTTACCGGCCTTATCCTCCCCTCGGTCACCTCAGTGTTTTATATCTACCTGCTGAAGGAAAACTTTGAGCAGGTGCCCGACGAGCTCTACCGGGCAGCCAAGGTAGACGGTACCTCCGACTTTAAGTACCTATGGAAGGTAATGCTGCCCATCTGCCGCCCCACTCTGGTGACCATCATCATCCTGAAGGTCATCGAGTGCTGGAACTCCTACGTGTGGCCCCGGCTCATTACTGACGACCCCAACTACTTTCTGGTGTCCAACGGCATCCAGGAAATCCGGGAAAACGGCTTTGGCCGGGAGAACATCCCCGCCATGATGGCGGCGGTGGTGGTCATTTCCGTGCCCCTCATTTTGCTGTTCTTCCTGTTCCGGAAGAAGATCATGGCGGGCGTGTCCAGAGGAGGGATCAAAGGATGAGAGGAAAACGCGTCTGTGCGGCCCTTCTCTCCGCCGCCCTTCTGCTGGGACTCACCGGCTGCCACGGCTCCAAGGAGACGGCAAGCTTTCAGGTGCCAGACACCTTTGACGAGAGCCGCACCTATGAGATCACCTTCTGGGCCAAGAACGACACCAACAAGCGCCAGACCGACATCTATAAGCAGGCCATCGCCGACTTTGAGGAGCTCTACCCCAACATCAAAGTGGAGCTGCGCCTGTACACCGACTACGGCAAAATTTATAACGACGTCATCACCAATATCTCCACCGGCACCACCCCCAACGTGTGTATCACCTACCCCGACCACATCGCCACCTACCTCACGGGGGAAAATGTGGTGGTGCCTCTGGATGAGCTGTTTGCCGACCCGGACTACGGCCTGGGCGGCGCGGCCCTGAAATTTGATGGCCCCACCCAGGAGGAGATCATTCCCCAGTTTCTGGAGGAGTGCGACCTGAACGGGACCTATTACGCTGTGCCCTACATGCGCTCCACCGAGGCCTGCTACATCAACAAGACCTACGTGGAAAAGCTGGGCTACACCCTTCCGGAAACCCTCACCTGGGACTTTATCTGGGAGGTATCGGAGGCCGCCGCCAAGCAGGACGCCCAGGGCAATTACCTGGTCAACGGCCAGAAGGTGATGATCCCCTTCATCTATAAGTCCACCGACAACATGATGATCCAGATGCTCCGGCAGCTGGACGCAGGCTACTCCACCAGCAGCGGAGACATCCAGCTCTTCAACGACACCACCAAAGAGCTGCTGTCCACCATTGCTCAGCACGTGGAGACGGGAGCCTTCTCCACCTTCAAGATCTCCAGCTACCCCGCCAACTTCCTCAACGCCGGCCAGTGTATCTTTGCCTTCGACTCCACCGCCGGCTCCACCTGGATGGGCGCCAACGCCCCCCTCTCCGACATCAGCCCCGATGCCTTTGTGGATTTTGAGACGGTAGTGATGCCCATCCCCCAGTTTGACCCGGAGAACCCCCAGATGATCTCCCAGGGTCCCTCCATCTGTATCTTCAACAAGGAGGACCCCCAGGAGGTGCTGGCCTCCTGGCTGTTCACTCAGTTCCTGCTTACCAATGAGGTGCAGATCCCCTACGCCCAGACCGAGGGGTATGTCCCCGTCACCTCCAAGGCTCAGCAGGACCCCACCTACCAGGACTACCTGTCCCGCTCCGGCGAGGACAATGACACCTACTACGACGTGAAGATCGAGGCCACCCAGCTGCTGCTGGACCACACCGACGACACCTTTGTCACCCCGGTGTTCAACGGCTCGGCCTCCCTGCGTGACGCCGCGGGACAGCTCATTGAGAACACCGCCAAGTCGGTACGCCGGGGTGAGACAGTGGATGAGGCCTACTGGGATTCCCTCTTTAACGAGGTAAAAGCCCTCTACCACCTGGACGAAACCAGCGCCTCCGCCTCCGGTCCCGCCGATCTTGGACCCCTGCCTCAGACAGCGGTGATCCTTCTGGGCAGCCTGGCTGCGGCCTGGATTCTGATCCTGGTGTGGGTGGTCCTCAGCGCGCGGAAAAAGCGGACTGGCCATTGATTTCTTGAAAATTCCAGCTATAATGAAAGCGGACAACCTGTCCAAACCCATTGAAAAGGAGAAGCAAGATGAAACGTACCATTCTTTTGACCCTGGCTCTCACCATGGCCCTGGCCGTCACCGGCTGCGGCAGCAACGGGAACACCAGCTCTCAGAACAGCTCCGGCAGCGGCTCTGATACCACCTCTCAGTCCCAGTCCTCCGCTTCCGGCTCCCAGACCGCCGGCGAGGTCATGAGCTACGAGGAGTATATGGCCGCCGCCCTGGACAGCCAGGTCACCGTGGAGACCTATGTCCAGGCCAAGCAGTCCTGGTGGAAGGACAAGGCCACCCTGTACACCCAGGACCAGGACGGCGCTTACTTTGTCTATGATGCCGCCTGCTCCCAGGAGCTCTACGACCAGCTGACCCCCGGCACCAAGATCCAGGTCACCGGCTATAAGACCGAGTGGTCCGGCGAGGTGGAAATCATCGACGCCTCCATCCAGATCGTGGAGGGCGGCGACACCTTCGTGGCCGAGCCTCTGGACGTGACCGCCCTGCTGGCCGACGAGAGCCTCATCGACCACCAGAACCAGTTGGTCTCCTTCAAGGGCCTGACTGTGGAGCCCTCTCAGGATGCCAGCGGCAATGAGGCCGCCTTCCTGTACAGCTGGGACGGCTCCGGCACCGACGGCGACGACCTGTACTTCAACGTCTCTGTGGACGGCCAGACCTACACCTTCACCGTGGAGTCCTACCTCTGCGACAGCTCCACCGAGGTCTACAAGGCCGTGGAGGCTCTGGAGATCGGTCAGGTGATCGACGCCGAGGGCTTCCTCTACTGGTATGAGGGTGTGAACCCCCACATCACCTCCATCACCGTGGCTCAGTAATTTTTCCATTCTGTTTCAGCCTGCTGCCCTCTGGGCGGCAGGCTGAATTTTTTCTGAAAAATTTTTCTCCGCTGCAACAATTTCCCCTGAAAAAGCGTCAACCTGTGTAGAAGGGGGTGAAGCGATGAACCATCCGACCAACCCACCGGTGGATTGGGAGACCCTGGTCACCCAGGAAGAAAACCGTCTCTACCGCACCGCCCTGGCCATTCTGGGCGACCCCAGCGAGGCCCAGGACGCGGTACAGGAAGCATTCCTTGCCTTTTTGGAAAAGGCGCCGCAAAATTTAGAGATTCCCGGGGCGTGGCTCATGCGGGTGCTGGTCAACGGCTGCAAAAGCCGCCTTCGCCTACGCTGGCGGCGGCCCACAGTGCCTCTGTGGGAGGAACTGCCCGCTCCCTCCCCGGAGGAACGGGAGGAGCTGGAGGAATTATACGCTCTGCCTCCCCAGGACCGGGCCGTCATCCATCTGCACTACTACGAGGGCTACTCCACCCAGGAGATCGCCCAGCTGCTCCACTGCCGCCCCGGCACGGTCCGCTCCCGGCTCTCCCGGGCCAGAGAGCGGCTTCGCCGATTGTTAGGAGGAAATTTTCAGTGAAATACTACACTCAGTATATGGATTCCCAGCAGGTGTCCCCGGATTTTCACCGCCGCCTGTGTGAACTAAAGCCCCGTCCCCGCCACTCCCATGTGGGACAGATGGCCGCCCTGGCCGCCTGCGGCGCAGCGGCCTGCCTGGCTTTGTATGTGGGCCTGTCCCCCGCTTCCGGCCCCAATCCGGTGGCCTCGGACACCATTGTCCCCGGCATCCAGGATAACTTCGGCCCCGGAGAGTCCTCGGGCTACCTGGTGCCGGACAGCGGAGAGGGAACTGCCAACTTCTTCTGCATGGGGGGGATCGACTATGTCCCGTGGGAGACCGAGGGGGACGGTGCCCTGCGCTACGATGTGCCGGAGGGCTCCTTTGGCCGCACCCTCACCCAGGAGCAGTTATTTGATCTGTTCTGGCCGGATGGCGATGGGGAGGGCATCCCCTGGACGCTCTTTTGGGACGGCTACACCCTCACCGCCGACGCCATCTATGACAAGGAAGGTTCCTTGCTCTGGGTAACCGTAGTAGGCCGCAAGGGGGACGCCCACTTCTCCCTCCAGCTCTCCCCCGAGCAGCTCCCCCCCACCTGTGTGGCCGGACCGGAACCTGCCTACTACGACTACTTTGGTACAGAGATCGCTGCCTGGACCTCCACCGGTGACTGGAACGATGACGGCAATTCTGAGACAAAGGTGACCATCCAGGCACTCAAGGACGGCATTGGGGTGCGCTTTGTCAACTACGGCCAAACTGATCCGGAGGGCAAGGACACCGCCCTGGACTTCAACAGCTTCTTTGTCAACCGCACCTTTGCCGGGGAGGGTATCCAGTTTACCCTGGATCACCTGCGCACCACCACGGACATCCCGGGCTGGCGGGCCGAGACCTTCTCCAGCCTGGAGGAGGCCCGGCAGGAGGCCGACTTTTCCCCCTACCTGCCCGCCTCCGCCCCCGCAGGCTACGGAGAGTTTGAGGGTACGCTCTCCTACCAGGAGGGGGTGCGGAACACCCTGTTCCTGCGCTGGAGCCGGGGATACAGCGATGTGACCGTACGGGTGTCTCTCCCGGAGGGCGGCGCGCCGCAGGGGAATACGGTGGACGTGAGCAACCGGGCCGCCTATGACGTGCGGCTCTACTCCATTCCCTGGTGCGACAGCGTGCCGGAGGAATATCGGGAGACGGTAGACAATCCCATCTTCCGCGCCCAGGACATGACCCGGGAGGTGGTGTCCGCCCGCTCCCGCTCCTACCAGGACGCGGGAGACATCGACGGTCCCCGCATCAACTTCACCATTCGATATTCCGACGGGACGGAGGCGGAATATACAAGCAAAGGGCTCAGTGAAGACGCACTTTGGGCCATAATTTCCCCCACGCTCCCCGGCTGAGGGGGTTGCGGAGCGGAGGTTGGCGCATTATAATAATGAAATGGTATGAAAGGAGCCTTTTCCATGAAAATTATTGATGCGCATTTACATATTTTTCCCTCCGAACCCCGCACCGACGCCATGGCTGAGAAGGTAGGCCACGTTAACTCGGTGGACCACCTGCGGGAGGTGTACGGACAGCTGGAGATCGTCCACGGCGTGGTCATGGGCAACCGCAGCCTGGACGTGGGCTTTCACAACTACCCCACCGACCTGTTTCATTACTGTGTCGGGCTGGACAGCCTGGTGCTGGACCGTGGTGAGACCATCCCCAAGGACCTGCCCGACCAGGTGGAGGAGCACCTGAAGCGTGAAAACTGCTGCGGTGTGAAGCTCTACCCCGGCTACAACAAGATCTGGCTCACCGACCCCATCTACCAGCCCATCTATGAGCTGGCCGCCCGCTACGACAAGCCGGTCGCCATCCATATGGGCCTCACCTCCTACTCCCGGGCCTATCTCAAGTACAGCCATCCCCTGGTGCTGGATGAGGCGGCTGCCGACAACCACCGCACCCGCTTTGTCATGTGCCACTTCGGCAACCCCTTCCTCCAGGAGGCGGCGGCTGTGCTGGAGAAAAACCCCAACGTGTCCACTGATCTGTCCGGCCTGTTGGAGGGTCGGGTGGACCTGGACGCCTACTTCCTGGACCGTGCCGTATATGCCGAGCTGCTCCGCGGCTGGCTGAGCTATGTGGGCTGCTGGGACCGGGTGATGTTCGGCACCGACTGGCCCATCGTCAACCTGGAGGAGTATATCCGCTATATCCAGCGTCTGGTGCCCCGCGCTCACTGGCAGAACGTCTTCTTCGACAACGCCAACCAGATCTATGGTCTGGGCCTGAATGCCTGAGAGAGGAGGGAAGCGGATATGCTGCCTAAGGACCCTATTCTCCTGCTGAGCGTGGTAAACACCAAGCTGCGGGACAACTACCCCAGCCTGGAGGAACTGTGCCATGCCGAAGATGCGGACCCTGAGGAGATCATTCAGACTCTGAATGCCGTCGGCTATGTCTACCAGCCGGATTTGAATCAGTTCCGCTAACGAATATAAATATGGGCATCTCCGGCCGTGCCGGAGATGCCCATAAAAACGCCCGGAGCATCTGCTCCGGGCGTTTTGCAATTCAGATTAGTCGGCCAGCAGGCTCTTCTCGGTGGTGGGGTCAAAGAGGTGGATGAGCTGGTTGCGGAAGGTGAAGCCCATCTTGGTGCCGTAGGGCACACCGGCGCGGAACTCGGCGGGCAGCTCGGTGGTCTGGATACGCATAACCACGTTCTGCTGCTTCTCACCCTCGCCCACGGTGGCGTGGAGGTAGAACTCGCTGCCCATCAGCTCGGACACCTCAACGGTGCACTGGATGGCGTTGCCGCCCTCGGTCTGGACGGTGATGTGCTCGGGACGCACGCCCACGATCACGTCGGCATTGCCCTGGCCCTTGGAGGCCAGCTTCTGAGCCATCTCGTCGGTGACAGGGATGGTAGCGCCCATGCACTGGATCTGATAGCCGGCACCGGTCTTCTCCAGCTTGCCGTTGAAGAAGTTCATCTGGGGAGTGCCGATAAAGCCGGCCACGAACAGGTTCACGGGGGTGTCAAAGACCTGCTGGGGAGTGCCGATCTGCTGGACAAAGCCGTCCTTCATGATGACGATGCGGTCGCCCAGGGTCATAGCCTCGGTCTGGTCGTGGGTCACGTAGATAAAGGTGGTGTTGATGCGCTGACGCAGCTTGATGATCTCAGCGCGCATCTGGTTACGCAGCTTGGCGTCCAGGTTGGACAGAGGCTCGTCCATCAGCAGCACCTTGGGCTCACGGACGATGGCGCGGCCGATGGCCACACGCTGACGCTGGCCGCCGGACAGAGCCTTGGGCTTACGGTCCAGATACTGAGTAATGTCCAGGATCTCGGCGGCCTGGTTGACCCGGCGCTCGATCTCCGCTTTGTCCATCTTACGCAGCTTCAGGGGGAATTCCATGTTCTCCCGCACGGTCATGTGGGGATACAGAGCGTAACTCTGGAAGACCATGGCGATGTCGCGGTCCTTGGGCTCCACATCGTTGACCAGGCGGTCGTCGATGCGCAGCTCGCCCTTGGAGATCTCCTCCAGGCCGGCCACCATACGCAGGGTGGTGGACTTACCGCAGCCGGAGGGTCCAACCAGAACGATAAACTCCTTGTCGGCGATCTCCAGGTTGAAATCGCTCACCGCGGTGACGTTTCCGTCATAGATCTTGAAGATGTGCTGAAGGCTCACAGTAGACATGGGCTCAGGCCGTAGTACGCTCGCCTCTGCTCACGTACCTCCCTGCCAGAGAGCGAAACCCTGACAGGATTACGGCAGGTCTCCACACTGCCGCACCGCCGGCCGGCGGCAAATATTTTCCTCCTTTTTTCTGGTCCGGATGGCTATTGAAATGGAGTAGCGCTCCGGCCTGCAAATGATGGAATGCGGCTGCCAGAGGTTCTGGACAGAAAACGCTTCCTGTTCCTTATAATACCGCATATTTCCATCTGCCCGCAACCTTATTCTCTTCGTCTGAACAGAGAATTTTAACCGCCAAGTTCAGTGGTTTTTCCCAATAAATCTACATCTGTATTTTATCTTGACGAATGTAGATTTACAGAGTATGATAGTCCCATTCCAAACAAGGAGAGGTCGCTATGGAATACGGAAACGAGGAACATCTGGATCTGCGCCAGCGCAAGACCCGCAAGCTGTTGGTAGAAGCTCTGGCCCAGCTGTTGGAGGAGAAGTCTTTCCAGGAGCTGTCGGTCACTGATATCTGCCGCCGGGCTATGGTACACCGCACCACCTTCTACGCCCACTTCAACGACAAGCAGGAGCTTCTGCGCTATCTGCTGGAGGGCCTGGAGCGGGAGTGCACCGCCACCTGCCTGCCTCAGGACCCGGAGCGCAGCCCCCGGGAGTATTTGCTCACCGCCGCCCGCAACGTATTTCAGTTCTTTTCCCAGCGCCGGGCACTGTATCGCGCCTGCCTCAACAGCGGTGCAGACACCCTGGCCCAAACCCTGGAGGACTGCGCTGCCGGAGAGCTGTGCCGCTTGCTGTCGGAGCCCCGCTTCCGGGCCGTCTCCCCTCAGGTGGATCCCCAGGTGGCCGCCCACTTCTATACCGGCGCCATGCTCTCCCTCATCCGCTGGTGGCTCTCCAGCGACGATCCTCTCCCCACCAGCCACTTGCTGGCTAACCTGGAGCAATTCATTCCCATTCAGTGAGGCACTCTTATGCAGGAAAAACGTACGGAAAGTCCCATGACCAAAGTGGCCCGCTTCATTGTTGACAAGCGCAAGGCCTTCTACCTGGTCTTTATTGCCGCCTTTGTCTTCTGTGCGGCCTCCATCAACAAAGTCCAGGTCAACAACGACATCACCTCCTACCTCCCCGCCCAGACCGAGACCCGCCGGGGCCTCACCATCATGGACGAGGAATTCATCACCCTGGGCAGCGCCAACGTGATGGTATCCAACGTGACCTACCAGACCGCCCTGGACTTGTCCCACAAGCTGGAGAACATTGAGGGCGTATCTGAGGTGGCCTTTGACGGCACCGAGGAACACTACAAAAACTCCTCCGCCCTGTTCACCATCTCCTTTGACGGAGAGGAGACCGACCCGGCTACGGTGGAGGCTATGAATGAGGTACTCGCCGCCCTGGAGGGCTACGACGTCTACTCCTCCACCCAGATCGGACGGGACGAGTCGGCCACCCTCCAGCAGGAGATGACCGTCATCCTGGCCATTGCGGCGGTGGTCATCGTGGTGGTGCTGCTGTTCACCTCCAAGAGCTACATGGAGGTGCCCGTCTACCTTATCGTCTTTGCCGCGGCGGCGGTGCTGAACATGGGCACCAACTTTATTTTCGGCACCATCTCCTTTATTACCAACTCCATCGCCGTGGTTCTCCAGCTGGCTCTGGCCATCGACTACGCCATCATTTTCTGTCACCGGTACATGGAGGAGCGGGACAACGGTCTGGACCCCCGGGAGGCGGACATCGCCGCCCTGAGCAAGGCTATTGTAGAGATCTCCTCCTCCAGCCTGACCACCATTTCCGGCCTGGTGGCGCTGATGCTCATGCAGCTGCGCATCGGCTTTGACATGGGCATTGTCCTGTCCAAGGGCATCGTGTGCTCCATGCTGTGCGTGTTTTTGCTCATGCCCGGCCTGCTCATGCTCTTCAGCGGCCCCATCGACCGCACCCGCCACCGCAATCTGGTACCCAAGATCAACTTCTGGGGCAAAGCCGTTGTTCGCCTGCGTTACATTCTGCCTCCCATCTTTCTGGTGGTGGTGGTTGCCGGAGCGGTGCTTTCCTCCCACTGTGATTATGTCTTTGACACCAACGACACCGACTTTGACAACAAGCCCGCCTGGCGCATTGCCGACGAAAAGGTGACCGATACCTTTGGCAAGAAAAACACCATCGCCGTGCTGGTGCCCCGTGGGGACTACAACAAGGAAAAGTACGTTCTGGAGCGGGTATCTCAGCTGCCCCAGGTGACCCAGGCCACCGGCCTTGCCAACATCGAGGTAGAGGACGGGCGGATGCTCACCGACGAGATGAACCCCCGGCAATTTTCCGAGCTGGCCGGCGTGGATATTGAGCTGGCCCGCCTTCTTTACCAGGCCTATGGCCTGAGCGTAGAGGAGTACGGCGCCATCTTCCAGGACCCGGACGACTACTCCGTGCCCCTCATCGATGTCTTTGAGTTCCTGCTGGATCAAAAGGACAAAGGAGTGGTGAATCTCACCGGGGAGCAGGCAGACAAAGTAGACGACCTCCAGGAGCGGCTGGACGTGGGCCTGGAGCAGCTGCGGGGCGAGCACTGGTCCCGGCTTGTCTTTGTAGCCGATGTCCCCACCGAGGGGGATGAGACCTACGCCCTGCTGGATGAGATCCGCTCCATCGCCCAGGAGTATTACGGGGATGATGTGATCCTGGTGGGCAACTCCACCAACGCCTTTGACCTGGCCAGCTCCTTCTCCGGCGACAACATAAAGATCAGTATCCTCACCGCTCTGTTTGTCATGGTGATTTTGCTGTTCACCTTCAAGTCAGCGGGTCTGCCTATTTTGCTGGTCCTTACCATCCAGGGCTCCATCTGGATCAACTTCTCGGTACCGGTCCTTACCGGAACGAATCTGTTCTTCCTGAGCTATCTGGTGGTCAGCTCCATCCAGATGGGCGCCACCATTGACTACGCCATCGTCATCACCAACCGTTACATGGAGCTGAAAACCGAGATGGAGCGCAAGCAGGCGGCGGTAGAGGCCCTGAGCCAGAGCTTCCCCACCATCCTCACCTCGGGTACCATCATGGCGGTAGCGGGCTTCCTCATCGGCGGCATCTCCACCGACGCCACCATCGGCTCGGTGGGTCAGACCCTGGGCCGGGGCACCGTCACCTCCATCATCCTGGTCATGACCGTGCTGCCCCAGCTGCTGATGCTGGGCGACGCTCTCATTGAGCGCACCGCCATCACCCTCAACCGGGACCGCAAGCAGCGCTTCAACCAGGGCACCATGCGCCTGGACGGCCACATCCGGGGCCATGTGTCCGGCTTTGTGGACGGCGAGTTCAAGGGCGTGCTCCACGGCAGCGTGGACGCCCTCATCGAGAGCAAATATCAGGAGCTGGACACCTCAGAAGAGGAGGAGCATACACCATGAAACAAATACAGCGGGGAGCCGCCCTCCTGACGGTACTGGCGCTCCTTTGTACGTTGACCCTGCCCGCCGCTGCGGCCTCGGACACGGTCACCATTGCCACCGTCCAGGATCTGATCGACTTTTCCAAACAGTGCACCCGGGACACCTGGTCCCAGGGTATCACCGTGGAGCTCACCGCCGACCTGGACCTGAGCGGCTCTGACTTCACTCCGGTGCCCATCTTCCAGGGCACCTTTCACGGCAACGGCCACACCATCTCCGGCTTTTCCTTCGAGAAGAAGGGCTCCAAAACCGGACTGTTCCGTACCCTGACCGCCAGCGCCGTGGTGGAGAACCTCACCGTGGAAGGGGACCTGGCTCCCCAGGGTTCCGCCAGCCAGGCGGGCCTGCTGGTGGGAGAAAATTACGGCACGGTCAGCCGCTGTGCCGCCCAGGGCTCCGTATCCGGACAGGAAGATATCGGCGGTCTGGTGGGCCTGAACGGCGAGAGCGGCTGCATTCAGTCCTGCACCAGCGCCGCCGCTGTCACCGGCGTGACCAACGTGGGCGGCATTACCGGGCAGAACCTGGGCGCAGTGGAGAACAGTTCCAACACTGGCGAAATCAACACCCAGGCCGACCAGGAGACTCCCACCAGCGTGGGCGGTATCGCCGGCCTGTCCCGCGGGACCATCCGCGGCTGCACCAACTCCGGAGCGGTAGGCTATCAGCACGTGGGCTACAACATGGGCGGCATCGTGGGCCTGCAGTCGGGGGAGATCTCCAACTGCGCCAACACCGCTCCCATCCAGGGCCGTAAGGACGTGGGAGGCATCGCGGGCCAGTTTGAGCCCAACACCAGCCTCACCTATGGTCCCTCCCCCTCCCAGCAGCTTACCAACAGCCTCTCCGCCCTTTTTGACCAGCTGGAGCACTTCACCAACCAGCTCAATGACATGGTCTCCCGGGGTGTGGACGATGCCCAGGCCATCCACGACTCCCTGTCCGCCATCCAGGACCGCACCCACGCCGCCGGGACGGAGGGCCGGGACGACTTCAAGGCCGTGTCCGACCAGCTCTACCAGCACACCACCGCCATCAGCGGCAACCTGGACAGCCTGCGGGACGATCTGGACCAGTTCAGCGAGGAGGCGGGCGACCAGTTCCAGGAGGCGCTGGATCAGACAGACACCCTGCTGAGCAAGCTGGAAAAGCTGTCCAGTCAGGCGGACAGCGGCCTGGGCAAGGCCATTCACGCTCTGGAGGATACCATCTCCGGCATCCGGGACCAGCTCCAGATCATCCGCATCCACCGCCAGGCCATGGCGGAGGAGCTGGACAACGTAAAGCAGTATGTCTCCGACGTGGCCCGGCTGATTGCCGCCGGACAGTTTGAGCAGGCCCTTCAGCTCCCCTTCCCCTCTCTGGATCTGACGGGCCACGTGCAGGCCATCGCCGGCGCACTGAAGGAGATCCCCCGTCTGGCGGCAAAACTGCCCGGTCAGTGGAGTGACATCCACGATCAGACCTCCCAGGCGCTGGGACAGACCGGTCAGGACATCGACCGGGCCCTCAACGCCCTGTATGAGGCCCTCACCGCTCTGAACGAGGCAGGGGATCACTTCTCCTCCGATCTTCAGGAAGACCTGGACGCGGTCAACCAAAAGGCAGACGCCATCCGGGACCTGCTGAAAACCTATACTGACACTCTGGGCGACAAAGCTCAGTCCGCCCTGGACGACATTGACAGTGAGCTCTCCGCCATCCAGGACCGGGTGGACAGCATGACCCAGGCCGCCGGAGCGGACAACGACGCCCTCCACGCCACCAGCCAGGCTATTTTTGACGACATGGAGGCCGTACGCCAGGCCATCTCCGGTCTTGGCAAGGAACCGGAACTCACCGTCACCGACCTCACCAACGAAATCGACCAGGGACCAGGTCTGGTAAAGGGCTGCACCGCATCGGGCACGGTACAGGGCGACACCAACGCGGGCGGCATTGTGGGCACCGTCTCCACCGAACTGGGAGACGACCCGGAGGCCACCTTCGACCTGGGTGACCTGAAGCTGATGAGCGACGTGTATGCCACCCTGCGGGCTGTGGTGCGGGACTGCCGGTTTGACGGCGACGTCACCGTGAAAAACGAGTGCGGCGGCGGCGTGGCCGGCCGGTGCGAGGCGGGCGCCATTGTGGACTGCGCCGCCCGGGGCACCGTGGAGACCGGCGGAGACTATTGCGGCGGCATCGCCGGCCGCACCAAGGGCAAGGTGATCCGCTGCGCTGCCCTCACGGACCTCACCGGTCAGAGCTGGCTGGGCGGCGTGGCCGGGTTGGGCCAGGACATCACCGACTGCCGCACCATGGTGCGTGCCGACAGCGACGGGGAGTACCAGGGCGCCATCGCCGGACAGGCGGAGGGCACTCTCACCGGCAACCGCTATCTGATGGAGGACCTGGCCGGGCTGGACGGGGTGGACTATGCCCAGACCGCCCAGGGCCTGGACTTTGACACCTTCTCCCAATTAGACTACATCCCCGCAGACTTTCTCACCTTCTCTTACCGCTTTGAGGTAAACGGCCAGACCGTGGCTGAGATTCCCTTCCAATACGGGGACGATCTGGACACAAGCCTGGTGCCCGAGGCCCCCAAGCAGGGCGAGGAGTATGGCCAGTGGCCTCAGTTCCCCACCCAGGATCTGCGCCGCTCCATGGTCCTTTCCGTCCAGTTCACCACCCCCACTTCCACTCTGGCCGACCAGGACGGAGTGGCTCAGCTGCTGGTGGAGGGCACCTTCTCCCCCGATGCCTCGTTGACGGTAGACCAGGAGGAGCTGCCCGACCAAAAAGTGGAGGGCCATACCTCCCGCTCCGCCTGGAGCTACACGGTCACCGGAAGCCAGTCGGATACCATCACCGTGCGCCTGCGGGCGGAAGGAGTAGAGAAGCCGGCGGCGGCGGTGTATCAGGACGGCCGCTGGCAGCGGGTGGACAGCACCCTGGACGGCAGCTATCTGGTCTTCCAGGCTCCCACTCATGGCCAGGTCTTGCTGCTGGAGGAACAGCAGCTGCCCCTTCTGACCGTGGGACTGATCGGCGGAGGAACCATTGTCCTGCTGCTGGCAGGCTTCTTCCTGCACCGATACGGACGAAACCGCATCCGCGCGGAAAAATAAAACATGTCCCGGAGTGCAAATGCACTCCGGGACATGTTTCTATGTTCAGGCAGGCAATACATGGGCTTTTCTCAGTGCGGGGGTCAGTGCAGTATACAAAAGCGCCGCACAGATCACCGCCACCACGCCGTTGAACAAAGTCACCGGCGCCTTGGTGGCCAGTACCTCCACCTGGGTCACCTGCCAGGTAAAGCCCTTCACATACAGGGATTCCAGCACATTTTTTCCCAGATACAGGATGCTGTAACTCAGCGAGCCGCACAGCGCCGCCGTCCACACCCGCACCCGCGGAGCCAGGAAGGAGGCCTTGCGCATCACCCCTCCGGCCACAAAGGCCATCACAAATTTGTTCAGGAAGGTGATCCAGCACTCCGGCGCCCACATGGGGTCCATCAGGTCAAACAGGGCCGAACCCACGCCGGCGGCCAGGCCGCCTCCCACCGGTCCCAGCAGAAATGCGGACAGCAGGCACATAATATTGCCAAAGTGGATCTTGGTCTTTCCCAAACCTGTGGGGATATCGATTCCCACATAGGTCAATGCAAACACCATTGCTGCCATCATACCGATCAAGGCCAGACGCTGGATGGAAAACGTACCTCTTTGCTTCATCGTACTCTCCCCTGTCTTTTTGTAGGTTATCTCTGGTTTCTGATTATAGTGGGATCTGATATTTTTTGTATAGCCAGTATCATATATTTTTCTAAGGTCAGATTTTAGAGTCTCCAAGAAAAAGGAGTTGCATTTTTTCTGGTTCTATGGTATATCTATACCACTGCCACCGGGTAGAGTAATGCGAATGCATTCGGTACACATCGTTAGGTCTTTGAAGATGTGTATACGGATGCTTTTTTGTTTATTGGGAGGATTTTGTGATGAAAGCTGCATTTGGCTGGCTGAGCCGTTATTTCTCCAGAGGGGAACTGCTCCTGTGGGGCTGTTCCATGGGCTGTATCCTACTGTCCTTTGCCGCCTTTGACCGTGGCAGCTATCTCACCCTGGCCGCCTCTCTCATCGGAGCCACATCCCTTATTTTCTGCGCCAAGGGCAACCCGGCGGGACAGGTGCTGATGATCCTGTTCAGCCTGCTGTACGGGCTCATTTCCTTCTCCTTTGCCTACTATGGCGAGATGCTCACCTATCTGGGCATGACCGCCCCCATGGCTGTGGTGTCGCTGGTGTCCTGGCTGCGCAATCCCTTCCAGGGCAACCATTCCGAGGTGGAGGTCAACCGCCTCCCCCGGCGTGAGATCCCCTTTATGCTGGTACTCACCGCCGCGGTGACGGTGGTGTTCTACTTCCTGCTCCGCTTTTTCCACACCGCCAACCTGCTCCCCAGCACGCTGTCCGTCACCACCAGCTTTTTGGCCGTCTATCTCACCTTCCGCCGCAGCGCCTACTTCCCCCTGGCCTACGCCGCCAACGACCTGGTACTGATCGTGCTGTGGACTCTGGCCGCCATGGAGGACCCCTCCTACCTGTCGGTGGTCATCTGCTTTGTGATGTTTCTGGTCAACGATGGATATGGCTTTCTTAGCTGGTCCCGGATGCAGAAGCGTCAGCAGCAGCGCCGGGAGGAACTGGCGTAACAGACTGCAAAACCCCGTACCACGTGGTACGGGGTTTTTTATGGCTTCTACTTTGCAAAGAAGTTCACCGTATAATCCCCCAGATTGAAAATCAGGGTGGAATCTTGTGTGCCATCCTGGTAGGTGGTCATGGCTGCAACCGCCACGCCGCTTGTTCCATCCACATCCACCTCATAAATTGTGGATTTGGAATCCCTTTGACTTTGCTGGTAGGTCCCTATATAGGTGCGGTCATTGGTCCGTTCGGTAAGGGTCAGATTTCCGCCTTCGGCCTCACAGACTAGTTCGATCTGCTTTGCTCCCTCCAGCGTGCTGCTGCCGCCCTCTCCATAGGCCACCGCCTGTCCGCCTGCCTCCATACTCTGCACCGAGGTCATGACCCAGGTATATTCGTCGATTTTGGGCGTCTTACTGCTGCACCCTGTGAGAAGCACCAGCAGCAGCGCCAGCAACAAACCTGCTCGTTTCATGGTTTCTCCTTATTTTTCCGGGTTTTGTATATTCCAATTCCGGCTATGATGGCTGCTCCCACAGCAACAACCCATGTCCCTGTTTGGACCAGGGTAGAACCGCATAGGATGTTGGTCGGGCCGTCGTTTCCGCCAATAATGGTTGTATCGGACCAAATACGCTCCATTGCCGTCTGATAAGAAAGCCACTCGATCAGCTGACAAAGAAGCACAAGGAGCGCAGCCGCTCCAAAGAGGATAAACACCGCCCGCCATAGTTTCCGCTGCCGCTCACAGCGGGCTGCAAACTGTTCGTTCAGCAGCTCCAATTTGGCGGCAATGGCTTTCAGCTCTGCGCTCTCGTCGGAGGAAGGCTCCGAACCGGCCGTTTCTCCCAGAAGTGCGGTAACCGAGGTGTCCAGTGCCTCGGCCAATCGGATCAGCATACCGGAATCCGGAACGGACAGTCCCTTCTCCCATTTGGAGACGGTCTGTCTCACGATGTGCAGCTTGATGGCCAGTTCTTCCTGGGACAACCCTTTGGCCTTGCGAAAATGCTTCAGATTCTCACTCAGCATGAACCCACTCCCTTCCCAACGACGTATCACAATTATAGGGCAAAACCGCCCGTTGCTTCAAGCAACGGAATATAACATTTCATCATTTGGGGTGGAAATCGGCAAAGTGGAACCGCCCTCTGGGCGGCGGAACCCAGGTCCCCGCACAGCGGGGCGGCGCTTTCGTGCCGTACAAGCGTTTTGAGCCAACGGCTCAAAACCTTGACGGAGGCGGAATTCACTTCCGCCGAGCATTTCAATTTCTCACGGTATCCATAAAAAATAACCACACCTTACGGTGTGGTTATTTTTTATGGTGGAGGCGGGGGGAGTCGAACCCCCGTCCGAAAACTCTTCCATGGGAACTTCTCCGGGCGCAGACGGTTATTGCGGAGGTCTTGCTCCTCCCGTTCCCCTCCCCCCAGGCAAGCCGTCACGCCTGAGGGTCAGGTGAGCTTCATCATGCATGGCCGGCGCAAAGCTTTGCCGGCGCACGTGCACCACTAAACGACGCCTGATCCCGGCTCGTGGTCCTTCCGGGTCAGACGGCCGCCTTTAATTAGGCAGCGTAAGCGTAATTATCGTTGTTCTTTAATTTATAAAGAATGCCCGTTTTAAGGTGGCCAGGCGCCACCGCCCGCTATTCCCACTTCCGCGTCCCCGTCGAAACCGGTACGCCCCCTCGTCGAGGCAAAGTCCGCTCCATTCGGAACACCCGCCAAAGGCGGCTATTCCTCACGCCGCTCCCTTGCCTCTCCTCTCCAAATCGAACCCGCTGGCGCTGGGCTTCGATTTGGTTTTGGCGGGCTGGGAAATTGCAGCGTCTCCCGGCGGACTTCAATTTGTAGCTTTGCTGCCGTAACGGGAGAATGAGGTGGGAACTTCTCCTCCCCACAAAGGGGAGGAGAAGATTCCGTTTTAAATTAGACTTTTTCAGGCTCAGGATAGTCCACACCGAAGGTCTCCACGGTGACCTTCTTCATGCGCTGAGGCTGACGGGGCTTGTCGTTCCAGTCCCGTTTAGTGGACACGATGGCGTCGGCCACCTCCATACCCTCGATGACCTTGCCGAAAGAGGCATACTGGCCGTCCAGGTGGGGAGCCTGCTCCACCATGATGAAGAACTGGCTGCCCGCGGAGTCGGGAGCCATGGTCCGGGCCATGGACAGCACGCCCCGGTCGTGGCGCAGCTCATTGGGGAAGCGGTTCTGGGTGAACTCGCCCTTGATGGAGTAGCCGGGGCCGCCCATGCCGGTGCCGTCGGGGCAGCCGCCCTGGATCATAAAGCCGGGGATGACCCGGTGGAAGATCAGGCCGTCATAGTAGCCCTTCTGAATGAGGCTGATGAAGTTGTTGACGGTGTTGGGAGCCACGTCGGGGTACAGCTCGGCCTTCATGATGCCGCCGTCCTCCATCTCGATGGTAACGATAGGATTCTGTGCCATTGGAAACACTCCTTTTCAGCGGAGAGACGCCTCCGCAAACTCTTTAATACCGGGTATTCCGGGATTTCATGGTGCGGTCCATCTCCCGCTTGGCGTCCCGCCGGGCGGCGGATTCCCGCTTGTCATAGAGCTTCTTGCCCTTGGCCAGGCCAATCTCCAGCTTGACCCGGGGACCTTTGAAGTAGACGCTCAGGGGGATGAGGGAATAGCCGTCCTGCTTGATATGGGCAAACAGGCGCATGATCTCCCGCTTGTGCATCAGCAGCCGGCGCTGGCGAAGAGGATCCTTGTTGAAGATGTTCCCCTTCTCATAGGGACTGATGTGCATCCCGATGACCGACATCTGCCCGTCCTTGATGTGGCAGAAGGAGTCCTTCAGGTTCACATGGCCCTGACGGATGGACTTGACCTCGGTGCCCGCAAGCTCAATGCCGGCCTCATATTTCTCTTCAATGAAGTAGTCGTGGTAGGCCTTGCTGTTCTTGGCCACCACCTTGACCGACTCTGCCATAGGGCACCTCCTTTCCGGAAAACCATAGATGAATGGTAAATTAGTATACCATGTTTTCTTATAAAAAGCAAGGTGGAGCTGCCCCTTGACAACCGTCCGAAATCAGACTATACTGGTATGGCAATATTAAGTCCGATTTCGGACTATTTGGAGGCTGCCATGTCTGAACTCACCTTCTCCGAGTTTATCCGCCGCTACAACAGTCTATACAAGGCCAACAATGAAATCTACCACCGTCTGGCCCGGCACTTTGGGCTGTCCGACACCGCCTTTTGGATCCTCTACACTCTGCGGGAGCAGGGCGGCTGTGTCAGTCAAAGTCAGCTGTGCGGAGAGCTGTTTCTCAGCAAGCAGACCATTCACTCTGCCCTCAAGCAGCTGGAGCAGGGCGGCTTTCTCCAACTGGAGAACGTCCCCAACAACCGGAAAAACAAGCTGGTGCGGGTCACATCTCAGGGAGAGCAGCTTCTCTGCCAAGTGACCGACCCGGTGTTTGCCATGGAGGAGCGGGCTTTTCTGCGCCTCTCCCCCCAGCAGCGTCAGGCTCTGCTGGATCTGGATGAGGCTCTGCTGGACGCCCTGCGGCAGGAATCCGCCCTGATTCTCGATCCGCCCAAGACACTCTAAGGAGTTTTTATGAAAATCAAATTATCCGACCACTTCACCTACAACCGATTATTGCGCTTCACCTTGCCCTCCGTGGTCATGATGGTGGTGGCCTCCATCTACAGCGTGGTGGACGGCCTGTTTGTGTCCAATCTGGTGGGCGACCTGGCCCTGTCCGCCGTCAACATCATTTTCCCGGTCACCATGATCATTGGCGCCTTTGGCTTTATGCTGGGAACCGGCGGCAGCGCTATCGTGGCCCGCACGTTGGGCGAGGGCCGCAAGGAGCTGGCCCAGGAGTACTTCTCCATGCTCATCTACACGGTGCTGGTGGTGGGCGGTATCCTATCCGTGGTCAGCATGGTTTTGACCGAGCCCATCGCCCGGCTGGCCGGTGCCAGCGACCTGCTCATGGACGACTGTATAGCCTACGGCCGGATCATGCTGGCAGGCAGCGTGGTGTTCATGCTCCAGGTCCTCTTTCAGAGCTTCTTTGTGGTGGCCGAGCGGCCTCAGCTGGGGCTATTTTTCTCGGTGGCCGCAGGCGTGACCAACATGGGACTGGACTATGTGTTCATTGCCCTGATGGATCTGGGCATTGCCGGAGCCGCCCTGGCCACGGTGGCGGGCTACTGTGTGGGCGGCGTGATCCCTCTGATCTACTTTCTCACCGGGGAGCGCTCCGGCCTGCGTTTAGGTAAGACCAAGCTGTACGGCAGGCAGCTGCTCCAGGCTTGCGCCAACGGCTCCTCGGAGCTGATGAGCAACATCTCCTCCTCCATCGTCAGCATCCTCTACAATCTCCAGCTGATGCGCCTGATTGGAGAGACGGGCGTGGCCGCCTATTCCGTGATGATGTACGTGGACTTTGTCTTTATCGCCGCCTTCCTGGGCTTCTCCGTGGGCAGCGCCCCCATTGTCAGCTTCCATTACGGGGCGGACAACCGCAGCGAGCTGAAAAGCGTCTTTCGGAAAAGCGCCGTCATCATCGGGGTGACTGCTGTGGTGATGGTCACCGCCTCGGAGCTGCTCAGCCATCCCCTCTCCTCCGCCTTTGTGGGCTACGACCTGGAGCTGTTGGAGATGACGGTCCACGGCTTCCGTCTGTTTGCCCTGAACTACCTGTTCTGCGGCGTGAACATCTATGCCTCTGCCTTCTTCACCGCACTATGTAACGGCCTTATCTCCGCCCTCATCTCCTTTGCCCGCACCCTGCTGCTGCGGGGTGGGATGGTCCTGCTGCTGCCTCTGCTCTGGGGTCTGGACGGCATCTGGTGGGCGGTGGTGGCCGCCGAGGGGCTGTCTGTTCTGGTCTCTCTGGCCTTCCTGATCTCCCAGCGCAAGCGCTACCATTACGCATAAAAAACAGCGCGTTCCGGAACGCGCTGTTTTTAAATCCACTTTGTTATTTATCCGCACAGATATCCCGCACGTAATACTCCACATTCTCTTCCCCCTGGGGAACGATCTGGAAGCGGTCCAGGGCGCGGATCAGTTTGGACAGCTTGGAGAAGCCGTAGTTGCGGGGATCAAAGTCGGGCTGCTTTTTCAGCAGGAGGTTGCCCAGCTTGCCCATATGGGCCAGCCCGTCCTCCTCGCACAGGTCCTCCACCGACTCGGCAATGAGCTCCACGATCTCCTCCGGGGCGGGACTGCTGGAGGTCTGGCACTTCTTGTTCTCCTTCTTGGCCGTCTTTTTGGCCTGGGCCTCCTCCTTCTTTTTGGCGGCCTCAGCGGCCTGCTTGGCCGCAGCACGGATGACCTCGATATACACAAACTTGTCGCAGGCCACAATAAAGGGCTTGGGGGTCTTCTTCTCCCCCATGCCGTACACTTTCATCCCCGCCTCCCGCAGCCGGGTGGCCAGACGTGTGAAATCGCTGTCGCTGCTCACCAGCACAAAGCCGTCGCAGGTGCCGGAGTAGAGGATGTCCATGGCGTCGATGATCATGGCGGAGTCGGTGGAATTTTTGCCGGTGGTGTAGCTGTACTGCTGAATGGGAGTGATGGCGCACTCCAGCAGAATGGACTTCCAGCTGTTCATGTTGGGAGCCGTCCAATCTCCGTAAATGCGCTTGATGGTGGGGGTACCGTACACCGCCACCTCAGCCATCACGTCCTTCATGGCAGTGCGGGATGCGTTGTCCGCATCGATGAGCACCGCCAGGCGCAGGTCCTTCTCACTTTCCGGCATACTCCGCCTCCTCCCGGTCCCACAGCTTGGGCAGCAGGCGGTAGAAGTCACCCTGCTCCCGCCACAGGGCCAGCAGGGTACCGTCGCCCACCGTGATCTTGGCAGGGGCGTCCACAAACTCGTTGCTTACCCCCAGAGGGAAGTCGGCGGACATGGTGTGGTCATTGAGCTCATACTTCAAATTCTCCAGCCGAACCCCCTTGGCCACGCCACTGGAGCAGAACACGGAAAGGAAGCCCTGCAGCCCCTGGGGGAAGGTCATGGACTCGTTGTGCAGGGCGGTGGCCACGGTGCCCTCGCCTGCCAGCACGCCGCGAGCTCCCTGGGTGGTGAGCCAGGCCAGCGACTGGAGGTTAGCCAGGGTGTGCTCCAACCGTCCGCCCACGCCGCCCAGCAGCACGAACCGGCGGTAGCCCCGCTCCAGGCCTTCCCGCAGGGCGTACACCATGTCGGTGTCGTCCTTCATCACCGGCAGCTGGATCACATTGGGGTGGTTGGGCCGGCGACCCAGAGAGTCAAAGTCACCCACCACCAGATCGGGGGGCGCGCCGTAGGCCTCCAGGGCCTCATAGCCCTTGTCGGCGGCGATCAGGAAGTCACCGGCTCCCTTTCGGGGGCACAGGGACCAGGACAGGGGCATAGCCCCCACAACATAACACAAACCGGACTTGATTGTCACAGAGAATCCCTTCTTTCATAGGCTGCTTATCATTTTAAACTCCCGCCCGCTCAGGAAAAACGCTGGGCGGCCTGGAGCATCTGTTCCGAGATCTGGGGCCACTGCTCCGCCGAGCCGGGAGGCAGGAAAATAAGCTCCATATCCTCCGGCAGGTGATAGAAGGCCCGGAAATAGTCTGCCCGCACCTGGGACTGAGGGTTGCGGCCCCAGGAGTAGCTCAAATCCCACCCCTCGGTGGGCAGCATCACACTGGAGTCGCCGTTTGCCACCGCCTGGGCCATCTGGTTCTGGCGGATCCACTCCGCCTGGCCGATCAGACGGTAAGCCCGGACGTGGAAGCCCACACTGAGTGCCAGCGTGACAAGAGCAAGGCCCTGAACCCAGCGCTTGGTCTCCATGCCCTTGGCCAGAGACATCCCCAGTACCAGCAGCGCTGCCGCCGAGGGAAAGACACACCGGGCGCCGTAGTCCTTCACCACTGCAAAGGGGGCCAGCATCCCAACTGCCGCCAAGAGCAGCAGCAATCGGGTATTCCGCTTCTCTCCCCCCTCCCAGGCCACAACGGCCAGAAGGAGAATGAGCTGGATCACCGCGCCGGCCACCCGCACAGGCTGCCAGGGACACTGCCAGCTGTCCAGCTGGCGTATGTGCTCCATCACAACCCAGCACTGGGCACAGTACAGAGCGGACCACAGCCCCAGCAGGACCTGCCAATACCAACGGACGCCCCGCCGGTGCAGCCGCCACAGGCAGCCCACCGACACCAGCAGGCACACGCCGGGGTAATACTCAAACAGCCCCGGCAGCACCACGGTGAGCAGCCGCTCCGCCACGGCGGCGGCCATGGAGGCCAGCCCTTGCCCCGGTTCAAACACCAGACTGCGTACCCCCTCTACCGCGGTACCGCTGGCGGCCAGCTGGCCGTACAGGGGATTGCCGAACATGAGCAGCGCGCCCAACGCACAGCCTGCCAGCCCCGCCAGGGCGGGAAGCTGCCCTCTCCGGGAGACCAGGGCATAAGCTCCGGTGACCACTCCCGCTCCGGTCAGCGCCAAAGTCTGGTTTTCCGCAAAAAGCTGACCGAACAGGCACAAAACAAACAGCGCCCCGGCCAGTGGGAGCGGATGCTCGGATTTTTTGGAAAAGGTCTTCTGCCACAGCAGCAGCACCCCCAGCATCACCGCCGCACCCGCCACAAAGTTAGCAAAGGCGGACACCCAGCCAAAGATCTGCTGCCAGGATACCATGGGCATGGAAAACAGGGCTGCACCCCCGGCCGCGGTCCATACGGCTCGCTCCCCCGCATCTTCTGTGGTCAGGCGGGCCGCCAGCCACGGGACCAGGAACATACCTGCGCCCATCACCAGCGTTTTCATGAGCTGCGAGCGGGTCATGGCCAGCACCAGAGCGGTGCCCCCATAGCGGCTGTTGAGCCCCGCGGTCACCAGCCGCTCCACCCCCACGGGCAGGCCCCAGTCCCAGTCGTCGTGAGTGTAAGGAACCTTCCAGGCGATATACAGGCAGGCGGCCAGAAAAACGGCCAAAACGGCCCACCGGGCTGCGTTTTTTCCACGTGACAAGGGGGCTCCTCCTCCCGACCCGGGAGTTCCCAGATCCCGACCAGTTTTCGTTTCCAAATCCGATTTTTATTATAATACAATCCGGCTTTTCTTTGCAAGGGGAGCAGGGCTGGAATGCCTTGACTTTCCCCGCTCCAGGCCATAGAATATTCTTACTTTTTCCATATCTTACGAGGTGAATTTCATGCACTATTTAGATAACGCGGCCACCACGCCGGTACGTCCGGAGGCGGTACAGGCCGCGGTGCAGGCCATGACCGAGGGGTGGGGCAACCCCTCCTCCCGCTACGCCCTGGGCAGCCAGGCTGCCGCCGGGGTGAAGGAGCACCGCGCCCAGGTAGCGAAAGCTCTGGGCTGCGCCCCGGAGGAGCTCTATTTTACCTCCTGCGGCAGCGAGGGAGACAACTGGGCCATCCGCGGCGCGGTGGAGCTTGGCCGCCGCAAGGGCAAGCACATCATCACCACCGCCATCGAGCACTCCGCCGTGCTGGAGCCCTGCCGGGCGCTGGAGCGGGAGGGCTATGAGGTCACCTACCTCGCCCCCAACGCCGACGGCCAAGTGTCCATGGAGGACGTGAAGGCCGCCCTGCGCCCAGACACAGTGCTGGTATCCATGATGCTGGTCAATAACGAGCTGGGCACCCTCCAGCCGGTAGCCGAGACCGCCAAGGCCATCCGTGCCGCAGGCTCCCCGGCCCTGCTGCACTGCGACGCGGTCCAGGGATTTTTGAAGGTGCCCTTTACCCCCAAAGCGCTGGGCGTGGACCTGCTCACCATCAGCGGCCACAAGATCCACGCTCCCAAGGGTGTGGGCGCCCTGTACATCCGCAAGGGACTGCGCTTCCCTCCCCTCATCCGGGGTGGTGGACAGGAGGAGGGACTGCGCTCGGGCACCGAGGCTACCGCCCAGATCGCCGCCTTTGCCGCCGCCGCCCAGGCGGGCAAGGCCACTCTGGCCGCTGACCTGGAGCACATGGCCGCTCTGAAAGCCGACCTGGCCCGCCGTCTGCCCCAGGAGGTCCCCGGCGCTAAGGTGGTCCTCCAGGGACAGGCCCCCCACATTCTGCCCATCACCCTCCCCGGCTATAAGAGCGAGGTCATCGTGCGCTTTCTCAGCGACCGGGGCATTTGCGTCTCCTCCGGCTCCGCCTGCCACAAGGGAAAGCCCAGCCACGTGTATGCCGCCCTGAAGCTGCCCAAAAAGGAGCTGGACGGCGTGCTGCGCATCAGCTTTTCCTACGACACCACACCCCAGGACATTGACGCCCTGCTGGAAGGTCTGAAGGCCGCCCAGGAGCAGCTATTTACCAGCTTGTCCTAATCACCACATTCAAGGAGGTTCCACCCCCATGTTTTCCTACCTGCGCCGCGGCCCCGGCTTCTACCGCCGGGTGGGCGGTCTGGCAGTGCCCATCATTCTGCAAAACCTCATTACCAGCACCCTAGCCATGGCCGACACCTTCATGGTGGGCATGCTGGGTGAGGTGCCTATGGCGGCCGTCACCCTGGCCAACATCCCCCTGTTTGTCATGCAGCTGTTCTTCTTTGGCGTACAGAGCGGCTCGGCGGTGCTCATCAGCCAGTACTGGGGCCGCCAGGACCGGCAGTCCATCAACCGGGTGGTTGGCGTGGCCCTGTGGGCCGTGAACCTGGTATCCATCACCTTTGCCCTGGTGCTGCTGCTCATCCCCGTGCCCTTTTTGAGCCTATTTGGCAACCAGCGGGAGGTCATCCTGCTGGCGGCAGACTACGGGCGGATCATTGGCCTATCCTATGTGCTCAACGGCGTCACCCTGGTCTATGTGGCCGCCTGGCGCAGCATGGAGCGCCCCGGCATCGGTATGTACATTCTGGCCGCCTCCATGGGCACCAACACCTTTTTAAACTGGGTGCTCATCTTCGGCAAGCTGGGCGCTCCCGCCCTGGGCGTCACCGGCGCGGCCATCGCCACCCTCATCGCCCGGGTGGTGGAGATCGTCATTGTGGTGGTACACGCCCGGCGCTCCCGGGTGTTCCGCCTGGACCTGGGTCTGCTGCTGCGCCCGGGCCTGAGGACCGTCAAGCAGTTTATCCGCTACGGCTCCCCCGTGGTGTGCAACGAGACCATGTGGGGTCTGGGCACCGCCATCTTCCCCACCATCATGGGCCACATGGCGGGCAGCACGGAAATTCTGGCCGCCTATACCATTGCCGGCAACGTAGAAAAGCTGTGTATGGTGGTGGCCTTCGGCATCTCGGGCACCGCCTCCATTATCATCGGCCGGGAGATCGGCGCGGGCCGCTCGGACACCGTCTATCAGGTGGGACTGGCCCTTAACACCCTGGCGGCGGCGGGAGGTACCATCCTGGGAGCCGGTCTGCTGGCCTTCACCCATCTGTCCGCCCCGACCTGGTTCTTCCCCCTGTTCCACCTCTCCCCCGCGGCCTGCTCTGCCGCCACCATTATGATGACGGTCCAGGCCTGCATCATGCCCATGCGGGACTTTAACAACTGCAACATCGTAGGCGTCCTCCGGGGCGGCGGCGATGTGAAGGTGGCCACCATGATCGACCTGTGTCCCCTGTGGCTGTGCGCCATTCCTCTGGCCGCCCTGGCCGGGCTGGTGCTCCAGCTCAATATCCTGTGGGTCTACCTGGCCATGAGTACCGAGCAGCTGGTCAAATGTATCGCCGGCGTGGTTCGTCTGCGCACCGGCAAGTGGATCCACGATCTCACCCGTCCCCAGACCATTGAATGAAAGGAGCGCATCCCCATGAAGGTAACCGTCTTGGTAGAAAACACTGCCCCGCAAGACAGCGGGCTCACCCCGGAGCACGGCCTGTCCCTGTATATCCAGTACCGGGAGCATAACATCCTGCTGGACGCCGGCTGTTCCCAGGCCTTCGCCCAAAATGCCCAGGCTCTGGGGGTAGACCTCAAGCAGGTGGACCTGGCCGTCCTCTCCCACGGCCACTTCGACCATGCAGACGGTCTGCGCTACTTTTTGGAGGAAAATCCCACCTGCAAGGTGTACGCACGGCCTCAGGCCGGCGGTCCCTACTTCTCCACCTCCACTGGCTCTCCCCGCTTCATCGGTATCCACCGGGACATCTGGGAGGGCCACCCGGACCGCTTTGACTGCGGAGAGGGGGTGCGCCAGCCTGTTCCCGGTATGTGGCTGGTACCTGAGACCGTCCACGGTGGTCCCTTCGCCAGCCGGGAAACCAATCTGCTGCGCAAGCTGGGTCCCGACCAGTTTGTCCAGGACGACTTCGTCCATGAGCACTCCCTGGTGCTGGAGGGGGAGGACGGCCTGGTGGTCTTTAACTCCTGCTCCCACGGGGGCATCGTCAACATCGTCCAGGGGGTACAGGAGGCCCTGAACCGGCAGGTCACCACGGTGGTGGGCGGCCTGCACATGTTCAGCACCAGCACCCTCTCCGGCCTCAACTGTCCCCCTGAGTACCCCGGCCAAGTTGCCCGGGCACTGAAAGAGCAGGGAGTACGGCGGGTATACACCGGCCACTGTACCGGTGAGACCGCCCTGGCTCTGCTCCGGGAGGAACTGGGGGACGCTTTGGTACCCCTTACCTGCGGGTTGACCTTCTCCCTGTAAGTTCCTATAAACATCACACGCGGCGTGCCTTTTATAAAAGCACGCCGCGTTTTTTTGCACATGATTTAATTCCCCTGTGGAAACTGCTCATAGGGCTGGGTGGAGGAGATGGTCCATCCGGAGTTGATGAGCACCAGATCCTTCCCGTCCGGCCCGCAGTAGTAGACGTCCACGCTGTCCGGATCGCCCTGACCCGGGACTACCGCCCAGTTCTGCAGGGTCTTCTTCACGCTGTCCAGAATGGTCTGGTCCAGCTGGTAGCTGTCATAGACGTGGAACTCCTCCTTCTGCTCCTGAGGCGGTCCGGAGAAGAGGGCACAGGTCTCCCCAAAGCTGACAGTGATCCCGCCTTTCCCGGTGGTGATCCCCCCTGCTAGGTCCAGGTTCCAGCCGGTGAGCTGGGCCATCTCGGCCACTACGCCCTCCGCCGGGACCATGCCCTGTTCATTCAGCGTACCCTCGTAGGGCTCCTGGTACTGCTGAAATTGGTCGTCCATACCAATATAGAGCGTCACCATCTGTGCCTCTTCTCCCTGGCTGGACTTCTCTTCCGGCTGGGACTGCGCGGTATCCACCTGGGCATCCTGGCCCTGGTGCTGATTTACCGAGCTGTCCAGGCTGCTGGATTGGTTCCCGTCGGCGCTCTGGACGCTCTGCACACCGGACTGCGCGTGACAGCCTCCCAAGGTCAGCAGCAGCGCCCCGGCACATAAGATCATGGGCAGATTCTTCATACGTTGGCTCCTTTTTATGTAAATGGATCTGCACCCACAACAGCAGTACACAAAGAAAAGCCAGATCTCCGGCTTCTCTGGTTTTGGTCTGAGCATGGAATACGTCATCTTGGCTAGAGAGTATTGTACGAAACGAACGCCTGTCCCGTCAAGAATTTCCCCTCATTGTTTGCATTGTGTTAAAAAAATGTTCATAATTACAAAAAAGCGCCCTCCCCGCGGTCCACACCCGTCTGGAGAAAGGCGCTTTCAAATGTCCGGTCGATGGCCAGACCTTATTTTTTCTTCTTGTGCTTATCAAAAAATCCCTTCAGGCCGCTCTCTTCCGGCACATTCTCCCCCATGGCCTGAGCAAAGGCCCGCAGGGCCTCCTTCTGCTCGGCGTTCATGGAGGTGGGCACCTGGACCCGGATGGTGACATACTGGTCACCCCGGCCCCGGCCCCGCAGCTCGGGGATACCCTTGCCCCGCAAGCGGAAGGTGGTGCCGGTCTGGGTTCCGGCGGGCAGGGTGTACTTCACCTTGCCGTCAATGGTGGGGATCTCCAGCTCGGCGCCCATGGCCGCCTGGAAGAAGGTCACCGGCTGCTCATAGAGCACGGTGGTGCCGTCGCGGCGGAACTGAGGATGGGGCTTGACCCGCACGCCCACAATGAGGTCGCCGGCGGGGCCGCCGTTTTTGCCCGCGTTGCCCTGGCCCCGCAGGGAGACGGCCTGGCCGTCGTCAATGCCAGCGGGGATGGTAACGGTGATGCGCTTGCTCTTCTTCACGCTGCCGCTGCCCCCACAGCTCTTACAGGGACTGTGGATAATTTTTCCGGTGCCCCGGCAGCGGGTACAGGCCGCGGTGCTGGAGAAGGCGAAGCCGCCGGTACGCTGCTGCACCCGGACCACGCCGGTGCCCCGGCAGTCGGGACAGGTCTCGGCAGTGGTGCCCGGCTGGCAGCCGGAGCCGTGGCATTCGTCGCACTCCTCGGTGCGGTTGAGGTTGATCTCCTTCTCGCAGCCGAAGGCGGCCTCTTCAAAGGTAATGGTCAGGTTGGCCCGCAGGCTCTCCCCCTTCTGGGGACCGTTACGCCGGGCTCCGCCGCCGCCAAAGCCGCCGAACCCACCGCCGCCAAAGAAGGAGCCGAAGATATCGCCCAGGTCAATATCCCCCATGTCAAAGCCGCCGAAGCCGCCGCCGGGACCGCCTGCGCCATAGTTGGGGTCTACTCCCGCATGGCCAAACTGGTCATACCGGGCACGCTTCTGCTCGTCGGACAGGACGCTGTAAGCCTCGTTCACTTCCTTGAACTTGGCCTCTGCCTCCTTGTCGCCGGGGTTCATGTCGGGGTGATATTTTTTAGCCAGCTTCCGGTAGGCCTTTTTAATCTCATCGTCGGAGGCGCCTTTGCTTACGCCCAGCACCTCGTAATAATCTCGTTTCTGTTCTGGCATATGGTTCACCTCTGTTTCTGAGAAAAACGGTGTGATCCTTCGTTTCCTCTCTAATTGGATGCAGACACAAGGGCGCGCAGGCGGGGCATAGCCCCGCCTACGCGGCCGTTACATATGGGAATTATTTTTTGTCGTCATCCACCACGGTGTAATCCGCGTCCACTACGTCATCGCCGCCGTTGCTGCCGCCGGCCTGGCCGCCGCCGAAGTTGGCGCCGCCCATGTCAGGGCCGGGACCAGCCTGGCCGCCCTGCTGCTGGTAGAGCTTCTCGCTGACGGCGTAGAAAGCCTTCTGCAGCTCCTCGGTGGCGTTCTTGATGGCCTCGGTGTCGGAGCCCTTCAGGGTCTCCTTCAGCTTGCCCAGATCGCTCTCGATGTTGGAGCGGTCGCCGGCGTCCATCTTGCCGCCCATCTCCTCCAGGGCCTTCTCGGTCTGGAAGACCATCTGGTCGGCCTGGTTGCGGGTATCGGCAGCCTCGCGCTGCTTCTTGTCCTCGGCGGCAAACTGCTCAGCCTCACGCACAGCCTTATCGATGTCGTCCTTGGACATGTTGGTGGAGGAGGTGATGGTGATGTGCTGCTCCTTGCCGGTGCCCAGGTCCTTGGCGGACACGTTCACAATGCCGTTGGCGTCGATGTCGAAGGTAACCTCGATCTGAGGCACGCCGCGGCGGGCGGGAGCGATTCCGTCCAGATTGAAGCGGCCCAAAGTCTTGTTGTACTGAGCCATCTCACGCTCGCCCTGGAGCACGTGGACCTCAACGGAGGTCTGGTTGTCCGCGGCGGTGGTGAAGGTCTGGCTCTTCTTCACGGGGATGGTGGTGTTGCGCTCAATGAGCTTGGTCATCACGCCGCCCATGGTCTCAATGCCCAGGGACAGGGGGGTGACGTCCAGCAGCAGCAGGTCCTTCACGTCGCCGGTGAACACGCCGCCCTGCAGGGCCGCGCCCAGAGCCACGCACTCGTCGGGGTTGATGCCCTTGAAGCCTTCCTTACCGGTGAGCTTCTTGACCATCTCCTGAACCGCGGGGATACGGCTGGAGCCGCCCACCATCAGGACCTTGGAGATGTCGTTGCCGCTCAGACCGGCATCGCCCATGGCCTGGCGCACAGGACCGGCAGTGGCCTCTACCAGGTGAGCGGTGAGCTGGTCAAACTTGGCACGGCTCAGAGTCAGATCCAGGTGCTTGGGGCCGGTGGCGTCGGCGGTGATATAGGGCAGGTTGATGTTGGTGGAGGTGACGCCGGACAGCTCGATCTTAGCCTTCTCAGCGGCCTCCTTCAGGCGCTGCATGGCAACCTTGTCGCCGGTCAGGTCGATGCCCTCGGCCTTCTTGAACTCAGCAGCCATCCAGTCCATCACGCACTTATCGAAGTCATCGCCGCCCAGACGGTTGTTACCGGCGGTGGCCAGAACCTCGATGACGCCGTCGTCGATGTCCAGGATGGACACGTCGAAGGTGCCGCCGCCCAGGTCGTACACCATGACCTTCTGAGCGGTCTCCTTATCCACACCGTAGGCCAGAGCGGCAGCGGTGGGCTCGTTGATGATACGCTTGACCTCCAGGCCGGCGATCTTGCCGGCGTCCTTGGTGGCCTGACGCTGAGCATCGGTGAAGTAAGCGGGGACGGTGATGACGGCCTCGGAGACGGTCTGGCCCAGATAGGCCTCGGCGTCAGCCTTCAGCTTCTGAAGGATCATGGCGCTGATCTCCTGGGGAGTGTACTTCTTGCCGTCGATGTCCACCTTGTAGTCGGTGCCCATCTCACGCTTGATGGAGATAACGGTGCGGTCGGGGTTGGTGATAGCCTGGCGCTTGGCCACCTGGCCCACCATACGCTCGCCGTCCTTGGAAAAAGCCACCACAGAGGGAGTGGTGCGGTTGCCTTCGGCGTTGGGGATAACGACGGCGTCGCCGCCCTCCATAACCGCCACGCAGCTGTTAGTCGTACCTAAGTCAATACCAATGATCTTGGACATAATGTGTTTCCTCCTAATATATGAAAAGATTGTTGTTTACAAATTTTATAAGGTTTATATTGTCACGCTGCGGATTGGACGCGCGGCCGGGTCGCTTTCGCTCCGTCTCGGGCTGGTCTCCGGGCCGCCCTGCGGCCCTGCGCTCGCCCTCGCTGCGCTCCAAGCTCCCCTGCGCGTCTATCCTCCGCGCTTCGTATCAGTTAGCCACCTTTACCATGGCAAACCGGATGACCTTGTCGCCCAGCTGGAAGCCGGCCTGGAACACGTCGCAGACGGTGTTCTCGCCGAAGTTCTCATCCTCCACATGCATCACGGCATTGTGCAGGTTGGGATCGAAGGTCTCTCCCAGAGCGGGGATCTCGGTGATGCCCAGCTTTTCCAGCACGGTCTTGAGCTGGGTCATGGTCATCTCCACGCCCTTCTTAAAGGCCTCGTCGGCGGTCTCCTGCTTGAGTGCCCGTTCCAGATTGTCGTACACCGGCAGGAAGGCCACAGCCGCATCCGCTTTGGCGTCGTTCCAGATGGAGTCCTTCTCCTTGGCGGTACGGCGGCGGTAGTTGTCGTATTCGGCGGCCAGGCGCAGGTATTTGTCCTCCTGCTGGGCCACCTGATCCTTCAGGGACTCCAGCTCAGTGAGGAGGGGATCGGCGCTCTCGCTCTGAGCCTCGCCCTGGGGCTGGGTCTGCTCGGCCTGGGGTTCGGTCTGAACCTCAGCCTGCTGCTCCACCGGCTCCTGCTGCTCCGGAGCGGTCTGCTCCGCCTTATTTTCTTTCTTGCTCATGAACTAATGTTCCTCCTATTCCTGGTCGTTCCCGTCGCCGGGGGGAAGTTCCCCCTTGCCGAACATCCGGGTCAGGCTGTCGGCGAAATAGGACAAGCGGGCGGTCACCTTGGCGTAGTCCATCCGGGTGGGTCCTACCACCCCGATGACGCCCCGCATATTATCTCCAATGTCATAGCTGGCCATGACCACGCTGGTATCCTTCAGCGCCTCGCTGACGTTTTCCGGCCCGATGAGAATATTCATATTCTGGCCGTTCTCCATGGATACCGGCAGCTTGGACCCCTCCTGGTTTTCCGCCAGGTAGGTCATCAGAGGCTTGGCCTTGTCCAGACTGCGGTACTCAGGGTGTTCCAGCAGATGGGTGATCCCCGAAGTGTGAATGGTCTGGCTGCGCTGCTCCTGAAGCACCTCGATGGCGTACTGCACTACCATGGAGATCAGGTTGAATGCCCCGGGTGCGGAACGGGTCTCCATCTTGTCCAGAGCCTGTTCCATTTCCTCCACGGTCAGACCTACAAAGGAGCTGTTCAAAACGGTGGACAGCAACTGCAGCTGGGTGTCGGAGAGCTCATCGGACAGGTGGATGAGCTTGTTGCGCACCACCGAGTTGTCGGTCATCACCACAGCGATAAAGGCGTTTTCCTCTACCATCAGCAGGTCGTACCGCTTCACCGTCACCCGCTGCTTGGGCTGGGCCATGGTAAAGACGGGGTAGTCGCTGATCTGGGAGAGCACCTTGCCCGCCCGGTCGATGACCCGGTCCAGCTCCTCCATTTTCAGGTTCAGCGCGTCGTTGATGCGCTGGGTCTCCTGCATGGTCAGCTGGTGCTCACCCATGAGCTCGTTGACGTAGAGCCGGTAGCCCATGGGGGACGGAATCCGTCCGGCCGAGGTGTGGGGCTGCTCCAGATAGCCCAGTTCGGTGAGGTCGGCCATCTCATTTCGTATGGTGGCGGTGGAGATGTCCAGTCCGGCCTGCTCTGCCACGGCCTTGGAACCTACCGGTTCCGCGGTGGAGATATAGATCTCAACAATGGCCCGCAGGATTCGCTTTTTTCGATTGGTCAGCTCCATACTCTCGCCTCCATTTCTCATTCTATGTTTTAGCACTCATTCTCCCTGAGTGCTAAAGATAATGTACCACCCACCTGCAAGATTGTCAATAGGTACTTTATGAATTTATTTTAAACAAAAAAAGCCCGGCATTTCTTTGCAGAAATGCCGGGATACTGCTAATTTGACTTACCGTTGTTTCCCAGTCAGATATTGAATGGCGGCCCGGTACCCTTCAAAGCCCATGCCGATAAAGGACTTCTCACAGGCCATCCCTGCATAGGAGATGTGCCGGAATTCCTCCCGGGCATTCACATCGGACAGGTGGACCTCCACGGCGGGCAGGCCCACCGCCTTCAGGGCGTCCAAAATGGCCACGCTGGTGTGGGTATAGGCGGCGGGGTTAATAACGATGCCGTCCATCTTCCCGTAGGCCCACTGGATTTTATCCACAATGGCCCCCTCATGGTTGGACTGGAAGAGCTCCACCTGAGCACCGCACTCGTCTGCCGCCTGGCGGATAAAGGCCTCCAGGGCGGCAAAGTCCTGCTTGCCATAGATGTCCGGCTCCCGAATGCCCAGCATGTTGAGGTTGGGGCCGTTGATGACCAGAATTTTCATCCCATCACCCTCCTGATGATCTCGTCCACGGTGTCCTCCACCGTGCCGTTGTTGTCCACCGTCACCTGGGCCATAGCCTCATAGAGGGGCGCCCGGCGGCGGTAGAGCTCCTCCCGGGGCACGCTTTGGGAGACAGGCCGGCCGTCAGTGGGCAGCTTATCCAGGTCCCGGCGCAGCCAGACCACCACGGAGTTCTCCTCCATTCTGTCCCGGTTCTCCGGCCGGGTCACGATGCCTCCTCCGGCGGAGATGACCTGGCCGGACTCCTTGGCGATCTGAGCCAGAGCCCGGTGTTCCCGGACCCGGAACCCCTCCTCCCCTTCGCTGGCAAAGATGTGGGGGATGGAGCAGCCCGCCTCTTCTATTATCTTCTCGTCCACATCGGCCAGAGGGCGGCCCAGCCGCTGGGCCAATGCTTTGCCCACCGTGGTCTTGCCGCAGCCGGGCATGCCGATGAGGAGGATGTTTTTCGTCTCCCGCTCCAGCTTGGCAGTAATGTTGGCCACCAGTTCGTCGGGCAGCTTTTTGCCCTGGAACCGCTCGGAGGCCGCTTTGGCCTGAGCCACCAGCATCCCCAGGCCGTTGCCCCAGATGAGCCCCCGGTGCTGTGCCTGGAGGAGCAGCTGGGTTTTAGACGGGTTGTAAATGAGATCAAAGACACCCTCACACTGGGGGAACTGGTCCAAATCCACAGGGGAAACTCCGTTGTTTGGGTACATCCCCACCGGCGTGGCGTTGACGATGATCTGGGCATCGGCGTGGCGGTCCAGATTCTGATAGTTATTCTCCCCGGAACGGGAGATGGTAACGACCTCCCTTGCCCCCAGCTCGGAGAGTACCGAGCGCACCGTAAGGGAGGCTCCGCCGCTGCCCAGCACCAGGGCTTTCCGGCCCTCCACCTGGGCACCGGCGGACTTTAACAGGTACAGAAAGCCGTCGTAGTCGGTGTTGTCCCCCAGCAAGGTACCGTCGGAGCGGCGAAGAATGGTGTTCACGCTGCCGATGCGACGGGCGGCCGGGGTGAGCTCGGCACAGTACTCCATCACCGTCTTTTTATAGGGGATGGTAACGTTCAAGCCGTGGAACTCCCCCTTTTGCAGGAAGTCCCCCACCTCCTCCGGCTCCAGAGGGATGAGCCGGTAGGGGTAGTTCCCCAGCAGGCTGTGGATTTTTGGGGAAAAGCTGTGGCCCAGCTTGCGGCCGATGAGCCCGCAGTCCATCAGCAGATCACCTCGTTGTAGGTGCCCAGATAGCGGAAGTGCTCGCTCTCCTCCTCCAGGTCCCGGAAGATCCGCTCCATCTCGGGGGCATACACGGAGCACTCCAGGTCGAAGTAGAACATGAACTCGAACTCCCGGTCAGGGAGAGGACGGCTCTCCAGCTTACGCAGGTTGATGCCCAGGGCGTAGAACTTGGACAGTACATTGTAAAGGGCGCCAGGCTTGTGGGGCAGGGTCATCATCAGAGAGGTGCGGTCGGCCCCGGGATAGATCTCGGAATTCTTGGAGATGCAGATGAAGCGAGTGTAGTTGTTGTCCTGGTCCTGGACGTTCTGCTCCAGGAGATTGAGCCCATAGAGCTCGCCGCAGAAGCGGGAGGACAGGGCGGCCACGTCCCGGCGCTCCGACTGGGCTACCATCTGGGCGGCCAGAGCGGTATTCTCCACCACGGTGACCTTCACGCCCTTCAGGGTGGACAGGTAGCCGGCGCACTGGCTGATGGCCTGCTGGTGGGAGAAGATCTCCTTGATGTCCTCCTTTTTCACCCCGTGCTTACAGAGCAGGTTGTGGCTCACCTTCAGGCGGGCGGAGCGAACGATGGAGAAGTTGTGCTTGGTCATCAGGTCGTAGATGGCGTTGACGGAACCGGCGGTGCTGTTCTCGATGGGCAGCACGCCGTACTGGCACATGCCGCTCTCCACCGCCTTAAAGACGTGCTCAAAGGTATTGAAGTAGAGGATGGCAGGAGCCTTGAAGATGCTGTCGCAGGCAATCTGGGAGTAGGCGCCCTCCACGCCCTGGCAGGCCACGGTAGCCCGCTGGGGGAACAGGTCGGGGGTGGTGTCCAGGGCCTTGCGAATGGTCTCATACACCTTGGAGGTCACACCGGAGCAAGCGTTCTGGTAGGAGCGTCCGGCGGCCAGGATGGTGCGGTACACCGACTGGGTGTAGTCGGCCAGCTCCTCCCCCGCCTGCTCGCCCACCTTGCTCAGCAGGGCGCGCTCCCGGCCCGCGTCCAGGGTAGGCAGGCCGTTTGCCTGCTTATAGGCGGCCACCTCTTTGGAGACCTCCATACGCTGCTTGAACAGGTCCACCATCTGCTGGTCGATGGCGTCAATTCTCTCTCTCAGATCCTTCAGTTCTTCCATCTTCAATCACTCCTTACCTATGGGTGCAATATTCTATGACTGAATAAGGTGGCGAAACAAAGTTTCGCACCAAGCTCTTTTGCGCGCGTGAGTCAAAACCGCAGTTTCGCCTCACGCGGCAAATTTGAATTGGCTTTTCCAATTCAAATTTGTAGTGATTGCACGTGAAAGGGCACCCTGACGGTTCCCTTTCACACTATCCCTCCCTCCGAAACCTCTTGCTTCTCAGAAGCGAAACGAAGTTTCGCACAAAGCTCTTTTGCCTACTTTTCTCACGAGAAAAGTAGGTCGGTGAGGACGAGCGCGGTGACCGCCTCTACTACGGGAACCGCCCGGGGAACGATGCAGGGGTCGTGGCGGCCGGTGACCACCAGCTCCTCCACCTGCTTTTTCGACAGGCTCACCGTCTGCTGCTGTTTGGCAATGGACGGGGTGGGCTTCACCGCCAGACGGAACACCAGGGGCATGCCGTTGGTAATACCCCCCAAAATGCCTCCGGCGTGGTTAGTCTCGGTGACCAGCTTCCCGTCCTTCACGGTAAAGGGGTCGTTGTTCTCCGAGCCCCGCATGGTAGCCACGCCGAAGCCCGCGCCAAACTCCACGCCCTTCACCGCAGGGATACCGAACAGGGCGGCGGCCAGACGGTTCTCCATGCCGCCGAACATGGGCTCTCCCAGCCCGGCGGGTGCTCCGGTGACTAGGCACTCCACAATGCCGCCCACCGAGTCGCCCTCCTCCTTGGCCTGGAGGATGGCCTTGCGCATCCGCTCCCCCGCCTTCTCATCCAGAACCGGGAAGGGAGCCCGCTTCAGAGCGTCCAGCGTCTCCACGCTCTCCCCCATAGGGTCGAAGGGCCGGTCGGCCTCTGCGGCGATGGAGGCGATGTGGGCAGCCACCTCAATGCCCCGGCGTTTTAAGATCTGCAGGCAGATGCCGCCCGCAATGCACAAAGGCGCGGTGAGGCGGCCGGAAAAGTGGCCTCCCCCCGCCACGTCCTGGAAGCCGCCGTACTTCACCTGGGCGGTAAAGTCGGCGTGGCCGGGACGGGGCTTGTCCCGGAGCTGGGCATAGTCCTGGGAGCGGGTGTTGGTGTTTTCAATGAGGGCGGCCAGCGGAGCACCGCAGGTCACATCGTCCACCAAGCCGCTGAGAAACTGGGGCAGGTCGGCCTCCTTGCGGGGGGTGGAGGTGGCGTTTTGTCCCGGAGCCCGGCGCTTTAAAAACCGCCCCAACTCCTCCATGTCCACCCGCTCCCCGGCGGGCAGGCCGTCCACCACGACCCCGATGGCCGGGGAGTGAGACTGTCCAAAGACGGACACGTGGATATGTTCACCCAGATATGAGGCCATGTATTTCTCCTCCCAACGCAGTGTAGTCCTCCCAGAACCGGGGGTAAGATTTTTTCACGCACTCCGCACCCAAAATAGTCACCGGCTCTTTGCAGGCTACAGCGGCCACGGCGGCCATCATGGCGATGCGGTGGTCGTTGCAGCCGTCCACCGTGCCGCCCTCCAGGTGGTCCACCCCCTCCAGGATGAGGGTGTCCCTCCCCACCTGAGCCTTGGCTCCCAGGGCGTTCAAGGTGCGGGCGATGGTCTCCAGGCGGTCGCTCTCCTTTATGCGCAGCCGCCCGGCATGGACAAACCGGGTGGGTCCCTTCCGCACCGCCGCCATGGCGGCCAGCGGGGGCGCCAGGTCGGGGCACTGGGACAGGTCGATGTCCACATCTCCGGGCCGGGCCAGCTTCCAATAGAGGGTACCGATCTGCCGGTCTCCCTGGACGGAATCGGAATTGAGCCCCTGTATGTCTACCTGAGCGCCCAGGAAGTTGGCGGCGTACCAGAAGGCGGCGCCCGACCAGTCGGCCTCCAAGGTCAGGTCCCGTGCCTGATAGGTCTGGTTTCCCGGCACCAGGAAGCCGTCCTCCTGCTCCTCCACCTTTATATCAAACCGGCGGAGCATATCCAGCGTCATATCCACATAGCCCCGGGATTCCAGGGGTGTGGTGAGGACGATCCGGCTGTCTCCAGGCAGCAGAGGCAGGGCATAGAGCAGCCCGGTGATAAACTGGCTGGACACGTTGCCGGGAAGGGCATAGACGCCCGGCTCCAGCTGACCTTCCACGGTCAGGCAGGCCCCCTCCTGGTTCCACAAAATCCCCTTCTCCTCAAATAAGCGGATGTAGGGACCCTGGGGCCGCTCCATCAGCCGTCCCCGGCCGGTAAAGTGGCTGCCGCCCCGCACAGCCAGGGCCACCGGGATGAGAAAGCGCAGGGTGGAACCCGACTCGCCGCAGTCCAGCAAAGGCAGTCCATCCGCCTGTGCGGGCTGTCCGCTTTTCAGAGCGGCTACACAGTCCTGAGTGGCCTGAATATCCTCGGAAACCGCCAGGTTGGAGAGCTTTCCCTCCCCCTGGGCCAGCATGAGGGCAAGCACCGCCCGGTGGGTCTGGGACTTGCTGGAGGGCGGGGTGACCGCTCCCTTCAGCGTTCCCGGCAGAATGGTCACATTCATCTCAGTTTCCTTTCCACATGGGGGCCAGAGCCTCCAGCAGCGCTTCCCGGGACATGGCGTGGGGAACGGCCTTTCCCAGCTCCTCCAGCACGATGAGGCGGATGTCGCTGCCGGCGTTCTTCTTGTCCAGGCCCACCGCCTCCACCAGGGTATCCCAGGGACAGGGAATGGTGAGGGGCAGCTGGTACTCCTTTAATATATTCTGGATGGTCTCGGTCGTTCCGGCGGGAGTGATGCCCATCTGTTCCCCCAGCCGGGCGGCTACGCACATGCCAGCGGCCACCCCCTGGCCGTGGGTCCAGGTCTCGTAATGGCCGGCCAGCTCAAAGGCATGGCCGATGGTGTGGCCGAAGTTCAGTACCATCCGCTCGCCGGTGTCCCGCTCATCGTTGAGGACAACTTTGCGCTTGATGTCACAGCAGGTGTGGATGACCTCCTCGATGTGCTCCATCACGCCGTCCCGTCCGCCCCAGGCGGCCAGCTTGTCAAAGAAAGCCCGGTCCCGGATGCAGCCGTACTTGATGACCTCGGCCATGCCGTCGGAGAAGGTGCGGTCGGTGAGGGTGGTGAGCACCTCCGGGTCAATGAGCACGCCCTTGGGCTGCCAGAAGGCCCCGGCCAGGTTCTTGCCCGCGTGCAGGTCGATGGCCACCTTGCCGCCCACGGAGGAGTCCACCTGAGCCAGGAGGGTGGTGGGGATCTGGATGTAATCCACACCCCGCAGCACGGTGGCGGCGGCAAAGCCCGCCAGGTCGCCCACCACGCCGCCGCCCAGAGCAATCACGGCGTCGGTGCGGGTGAGGCGGGCGGCCATCATGGCCTCCCACAGCTCCTGGAGCCGCTCCACACACTTGCTCTCTTCCCCGGCGGGAACGGTGTGGAGAATGGCACAGAACCCCGCTTTTTCCAGACTGTCCAGCACCCGCTGGCCATAGAGGGGACCTACCGTGCTGTCGGTAACCACAAAGAGGGCCTTGGCCCGGGGCAGCACCGCCTTGCACCGCTCCCCCACTCGGTCCAGGAGCCCACGCTCAATTTCAATGTCGTAGGCCCGGCCGGGCAGGTCTACCGTCAGGATTTTACTCATTGTCCATCCACCTTCTCTTTGCAGATCCGGCCCTCCGCCAGGAGGGTACAAAGCCGGTCGCCGTTGCCCTGCTCCAGGGCTTCCCGGTACTCCTGGAGGCTGCCGATCATCTGGTCCAGCTCCTGAAGCAGGAAGGTCCGGTTCTCCAGAAACAGGTCGGTCCACATGTGCTCGTTGAGCCAGGCCACCCGGGTCAAATCCATGTAGCTGCCCGCCGAGTAGCCCTTGTGCATCTGGGCTCGGGGACTCTTTACATAGGCGTTGGAGATGACGTGGCACATCTGGGAGGTATAGGCGATCATCTCGTCGTGGTGCTCCGCGGTGGTCACCGTCAGGTGGGCAAAGCCGGCGGGGGTCAGGAGCTTTTTCACCCGGTCCAGCAGCAAAATATCGTCGGCCTGGGGCGGGACCACTACCATAGGCGCCCCGTCAAACATATCTGCCTTGCTGTTGGCAAAGCCGGAGAACTGGGTGCCCGCCATGGGGTGGCCGCCCACAAAGGTGAAGCCATACTGCTCCGCCAGGCGGAAGCCCACCTTGCAAACCTCCTGCTTGACGCCGCAGCAGTCCATCACCAAAGTGGTGCCGGGGATGTAAGGAGCCATGCGCTCCAGATACTCCATGGTCACCTCGGGGTACAGGGCCACCAGCAGCAGCTCGCACTCCCCGATGGTGTTCTCGTCCAGGTCGCCCGCCAGCACCCCCTGGAGCTTGGCAAAGTCCTGGACCACCCGGTTTCCGTCGTAGCCGTAGACGGTGGCACCGCTGCGCTCGTAGGCCTTGGCCAGGGAGCCGCCGATCAGCCCTAAGCCTGCAATTCCAACTACCATGCCTGCCTCCTTACTCCTCGCTCAGGGCGGCGGCACGCACCCGGCGCACCGCCTTGGCCACGTCCTCAAACTGCTCGGGCCGCAGGGACTGGGCGCCGTCACACAGGGCGTGGGGCGGATCGTTGTGGACCTCGATGATGAGGCCGTCGGCGCCGCAGGCGGCGGCCGCCATGGCCATGGGCTTCACGTACCGGGCCACGCCGGTGGCGTGGCTGGGGTCCACCACCACAGGCAGGTGGGTGAGCTCATGGAGGACGGTAACGGCGGACAGGTCCAGGGTGTTGCGGGTGGCAGTCTCAAAGGTACGGATGCCACGCTCACAGAGGATGACGTTCTCGTTGCCGCCGGCCATGATGTACTCCGCGCTCATCAGCAGCTCCTTGAGGGTGTTGGCAAGGCCCCGCTTGATGAGGATGGGTTTCCGGGTCTTGCCCAGCTCCTTCAAAAGCTCAAAGTTCTGCATGTTCCGGGCGCCCACCTGGATGACGTCCACGTCCTCGAAGAGAGGCAGGTGGTTGGCGTTCATGATTTCGGTGACGATGGGCAGTCCGGTCTCCCGCTTGGCCTCCAGCAGCAGCTCGATGCCGTCGGCCTTCAGGCCCTGGAAGTCATAGGGGGAGGTGCGGGGCTTGAACGCACCGCCGCGGAGCATAGTGGCTCCGGCGGCCTTGACGCTTTTGGCCACCGAAATGATCTGCTCCTCGCTCTCCACGGAACAGGGCCCGGCGATCAGGGCGAAGTTCCCGTGGCCCACTTTCAGCTTCTGCTCGCCAACTTCGATGATGGAGTCCTTGGGATGGAACTTCCGGTTGGCACTTTTAAACGGCTCAGAAATATGCTTGACCCCCTCTACAATGTCCAGTCCGGTGATCAGGTCGTCATCCAGCTTGCTGATGTCGCCGATGACGCCGATGATGGTGGCGTAGTCTCCCTTGGAAACGTGGGTACGCAAGTTCTGGGCCTCGATCCACTGGATCAGATCCCGTACCCGCTCTTCCTTTGCGTCCTGTTTTACAATGATAATCATAGCTGTTCTCCTCCTTGCTTCACCGGGCAAATGAAAAAGCCTGCGGTGAAGTGTCATTCACCGCAGGCCTAAAACTTCCCTATTCCCCGCTTACGCGAAACTGGGGAGCCCTTTGTTTGCAGCAAAAAACACTCTTACCTTTTTGAACCAAAAGCCAAAAAAGTAAAAGTAGCCAAAAAAGTAAGCCGCAAACTGCTTCATCATGAAATTTGGCTCCTTTCCTCGTTCTCGCGTTGGGTTGTTTTTATGGTAGCACCGGCTTTTCTCCCTGTCAATCATAAAACAATAGGATATTTTCACAAAATTATATCCTTGTCAAGCCTCCGGATTTTGTTATTTTGCCGCCATTTCCAAACATAAAAAACCCCCGGGTCTTGCCAGACCCGGGGTAAAAGAGAGGGGAGAGGAAAACCGATGAGAAATCGGTAGAACGTAATATTACCAACTGTATCCGCTGAAGGGCCAGCCATAGGAGCCGCCGGACTGCTGCTGTTGCTGTTGCTTCTGATTGGACTCCTGCTGGACCTGATTGGCAGCCTCAGTCTGCTCATTCTTCTCGTCGAAGGTAATGGAGAGGGTGATCTTATCGCTGCCCCGCAGAACCGTCAGAGTGGCGGTGTCGCCGGCCTTGTAGTTGCTGGACAGGGCGGCAGTGAGGGCGGAGCTGGAGTCGATGGCGGTGTCGTCAATGGCGGTGATGATATCGCCCTGCTGCAGGCCAGCCTTCTGGGCGCAGGAGCCGTCCGCCACGCTCTCCACATAGGCGCCGGCGCTGATGCCGTAGCGCTGCGCGTACTCAGGCACGGAGGAGACCTGAACACCCATATAGGGCTTACCAGTAACGTAGCCGTGCTCGATGAGATCTTCGATGATGTCCTTGACATCGTTGATGGGGATGGCGAAGCCCAGGCCCTCGGCAGACACACCGGAGGAGGACTCGGTCATCTTGGCGGAGACCACCCCCACCACATTGCCGTAGCTGTCAAACAGGGGGCCGCCGGAGTTGCCGGGGTTGATGGCACAGTTGGTCTGCAGCACGTTCAGGGTGGTGGAAACGGTGTTGCCGTTGGCATCCTGGCTGGAGGTGGTGATGAGCCGGTCCAGAGCGGAGACGATGCCGTCAGTAAGGGTATAGGTCAGCTCACCCAGGGGGTTGCCGATGGCGTAGACGCTTTCGCCCACCACCAGCTGGCTGCTGTCGCCCAGGGTGACGTGCTGCAGGCCGGTGGCATCGATTTTCAGCACAGCAATGTCGTTATCCTGCTCGCCGCCCACCAGTTGAGCGGTGTACTTGGTGCCGTCGGCAAAGGAGACCTCAATACTGACGGAGGAATCGTTGGCTGCGTCCTCAATGACATGGTAGTTGGTGACGATGTAGCCATCCTGGGTCAGCACAAAGCCGGAACCGGTAGCGGCGGAGGTGGTGGTCTGGCCGAAGATATTCACCGTGGTGTTCACAGTAATGCCCACGCAGGAGGCCAGGTTGGCCGCGTAGAGCTGCTCAGGAGTCATAGGCTCCCCGTTATTGTTGTTGACCATCGTCTGTACGGTGGGGCGATTTCCCTCATAGATCACGGTTCCGCCCCGGCTCAAATTCTGATACAGGGCTGCACCGCCCACGCCGGCGCCGCCGCCCACGATGGCACAGGCCAGCACCAGGGCTACGACCTTCTTGGAAAAACCTCTGCCCGGCTTCTTCCGGTTCTCGGGTCCTTCCGGATTGGGAACCGCGGGGGTGGGATCAACATATTCTCCAAAGCTTCCCCGGTAGCCGTCATTCTCGCTATTATAAAAGTTGAACTCGTTGTTTTCCATAACTGCTTCACTCCTCTATGGTCTCTTGGAGGTCCTCCTCCGTTCGACTGGGGCAAGTATAAAGGAAAAATATGAAGAAACCATGAAGAAAAAGCATGCGTTTTTTGAATTTTCCCAAAACAAATTTTGACAACTTATCCAGCTATTCGCTCTCGGGGCGCTCCCGCAAAATGGCGATCACATCCTCCACAGCAGCCTCCGCGTCCGCTCGAACCCCGTCAAACAGGCCCAATTTCACCAGATTCAGGGCGATCAGCAGGACAGTTGGGCCCAAAATCATCCCCAGCACGCCCCCCAGACGCATACCTACATAGATGCTCACCAGGGACAAAATGGGAGACAGACCGGTCTGGTCGCCCACGAATTTGGGCTCGCCCACCCGGCGAAACAGGGCGATCAGTCCCCAGATCACCATCAGACGGATGGCGCCCCCCAGATTTCCGGTAAACAGGTCAATGACCGCCCAGGGCACCATGACGGTCCCCGCGCCGATGATGGGGATAAAGTCCATCACCGCCAGCACAAGGGCCAGCAGCAGGCCGTAGGGCTGATGGATGATAAAGAAGCCGCCCAGCAGGATAAAGAACACACCCACCGACAGGAGAAACTCTGCCTTCAGATAGCCGCCGAGGGCCGCCAGGGCAGTATCCCGCACCTGGACCAGAAAGGCCAGCAGCCGCCGGTCGGTGCGCCGGGCCGCCGCGGTGCGCAGGTCGGGGTAGTCGGCGGTGAGCAGATAGGAGGCCATGATATAGATGATCAGCGCCAGGCCAAAGGAGGGCAAGCTCAGAGCCTTATCCTTGGCATAGTTCACCAGCCCCTCCAGCATCCCGGGCAGGGTGTTTTTCAGCCACTCCAGCACGCTGTCCCACACCGAATCTACCGTCTCGTTGAGAGCCGGAGGCACCAGGTCCCAGAAGCGGGCAAAAATCTGCTCCAACTGCTGGAAGATTCCCTCCAGATTGGCCAGCAGGTCGTCCCAGCTCTGCACCAGGGAGATCAGCTGAGCTCCAGCAGCATAAATGAGGCCGCCCAGCGCCGCGCCCATCAGCCCGAACAGCAGCACCAGCACCAGCAGCGACCACAGCTTTCGGGACCCTCCCAGAGTGCTCCTCAGCCACCGCACCGCCGGGTGGAGGATGGCGGCGGTGATCAGAGCCGCTACAAAGGGAGCCATCAGCGACAGCAGAGGCAGCCCCACCTTCCACAGCAGCCACAGCCCCACAATCAGCAGCACCAGCCGAATGCCGATCCGGAACCACAGTCTTCCTCTGGCCCGCCAGGTCAGCTTTTGTTCTTTCATCTCATGTCACTCCTTGTTTCCACGCCAAAATGGACACAGCGGCCCCGCACCGGAATTTCCGGAGCGGGGCCGCAAAGAAGATCACTGTTCCCGGTATACCACACCAATGAGGTTGGGACCGGCATTGATGGCGATGACGCCGCCGATGGGATAGACCATATCGGCAGGAGCGCCGAACTCCTCCTCACAGGCCCGAATCAGAGCATCGGCCATGGGGGCGTTGTCCGCCTTGATGACCATGTAGGGGCTGGCCGCCTGACGGGTCTTGCGGCAGCGCTCCATAATGGCGGGGATGATGTTTTTCTCTCCCCGCACCTTGGAGAGGATCTTGGACTCGCCGTTTTCAAAGGTCATGATGGGCTTGAGTCCCAGGGCGTCGCCCACAAAGGCGGCCGCCGCCGACACACGGCCCGACTTCTTGGCAAAGCGCAGGTCCAGCGGGGCAAAGAGCACCCGCACGTGGTCCAGCCAGTCCTGAATATAGGCCACCACCTTGTCCGGATCGGTGCCCACCGCGGCCATCTTGGCTCCCTGAACCACAGCCCAGCCGTAGGTCATGGTGTAGTTGTGGGAGTCGATGATGGTGATCTGAAAGTTCTCCCGGGCCTCGGGATGCTCCTCATAAAACTCCTCCCGGGCCTGGACGGCGTTCTGATGGGTGGCCGAGCCCTTAGAGTTAATGGAGGTATAGATGAGGTGGGTATAGCCGTTATCGTAGGCCTGCTCAAAGCACTGCTCAAAGACATAGGGGTTGAGCTGAGCATGGGTGGGGATCTGCGGGGCGCTGAGCAGCATCCCGTAAAACTCCTCCGGAGTAAAATCATAGCCGTCTTCATACTCCTTGTCCCCCATGGCGATGGGGAAGGGGAGCACCTGAATATCCAGCTCCTCCCGCAGGGCGCGGGGGATGTCGGCGGCAGAATCGGTAACCATTTTTACGTAAGCCATAGCGGCCTCCTAAATCAAAATCTTATGTGTCCTCCCGACAGCCGCCCACAGGGGCTGTCTGGGGCCATTATTGCAGAAAGGGCAAGGCTTGTCAAGAAAAGGGAGTCAATCTTTGCGTTTTTCTAATTTGACCCGGGAGCCGTCCGGCTTCTGGATCCAGGTGTTGTTCAGCTGTCCCTCCAGATTGGCCTTCACCGAGTCGATATAGGCCCGGCGCAGCTTGCCCCGCTCCTCTTTCTCCTCCTCGGTCAGTTCCCGCTCCTTGGCCAGCCGGGCCAGCTCATTGATGCGGTCAATGTCCTTTTGCTCCATGGTTTTCCTCCTTCCGCCCGGACGCCAGCCGGTCCAGGCGCTGCATCAAAAATTGGGCGCACAGCCCAGTAAACAGTCCTGCCCCCGCTCCGGCGATCACCAGGTAGGGCAGGTAGGCCAGCACCGCCCAGGTCTTCATCACCCCGGCGGCCACCAGCAGCTGGCCCAGGTTGTGGCAGATGGCGGCCAGGGGGCTGCACAGCCACAGCTGCTTCACGGTGAGCAGCCGCTTGAGCCCCACCATGGCCAGCCAGCACAGAAGGCCGCCCCCCAGGCTGTACAGCAGGGTCATCATCTGTCCGGAGAACACCGCGCCCAGAAACACCCGGCTCACCAGCACCAGCAGGGCGTCTCCCGCCCCCAGGGCAAAGACGGTGTACACCGTCACAATATTGGCAAGGCCCAGCTTGACCCCCGGGATAGGCACCGCCACCGGGATCTGGGCCTCCACCATAAAGATGGTCAGGGCAATGGCGGTGAGCAGGGCCAGCCGGGTCACTCGCCGCGCCCCTTTAACCGACCGCTGCGTCAACCTGGCTCCCTCCTCCCGTGATCTGGATGATGACCTGATTGGGCAGACAGACGATGGGCTCGCTGCCGTCGCCGATCCATCCCTGGTGGACACAGATCTGGTCCGGGCAGGAGGCCTCACTGATGCAGATGCGCCCCGGCTCCACCTGCACGGTATTGAGCGCCCCGTTCTCCCCCTCAATGACAAAGGAGTAGGACTCCTTCACCTGGGTCAGGTCGATCTCCCGGAGCACCTGCCCCTTCTGGGTGATCTTGGCGATCTGGGCCTCCTGGGGGTTCAGCTTGCGCCATACCAGCACGCCCGCCGACAAAAGCACCACGGCCGCCAGCACGCCGGCAAGGATCTTGGTCTGTTTGTTCATCGGTGGATCACCGTCACTTCCCGGTCCTGGTAGCCGTCAGCCAGGGTAAAGTGCTCCTCCAGGCCTTCGGTCACCGCGATGGTGCCGTCCTGGGAGACAAAGATAGCCTCAAAGTCCAGCTCCGGGTGGTCCTTCCAGAACTGGGCGCCCTTCTCCTCCCCCATAACGAACAAGGCGGTGGACAACGCGTCACACACCGTCCCGTCGGAGCCTACAATGCTCACCGAGTCCACCCCGCTGTCGGCGGGAGCGGCGGTGGCAGGGTCCATGATGTGGCAGTAGGTCTGGCCGTCCTGCTCAAAGTAGCGCTGGTAGTCTCCGGAGGTGACCACCGCCTGGTCAGCCACTTCCACAATGGCCAGATAGCCCCCCTCCTGGGAGTTGGGGTCCTGGATGCCTACCCGCCAGCGGGAGCCGTCCGGCTTGGTCCCCACCGTCTGAATGTTGCCGCCCAGCTCCAGCAGAGCGGAGGTCACCCCCAGCTCCTTCAGGTCCTGGGAGAGCACCTCTCCCAGGCGGCCCTTGGCCACGGCGCCCAGGTCCAGGGACATGCCGCCCGGCAGACGGGCCTGGCCGGTCTGCTCATCCAGCTCTAGCTGGGTGTAGTCGATAGTTCCCACCAGCCGCTCCAGCTCTGCCTCATCAGGCACACGGTACACTCCGGTAGGGAAGCCCCAGGCCTGCACGGCGGAGTATGCAGTAATATCCAGCGCGCCGTCAGTGAGGGCACACAGCTCCAGACCGCGGCTCAGAATCTCCCGGGTATCCTCAGACAGCTCCACCCAGTTTCCGCCGCTGTGGTTCAGCGCCCAGATTTCGCTGTTCTCATCGGTGGCCGACCACAGCTTTTCCAGCTTCTGAATGGTCTGCTCCGCCTGATCCAGCCCCTGCTGGGCCTGATCGCCGTAGACGGTGAGCAGCATCACCGTATCCATAGCAAATACCTGGCTGCTCTGGGAGGAAACCTTCTGCTCTCCTCCGCAGCCCGTCAGCACCGCTCCCGCCGCCAGCACGCCAGCCAGCAGCAAGCTCAGCCGCCCCTTCACAGCAGCTCCCGGTACATGGCCGCCGCGTCGGCCTTGCCCACGTTGTCGGCCACCAGCAGCACCTCTACCTTTACCACCCGCTCGCCAAAGCGCAGCTCCAGCACGTCTCCCGCCTTCACATCGTAGCTGGCCTTTACCGGCCGGCCGTTGGCGGTGACCCGCTGGTTGTCGCAGGCCTCGTTGGCCACCGTGCGCCGCTTGATGAGCCGGGATACCTTCAGCCATTTATCCAGTCGCATTGCATTGTCCTTTCCAAAGCAAAAGATAATTTCCAAGAAAAAGGGGCGCCGCCTTCCGCGGCGCCCCCAAGGGTCAGCGTTGCAGTGCTTCAGCCCGCCACCGCGTCCTTCAGAGCCTTGCCGGCCTTGAAGACAGGGGTCTTGGTCTGGGGGATCTCGATCTCGGTGCCGGTCTTGGGATTGCGGCCCACCCGAGCGGCGCGGGTCTTCACCTCAAAGGAGCCAAAGCCCACCAGCTGCACCTTCTCCTCCCGGGTCAGCGCTTCGGCAATGGCCTCCACGGTGGCAGTAATGGCAGCCTCAGCGTCCTTCTTGGACAGCTGGGTCTTATCGGCCACGGCGTTGATGAGTTCGGTCTTGTTCATAGCGTGTCTCCTCCTAAGAATTTGCGCGGCCTTGGGAAAGGCCTGTCCTTTGCGTGGGGCGTTTCAGCCCTCCTGTTGCTTGGCGCGGGCCCAAAGCTCCTCCAGCTGGGCCAGCTCCATCTGGTCCAGGCTCTCTCCCTGGGCCAGCCGCTCCACAGCGCGAAAGCGGCGGATAAACTTTTCGCAGGCCTGAGTCAGCGCCTGCTCGCTGTCCACGTGGAGAAAGCGTCCCGCCTTCACCGCGGCAAACAGCAGGTCGCCCAGCTCCTCCTGAGGGTCTCCGTCGCCCTGAGCGGCGCGGCGCAGCTCCCCCACCTCCTCGTCCAGCTTGTCCAGGGCGGGAGCCAGGTCCGGCCAGTCAAAACCCGCTTTGCGGGCCTTGTCCTGCAATTTTTCTGCCCGGATCAGGGCGGGCAGAGAACGCGCCACCGCATCCAGCGTGTCGCCGGCGGTGCGCTGGTGCTTCTCCTGGCGTTTCTGAGCGTCCCAGGTCTCCAGAGCCTGGTCGCTGTCCTCCGCCTGCACGGTGCCAAACACGTGGGGATGGCGGAAGACCATCTTCTTGGCCACGCCGTCCACCACATCCTGAAAGGTAAACAGACCTTCCTCCTTGGCCATCTGGGCGTGGAACACCACCTGGAGCAGTACGTCCCCGAGCTCCTCTTTCAGGTGCTCCGGGTTCTTTTCGTCAATGGCCTCTGCGGCCTCGTAGGCCTCCTCCAGCATGTTGCGCCGGATGCTCTCGTGGGTCTGCTCCCGGTCCCAGGGGCATCCCCCGGGGGCGCGCAGCAGAGCCACGATCCGCTCCAGATCCTCCATACCATAGGAGTCCATGCACTCAAAATCTACCACAACTTCGCTTCCTTCGCAAGGTATTTTTTACGCATCTGTTAAGAAAGATGCAGAATCCGGGCAATTTTCTCTCCCTTTGGCATGAGCGCCAGGTCCTCCTTGGTGATGGCCCGCAGCACGATCACCAGCACGCCGTAGATGACCACCGCCACCAAAATAGCGGCCAGCGTGGACACGGCGTTGCCCATTCTGCCTGCGGCAAACAGCTTGGCCAGCAGGCCGTGGACCGCCCAGGCTCCCAGGCCCATCACCGCGGCAGCGGCAGCGGGCTTGGCAAACAGGGGGATATACTTGGGACAGCCGGGAATGACCCGGGCCATGACTATGAGGTCCAGAATGAGACACAGGGCAAAGCAGAAGATGTTGCCCAGGGGCGCACCGTAGATGCCCACCTGGGGCAGCACCACTACATTGTAGTTGAGCACGATCTTGATGACGCCGCCGGCCAGCATGATAATGACCGGCAGATTCACAAAGCCGTAGGCCTGCAAAATGGAGTTGCACACCAGCATCATACACACAAATACCGTGGCCAGGCCCAGGGTGGACAGCAGAGGACCGGCCAGCTCCGCGGTGAGGCTGGGGAAAATCAAAGCCATGATGGGCTTGCCCAGTACGTACAGGCCCACACCCATGGGGAAGGCCAGCAGTGCGGAGATGCGCAGGGCGGAACCTGCCACCCGGCTGGCGCCCTTCCGGTCCCGGCGGGCCAGGGTACCGGAGACCGCGGGGATGACCGCAGCGGTAATGGCCGCCATGAGGGAGGTGGGCAGGTTATAGATGTTCAGGGCTCCGTTGTAGTTGCCGTAGAGGGTGCGGCTGGCCGCCTCCAGGGCGTCGTGGAGAGCCCCGGCGGTCTTACTTCCATCCGCCAGCTGGTCAGACAGCAGGGACATGGAGACGGCCGTTCCCTCCGGCAGGGTGGCCTGCCAGGCCTTCAGGGCGCTCTCCAGCTTGTCAAAGCTCATAAAGTCCTTGTACAGGGCCCAGCAGTCGGTATTTTCCAGCAGTGCCCGCTGAAGCTGGCCCTGGACCAGAGAGGAGTCGATGACAGTGACGATACCCACCATGGAGGAGCTGATGGTAATGGGCACGGCGATCATCAGCAGGTTGCGGATGATGGTGGCGTTGGAGTCTGGGGTGTCCTTGGCCAGACCCTCCCGGCTGCGGCCCATGAGATAGTTGAGCAGCATGTAGGCCAGGGCCACAATAGTACCCACCGTCACGCCGGTGATGGCGCCGGCGGCGGCGTGGCTCTGGTCGGCTCCTGCCTTTACCAGCCAGTAGGCCAGTCCCAGGCCTACCACCAGCTTACACAGGGCCTCGATGATCTGGGAGACGGCGGTGGGCGTCATGTTCCCGTGGCCCTGAGCATAGCCCCGGAAGGCGGACAGACAGCCCACGCAGATGACCGCCGGAGCCAGGGCGCGGATGCCGGGGGCAGCCTGGTCGTCGTTCATCAGGGCGGCCAGCTGTGCCGAGCCAAAGGACATGATGAGGAAGGACAGCACGCCCAGGGTAAGAAACAGGGCCAGGGACAGCCGGAACACCCGGCGCACCTGGTTTTGCCGTCCGGTGGCGTTGGCCTCGCTGACCAGCTTGGACACGGCCACGGGCAGGCCCGCGGTGGAGATGGTGAGCAGCACGGCGTAGATGTTGTAGGCGTTTCCGAAGTCGGCGCTGCCCTGCTCCCCGATGATGTTGATCAGCGGGATCTTGTAGAACATGCCGATGAGTTTGACCACCATGATACCCACGGCCAGGATGGCGGCTCCGCCGAAGAAGGTGTTTTGTTTTTCCGGCCGGGCCACCCGGCGGGGTGCATGACTGTGTTGGGCCATTCGTTAGGTCCTCCTTGTATTTTGGAGAGTCAGGCGGCGCTGCCGCCCGGATGATCTCAGGCTTGCGGGAAAATTTTCGGCAGGGCGTAGTGCTCCACCTCATAGCGGATGCGCTCCAGGTCCAGGGTGAAGAACTCCCCCCTCTCATATATGACCTGTCCCCGGGCCATATTCATCTCCACATTGGAGCCACGGGCAGCGTAGACCAGATTTTCCTCCACGTCGTGGCAGGGCATCAGGTTGGGGGCGCTGAAGTCCACCAAAATGAGGTCGGCCAGCTTCCCCGGCTCAATAACGCCGGTGTCCCGGCCCAGAGCCCGGGCCCCGTTGACGGTGGCCATGGCAAGCGCCTCGTGGGCGGTGACCGCCATGGGGTCATGCTGGACCCCCTTGTGGAGGATGGCGGCCAGCTTGATCTCCTCAAACAGGTCGGTATTGTTGTTGGAGGACACGCCGTCGGTGCCCAGAGTCACGTTGACTCCCGCCTTCAGCAGCTGGGGCACCCGGGCCACACCGGAGCCCAGCTTCAGGTTGGACACCGGGTTGTGGACAGCGGTAATATGCTTTTGGGCCATAAGGGCCATGTCCTCATCGGTGACCCATACGCAGTGGGCGGCGGTGCCGCCCCGCTCCCACACGCCGTACTGGTCCAGCAGGGCCACGGGGGTCTTGCCGTATTTCTCCAGGCAGTTCTCATGCTCCAGCCGGGTCTCGGAGATGTGCACCTGCATGCCCAACTTGTGCTGGGCGGCGTAGTCGGCCATCCACTGCCACAGGGGCGGATTGGAGGTATACTCCGCGTGGATGGAGGCATCCACCAGGATCTGTCCGTCTCCCGCGCCGTGCCACTGCTCCGTGAGCTCCTGCTGGTTGCGGCAGTCATTACACTTTTCGGGGGAAAAATCCTCCGGCGCGCCGAAGTACACCCCGCCGCAGGACAGGTTGGCGGAGATGCCCGCCTTCATGATCTCCTGGGCGATGGTGCCGGTGTGCATATACATATCCGCAATGCAGGTGGTGCCGCCGGCGATCATCTCGGCCAGGCCCAGAGCCGCTCCGGCGGCCACGGCCCGGTCGTCCAGTCTGGCCTCAGCGGGGAAAATGAAGTCGTTGAGCCAGTGCTGCAAATCGTGACCCCCGCCGTAGCCCCGCATCAGGGTCATAGGCACGTGGGTGTGGCAGTTTACAAGGCCGGGCATGAGCACCTTACCCTTGCCCTCCACCACCCGGTCAAAGGTTCCCTCCGGGCGCACCGTCCCCACGGAGACGATTTTCGTTCCCTCCACCGCCACAAAGGCGTTCTCCAGCACCGGCTGGGCGGGGTCCATGGTCACAGCGGTGACGTTGGCAAATAAAACAGACATCTGTGGTTTACTCCTTACAAATCAAGAACTCCGTCACATCTCCCGCAGGCAGGCCCGCACCAGGGCGGAGAAATCCTCCCGGGCGTGCTCCCCGGCGATGAGGACCTCCTCCTCGCTGAGGGGCTGGTCCAGAATACCGGCGGCCATGTTGCTAAGCAGGGTAAAGCCCAGCACCTCCATGCCGCAGTGGCCTGCCACAATGACCTCGGGGGCGGTGGACATGCCCACCGCGTCGCCGCCCAGGATCCGGGCGGCCCGGATCTCCGCCGGGGTCTCGTACTGGGGACCGTAGCAGTAGAAGTAGACGCCCTCCCGCAGGGTAAGACCCAGCTTCTGGGCGCAGTCCCGGGCCACCTGGCGCAGGCGGGGGGTATACAGCTTGGAGGCATCGGGGAAGCGCACCCCGAACTCGGGCAGGTTCTCGCCCCGCAGGGGAGACTCGGAGAACATTTTAATGTGGTCGGTGATGAGCATCAGCTCTCCGGCCTTCCAGTCGGTGTTCACACAGCCGGCGGCGTTGGTGACCACCAGGGTGTCGCACCCCAGCAGACGCAGTACCCGCACCGCATAGGTGACCTCCTCATAGGAGTAGCCCTCGTAGTGGTGCATCCGGCCCTGCATCACCGCCACCTTCTGGCCCTCCAGGGTGCCGAACACCAGACGGCCCTTGTGGCCCGGTGCGGTGGAGGCCTTGAAATTGGGAATGTCTTTGTAATCCACGGCGATGGGATTTTCCACCTGGTCACCCAGATAACCCAGGCCGGAACCCAAAATCATAGCCACCTTAGGGACAAAACTGCCCAGGCGGGCGCGTAAAAAGTCCGCGCTCGCCCGGTAATGCTCTATGGTATAGGACATGGCAGCCTCCTTACAGGCTTCCGCCGCACCGGCGGCAGAACTGGTCGCCCTTGCCGCACACCGCGCCGCAGTTGGGGCAGGTGCGGGACTGGCGCAGGGCAGCAATGCGCTCTCTGAGTTCGGCGATCTTTCCGGAGAGCTCGTCAGCCTGGGTGAGCAGGCCCGCGATCTTCTCCTCGTCCTGGCTCTCCCCCTTGTGGGTCTGGTACATCACTTCGCCCAGCTGGCGCAGCACGTCGTTATACTCTCCGCTCAGGTCAAACAGCTGCACATTCAGCTTGGCCACGTCCACCATCTGGCCGGCTCGCTTGCCCGCCACCCGGGCGGTGCCTGCTGCGGCGTCGGCTGCATCGGCCGCCGTGCTCCGGATTCGGTCCAGCAGTTCCTTCACCTTGTCGTCCATATCCACGTGCTCCTTTCCGTGTCACAACCCCTGGTATTTTTTGGTTTGTTTCATTAGTTTTCACTATTTTACACCATTGGATAGGAAAAATCAACGGAAAAGGCCTGTCTTCCCACTCTATCTGCCGATTGCCCCGGGGTGGAATTTATGATATACTTCTTTTGACAATTTCATGCGCTCGGAGCCCGCCCTGCAAGCCGGCTCTGGGAAGATTGCATGAAGATGTACACGGGGGCAGATCGCCCGGGGAGGTGACTGTCCCTGTTTGCCTGGCAGGGACGTCCGGGAGCTTAAGGAGGGACGCGCGTGAATCTGGAGCTGTCACTGAAACAAACCTTGAAATTGACCCCGCAGATGCTCCAGTCCATGGAGGTGCTGCAGATGAGCACCCAGGAACTGGCGGACTACATTCAGGACCTGGTCCAGATGAACCCCGCCGCCGAGCTCACCGAGCCTGCCGCCCAGAGCGACGAGAGCGAGGAGATGTGGCGGCGCCTGCAGTCCCTGGCCGATGCCGACCACCAAAACCGCCAATATCTCTCCCCCGACCGGGAAGAGCTGGACCCCCTGGCCCGGGTAGGCACCGACGGCGGTCTGGGCGAGACCCTGGTACTCCACCTCACCCGCCAGCTGGAGCGCAGCCACGCCTCCACCCTGGTGCTGCGGGCCGCCCAGTTTCTATGTGCCTGCCTGGATGAAAACGGCTATCTCCGGGATGAGCTGGAGGACCTGTCCCAGGCCTCCCGCCTGCCCTTGAGCGCCCTGGAGCAGGGCCTTCATCTGATCCAGAGTCTGGACCCGGCTGGAGTGGGCGCCCGGGATCTGTCCCAGTGCCTGGCGCTGCAGCTGCAGCGCCGGGGCGAGACCGGCCCCGCTCTGGAGATTGTCCTCCACCACCTGGAGCGGCTGGGCCGCAAGCAGTACCACGCCATTGCCCAGGAGATGGGCATTTCTCAGAAGGAGGTCCTGCGGGCTCAGAGTCTCATCCAGGAGCTGGACCCACGCCCCGGCGCCGCCTTTGCCAGCCGGGACGAGACCTCCTACCTGGTCCCCGACCTGGTGGTCATCCAGGACGAGCACGGTCTCACCGTGGCCTATCAGGACTCCTACCTCCCCGGCCTTCATCTCAGCGGCTACTACTGTAAGCTGCAAAAGCAGAGCGCCGACCCGGAGGTCAAGCAGTACCTCACCGACAAAATTAAGCAGGCCCAGTGGGCCATTCAGGCGGTGGAGCAGCGCCGCTCCACCCTGTTATCCTGCGCCCAGGTCATTGTACGCCGGCAGGAGGGCTTCTTCCGCCCCGGGGGACACCTGTCCCCTCTGCGCCTGGCCGATGTGGCCCAGGAGCTGTCCATCCACGAGTCCACCGTCAGCCGGGCCATCCGGGAGAAATACCTGCAGTGCAGCCGGGGCGTATACCCGCTGAGCTTTTTCTTCTCCCGGGAGGGAGGCACCGAGGGCACCTCGGTACACCAGATCAAGGAGCGGCTGCGGCAGCTGGTAGACCGGGAAGACAAAAAGCATCCTCTCTCCGACCAGAAGCTGTGTGAGCAGCTGGAGGGAGAGGGCTGCGCCATCTCCCGGCGCACCGTGGCCAAGTACCGGGACGAGCTGGGCATCCCCAACGCCTCGGGGAGAAAAGAGATCCACTAAGGAGTTTATATGAAACACTATCGCGCCATCTGTTTTGACTTTGACTATACCCTGGGCGACTCCACCGACTCCATCGTGGGCGGCTTCCAGTACGCCTTTGAACGCATGGGCCTGCCCATTCCCGACCGTGACACGGTGCGGGGCACGGTAGGCTACCTGCTGGAGGACGCCTATGAGATGCTCACCGGAGACAGCGACAAGGAGCACCGCGCCCAGTTCCGCGCCTACTTTCTGGAGGTGGCCCGTCCCCGCCAGGTGGAGGAGACCACCCTGTTTCCCGGCACGGCGGAGCTGCTGCAAGGCCTTCACAGCCGGGGCGTACGCCTTGGCATTGTAAGCACCAAGACGGGCGAGACCATCTCCCGCATTATGGAGCGCTTTGGCCTGCGGGACACCCTGGAGCTCATTCTGGGCAGCTACGACGTCACCCACCACAAGCCCCACCCGGAGGGCATTTTGAAGGCTCTGGACCAGATGGGTGTGGCTCCGGAGGAGTTGCTCTACTGCGGAGACACCATTCTGGACGCCCAGGCTGCCCAGGGTGCGGGGGTGGACTTTGCCGCCGTTCTCAACGGCACCACCCAGGCTCCGGCCTTTGCCCCCTACCCCTGTGTCCATATCGCTCCCGACCTCACCGAGCTGGCCCAGTGGCTGGAGGGCAGAGCGTGAAATACTATTTTGCCCCCATGGAGGGAGTCACCGGGGCGGAGTTCCGCCGCGCCCACCACCAGGTGTTCGGCGGCGTGGACGCCTACTACATGCCCTTCCTCTCCCCCACCCAGGACCACGTGTTCACACCCCGGGAGCTGCGGGGGATTTTGCCGGAGAATAACCCCGGTTTTCGTGCTGTGCCCCAACTGCTCACCCGGAATGTGGAAGACTTCCTCTGGGCAGCGGGAGAGCTGGCGGCCCTGGGCTACGACGAGGTGAACCTGAACCTGGGCTGCCCCTCGGGCACCGTCACCGCCAAGGGCAAGGGCGCGGGACTTCTTCAGCGCCGGGACACCCTGGAGGAGCTGCTGGAGGGTATCTTCTCCAAAACTCCGGTCAAGCTATCCATAAAAACCCGGCTGGGCTGGGAGGACCCGGAGGAGTTCGGCCCCCTGCTGGAGCTCTTCTCTCGCTACCCTGCCTCCCTGCTCATCATCCACCCCCGGGTGCGCCAGGATTTCTACCGCGAAAAGGTCCGCCTGGACGCCTTTGCCCAGGCGCTGGAGGTCTACCCCGGGCCGGTGTGCTTCAACGGCGGCCTGGTCACGCCCGAAGATTGCAAGGCATTTCACGCCCGCTTTCCCCAGGTGGAGCACGTGATGATCGGCCAGGGTCTGCTGGCCGACCCTGCCTTGACCCGGAAGGCCAAGGGCGGAAGCGCCGCCACGGTGGATGAGCTGCGTGCCTTCCATGACCTGCTCTACCACACCTATCTCGCCCTCTTCTCGGGGGAGCGGAGCACCGTGTTTCACATGAAGGAGCTGTGGAGCTACCTCTCCCGCCTGTTTGAGGACAGTGCCCGCCCCCTGAAAAAAATCCGCAAGGCCGACCGCTCCGCCCCCTACGAAGCGGCAGTGGAGGAGATGTTTGCCCGGCCTCTGCGCCGGGACGCCCTGTGGGAAGAATCTAACATAGATTTGTCTTGAATCGCCGGGATGGGGTGTGTTATACTCTAAAATGTAGAATTTTGTGCGCCGCGGTCTGGCAGTCAGGCCCCAATTGGGCGCGGAAAGGTTGTGAAGCCCCATGAAAAGTCGAAGTCGCCACCGGGACACCGTACATGCGCTGTCACGAACGGCGGAGGACGCGGGGCCGCATCCTCTTGATCCGCCGCTCCGGGGCCGGCATGCGGAATAGCCGCACCGTCCCCTGACCAATTCGTAGCAGCCGCAGGAGTGATCCTGTGGCTGTTTTCCGTCCCGGATACTCCGTGACTTCAGAGGGGGAAACCATATGCACGAGAATTATGATCTGGACCAGCTGCTGGAGCTGGTCCGCACCAAGCAGTTCCGCCGCCTGCGGGAGCTGCTGGACGATATGAACGAGGTGGACATCGCCGAATTTCTGGACGAACTGGGTCCGGAGGAGACCATTCTGGTCTTCCGTCTGCTGCCCAAGGAGGTAGCCGCCGAGGTGTTCACCGAGCTAGAAGACTCCGACGATCAGGAGCGGCTCATCAACGCCCTGAGCGATAAGGAGCTGCGGGAGGTGCTGGACGAGCTGTACCTGGACGATACCGTGGACCTCATCGAGGACATGCCCGCCAACGTGGTCAGCCGTATCCTGCGCAACACCGACGCCACCACCCGCACCCAGATTAACCAGCTGCTCAACTATCCCAAAGACTCCGCCGGCTCCATCATGACCACCGAGTACGTCTACCTCCACCCCAACGCCACCGTGGAGGAGTCCTTTGCCCGCATCCGCAAGGTCGGCATGGACAAGGAGACGGTGTACACCTGTTACGTCACCCAGCGCCGGGTATTGCTGGGCGTGGTCACGGTGCGCCGGATGCTCCTGTCCTCCTACGACACCCGCATCGGCGACATCATGGAGACCAACGTTCTCTCGGTAAACACCCACGAGGACAAGGAGGACGTGGCCCAGCTTTTAAATAAATACGACCTGTACGCCCTGCCCGTAGTGGATGGCGAGGACCGGCTGGTTGGTATCATCACCTTCGACGACGCCATGGACGTTATCGAGGAGGAGACCACCGAGGACTTCGAAAAGATGGCCGCTATCCTCCCCTCCGACAAGCCCTATTTAAAGACCGGCGTACTGGAGACCTGGAAGGCCCGCATTCCGTGGCTGCTGCTGCTGATGCTCTCGGCCACCTTCACCGGCATCATCATCACCAGCTTTGAAAGCGCCCTGGCCGCCTGTGTGGTGCTTACCTCCTTCATTCCCATGCTCTCGGGTACCGGCGGCAACTCCGGCTCCCAGTCGTCGGTGGCCGTGATACGTGCCTTATCACTGGACGAAATCGACTTTTCCGACATGGTTCTGGTGGTATGGAAGGAGATCCGGGTGGCGGTGCTGTGCGGTGTGTGTCTGGCCTGCGCCAACTTTGTGAAAATGATGATCGTGGACCGCTGGCTCATGCACAACCCGGAGGTCACCCCTCTGGTGGCTCTGGTAGTGTGCCTTACCCTGGTATTCACCGTCATCTGCGCCAAGGTGGTGGGCTGCACCCTCCCCATGTGCGCAGAGAAAATCGGCATCGACCCGGCCGTCATGGCCTCCCCCTTCATCACCACCATCGTGGACGCTCTGTCCCTGCTCATCTACTTCTTCATTGCCACTCATCTGTTGGGTCTGAATACCTAATTACAGAAAGGAAGCTGCTATGTCTCAGGTCAAGCGGGGTATTTCCCCACTGTCCCTGTTCAAGCAGGGAAAACTTATCATTTTTGGCGTGCTGCTGGCCATTATCTGCTTTGCCGTGGGCTTTTTCAGCGGCGGGCGGCAGGAGAAAGCACCGGTCCTTTCCTCCATTACCGTGGAGAACCAGCTCCAGCAGATCAGCCAGCTGGCCACCGTGCGCTACTCCTACACCAACATGGGGCAGTTTGAAAACAGCAACGAATTTTACGGCATCAAGCTTCCCTTTACCACTAAGAGCTTCATCGTGGCCTATGACGGCACGATCATTGCCGGCGTGGACCTGACTCAGGCCAAGGTGGCCATCACCGACCAGAAGGTGACCATCTCTCTGCCTGCGCCCCAGATCCTCTCCCACGAGGTGGACCCCAACAGTCTGGAGGTCTTTGACGAGACCACCAGCATCTTCAATCCCATCACCATCGGGGACTACACCGGCTTCCAGGCCGACCAGCAGGGCGTCATGGAGGAAAAGGCCATCCAGAGCGGTCTGCTCACCCAGGCCAAGGACCAGGCCGAGACCGCCATCGGTGGACTCATCACCCCTCTGCTCCAGGAGGGACAGGCCCTGGAGATCGCCGTGGCCGATCCCGAATGACCCTCGCTGAGCTGGAAAAAATGACCCGCCCCGCGCCCTCTGAGAAAGAGCGGCGGAAGGGGCGGGTCTTTCTTATTTTCCAACCCTTTCTGCGGTTGTGTGTTCCGTGCAAAAAAGACGGATAGACATAAAAAATTCATGGTAAATTTATTTTTCAAACGGGGGCAACTATGCTATAATGTCCATAATACTACCATTCTGCCGTCATTTCCGGATTCTGGGCCGAAATGCGGTGAAAATAGAGAACTGATTGGGAGGGCTTCCGGATGAAAAACAAGATTACCGTCGCCATCGCGGGCCAGGAGTACACGATGGTAGCCGAGGAAGACGAAAACTACGTACACCGCTGTGCCACCCTGGTGGACAGCCAGGTGCGGGATGTGATGGATGGTGCCCGTCTGGGCCGCTCCGATGCGGCAGTGCTGGCCGCTATGAACATCGCCGACCAGTTCTTCCGGGAGCAGGAGGCCAGCGAAAATCTCCGCCGCCAGATCAAAGACGGTCTGGATGAGAACGCCCGGCTGAAGATGGAGCTCTCCGAGGCTAAGCGGGAGATCTTCAAACTGCAGAACGCTCACAAATCCTAATTGCCCCGCGCCTCCTGTCCAAGGGCGGGAGGCGCTTACCATGAAATCGGAAGAGGGTTATCCATGCTGGAATTGCTGTCGCCCGCCGGCTCTATGGAGTCGGTGACTGCCGCGGTCCAGAACGGCGCAAACGCCGTCTATCTGGGCTACGGCGACTTTAACGCCCGCCGCAACGCGAAGAACTTTACCCGGGAGGAAGTTGCGGCGGCGGTTTCTTATTGTCATACCCGGGGAACCAAAGTGCATCTCACCTTAAACACCCTGCTCACCGACCGGGAACTGCCCGCCGCCGCCCAGGTGGCCGGGGAGATCAACGAGATGGGAGTGGACGCCGTCATCGTCCAGGATCTGGGCGTGGCCCGGATGCTCCACCAGGTGGCTCCTCAGCTCGCCCTGCACGCCTCCACTCAGATGACCGTGCACAGCCTGGACGGCGTGAAGGAGTGCGCCAAACTGGGCTTTACCCGGGCGGTCCTCTCCCGGGAACTGAGCCGGGATCAGATCCGCCACATCTGCCAGAACTCTCCCATTGAGATCGAGACCTTTGCCCACGGCGCCCTGTGCATGTGCTATTCGGGACAGTGCTACCTGTCCTCCGTCATCGGCGGCCGCAGCGGCAACCGCGGTCTGTGCGCCCAGCCTTGCCGTCTCAAATACGGCTGGGGCAACCGTGCCAACGAGTACCCCCTGTCCCTCAAGGACATGTCTCTGGCTGACTATCTCCAGGAGCTGGAGGAGATGGGGGTATGCTGCCTGAAAATCGAGGGGCGCATGAAGCGTCCGGAGTACGTGGCCATCGTCACCGGCATCTATGCCCGGGCCATCCGGGAGGGCCGCTCTCCCACTCCCGAGGAGCTGGAGCAGCTGGAGGCCGCCTTCTCCCGCCAGGGCTTTACCCAGGGGTACTATTTGGACAAGAAGGGCCCCGATATGTTCGGCGTGCGCCAGGAGAGCGAGCCTCCCCGGGAGCTGTACGCCCAGGCCCGCACTACCTATGAAAGCGGAGAGAACCGCAAGGAGCTCATCCGCATGTACGCCATGATCCGCACCGGCGAACCTGCCCAGGTAGCCGCCCAGGACCTGCTGGGCAACGTGGCCCGGGTGGAGGGAGCCGTCCCTGAGGCGGCCGTCAACGTCCCCCTCACCGCCGAGAAGGTGGAGGGACAGCTCAAGCGCACCGGCGGCACTCCCTACGAGTGCGAGAAGGTCACCGCCTATGTGGATGAGGGGCTCAGCCTGCCCCTGTCCGCCCTCAATGCTCTGCGCCGTCAGGCCCTGGAGGAGCTCAGCCGCCAGCGTGGTCTGCCTCCTCAGCGGGAGAAGGGGGAATTCCACCCCGGCGTGCGCTATGAAAATCCCAAGGGCGCGCCTCAGATCACCCTGTCGGTGCGCAGCGCCCAGCAGATCACCCCTGCCCTGCTGGCTCTGCAGCCCGCCCGCATCTACCTGCCCAGCGACGAAGGAGCCGCTTGCCCTGACGCCATCCGCGCCTGCCAGGAAGCCGGCGTAGAGGTAGCTGTTCTGCTGCCCCGCATCTGCTGGGACCGGGAAAAGAACAAGCTGGAGCAGGAGCTGAAGGTATTCCAGGACCTGGGGGTTACCCAGGCTCTGGCTGGTACTTTGGACGGGGTGCAGCGGGCGCTGGATCTGGGCTTCACCGTGACCAGCGACTTTGGCATCGGCGTCTACAACAGCCAGACCCTCAAGGAGCTCAAGCGCCTGGGTGTTTCGGCGGCCACCGCCTCCTTTGAGCTGAAACTGCCCCAGATCCGGGACCTGTCCAAGGCCATCCCTCTGGAGGCCATTGTCTACGGACGGCTGCCCCTGATGATCATGGAAAACTGCATCATCCACAACCACACCGGACAGCATAGCTGTACCGGGGTCAATCAGCTCACCGACCGCCGGGGCGAGAAGTTCCCTGTGGTCAAGGCCTGGGGCTGCCGGAACGAAATTTTGAACGGCAAAACCCTGTTTTTGGCCGACAAGGCCGCCGACTACCAGCGGCTGGGCCTGTGGGCGGTGCGGCTGATGTTTACCACCGAGAAGCCGGAGCAGTGCGTCCAGGTGCTGGAGCGCTACCGCGGCCAGGGCCGCTATAAGCCCTTCGACTTTACCCGCGGTCTCTACTACCGCGATGTAGAGTGACCCACTTTTCTTGAAAGAAAAGTGGGCAAAAGAACTTTGGCGGAAAACTTCGTTTTCCTTCTACGCTCTTTGGGAATGGCTACTTGTGCTGCAAGGCTTCCCTTCTAAACCTATCTTTTATCGCTATTTTTGTAATTTTAATTTGATATATAACTATGAGGAGTACCCTATGAACCTGAAAGTCAAAGCCCTCTCCCCCAAAATCGGCAAGGAGATCCCCGCCCCCTTCTACGCCAGCGCCGGCGCTGCCGCCATGGACCTGCACGCCTGCGTGGACGAGCCTGTCACCATCCCCGCCGGCGGCCGGGCCGTCATCCCCACCGGCATCGCCATCGCCCTGCCCTCCGCCCAGTATGTGGCCCTGGTCTTTGCCCGCAGCGGCCTGGGCATCAAGCACGGCGTGGCTCCCGCCAACTGCGTGGGCGTCATCGACAGCGATTACAGAGGTGAAATCATGGTGGGTCTTCAAAACTCTGGGGAATCGGATTATACCATCCAGCCCGCTGACCGCATCGCCCAGCTGATGATCACCCCCGTGGTTCAGGCCCAGGTGGAGCTGGTGGACGAGCTGGACGACACCGACCGAGGCGCCGGCGGCTTCGGCTCCACCGGGCGGTAAGAAAGAGGCGCAGATATGGCCATCATTCTCGCCTCCCAGTCTCCCCGGCGGCGGCAGCTGCTGGAGCAGATGGGTTTTACTGATTTTCTGATCCGGCCCGCCCAGGGCGAAGAGCTTGCCGACCCCAATCTGGACCCCGGCGGGCTGGTGGAGGCCCTCTCCCGTCAAAAGGCGCTGGAGATCTCTGCCTCGGCTGATCCGGAGGACCTGATCATTGCCGCCGACACGGTGGTGGCGGTGGACGGCCAGGTGCTGGGCAAACCCCACAGCATCCAACAGGCCCACGAGATGCTCTCCGCCCTCTCCGGCCGTGAGCACACCGTGTACACCGGCGTGACCGTGTGCCGTGGCGGGCAGATCCTCACCCAGCACGAGGCCACTGCGGTGCGCTTTCGTCCCCTGACCGCCCAGGAGATCGACGCCTACATCGCCACCGGCGAGCCTATGGACAAGGCGGGCTCCTACGGCATCCAGGGCCGGGGTGCTCTGCTGGTAGAGGGCATCTCCGGAGACTATTTTAATGTAGTCGGCCTGCCGGTGTGCCGGCTGGGCCGCATGCTGACCCAGTTTGGGGTGGATCCCCTCACGGGAATGTAAGGAAAGGAGGAGCGTCGTGAAGGACTTTTTTCGCCACAACGGCGTTTGGCTTCTGGTCATCGCCCTGCTGCTGAGCATCCTCATCGGCCTGACCTCCGCCTTTATGGGGGGCAACGCCGATCCCCTGTCCAACCTGGTCAATACCGTCACCGCTCCCGTCCGCAGCGGCATTGCCGCTGCCGCGGACTGGGCGGAGGGCGTCTATTCCTACGTGTTCCACTACGGCGAGATCCAGCAGCAGATGGAGGAACTGGAGCAGGAGAACGCCGAACTGCGCAAAAAGATCCGCCAGGGCGAAGCCGCCTCTCAGGAAAACGAGCAGCTTCGGGAGCTCTTGAATCTCCAGGCCAAGCGGGAGGACTTTGTCTTTGAGTCGGCCAAGGTGACAGCCCGCTCCACCGACAACTGGCGCTCCACCCTCACCCTCAGCAAAGGCAGCAACGCTGGCGTGGAGAAAGGGGACTGCGTCATCACTGAGACCGGCCTTCTGGTGGGCGTGGTCAGCAGTGTGGGCACCAACTACTCCATTGTCAACACGCTGATCGATACCGGCACCGAAATGGGCGGCATCATCACCCGCACCAACTCCGCCGGCGTGCTGGAGGGCGATTTGTCCCTCATGCAGGAGGGCAAACTCCGCCTGAGCTACCTGCCCGACGAGGCCCAGCTGGTGGCCGGTGACGAGGTGCTCACCTCGGGCAACGGGGACGTGTACCCCGCCGGCTTGGTGGTGGGCCAGGTGGAGAGCGTCTTCACCGACGCTTCCGGCCTTACCCGCTACGCCATCGTCACCCCTGAGGTAAAGCTGGACCAGCTGGTGGAGGTCTTTATCATCAAGGAATTTGACATCGTGGAGTGATAGAGACCCCGCGCTGTTGGAAAGGAGGTCCCTATGACCCGTCGGGACCAGATACACAAATGGTTCGTCTATGCGCTGGCTCTGGTGCCGGTGTGGCTGCTGGACGAATTTGTCCTCAACCGCGTTCCTCTCTTCGGCGTGGTCCCCATGCTGCTGCCTTTGACGGTGGTGGCGGTGGCCGTGCTGGAGGGTTCGGTGGCCGGAGCAGGCTTCGGCATGACAGTTGGCCTGCTGTGGGAGCTGGCCTATCCCGGCGGCTCCGGCATTCTGGTCTTTGGCATGACTTTGGCCGGAATGCTCACCGGCTCCATTGCCCAGTATGCCCTGAGCCAGTCCTTTGTCAGCTGCCTGCTGTGCTCCGCGGGGGTGCTGGCCATGATTGACGGCGCCCGCATCGTCCGCTACCTCTTCGTCCAGGCGGAGACCCTGGACGTGCTGCTCCAGGTGGCTGCCTCAGAGATCGCTGTCTCTTTGTGCTTTACTCCCTTCATCTATCTTTTGTTCCGCATGGTGTTTCGCCGGGTGGGCGGCACCAAACTGGCTTAGACCCTCTTGTGAGAGGAGGTTTCCATGGATCACAAGCAATTTTCCCGCCGGGTGGTGGGCGTGGTGGTCATGCTGGCCCTATTGCTCACCTTCCTGTGCTCCAACCTGTACACCATCCAATATACCAACGGGGCGGAATATGCCGAGCAGTCGGTATCCCAGGTTTCGGAAACGGAGACCGTAGCCGCCAGCCGGGGCAACATTCTCGACCGCAACGGCAAAGTGCTGGTTTCCAACCAGGTCAGCTACAACGTCACCTTGGATCTGAACCTGTTGGGTAACGAGGAAAAGAATCGGTGCGACACCATTCTGGCCCTCACTCAGACCGCCACAGAGCAGGGTGTGACCTGGACAGACACCCTCCCCATTACCACCCAGCCCCCCTTTGAATACACCACGGAAGATCCCTTCTATACCACTTCCGTCAACGAGGAGGGCGAGACAGAGTACAATCTCACCTCCCTGGGCAAGCTGGCCGTCAACCAGAAGTGGATCGAGGATCCCTCAAAGCAGAACGCCTCGGACAGCAGTACCGAGGAGAAAACCGGTCTGATGGACAAGATCAAAGCCTTCTTCGGCATGGGCGGCAGTCAGGAGGAAACCGAGGAGGAAGAGCCCTACCGCCTGCCCACAGCGGAGGAACTGCTGGGTAAAATGTGCAAGAGCTTTGACATTGCCGGCAGCGGCAAGGTTGACGAAAAGCAGGCCAAGGCCAACGGGGAGACCGTGCCCACCCTGAATATCGGGGACATGGACCCCACCGACGCCCGCACCATCGCCGGTATTCTCTATGAACTGTACTACCGCGCCCGCATCAACAGCTGGCCTCCCTACACCTTCGCCACCGATGTGAGCATCGACTTCATCACCCGGGTGAAGGAGTTGAATCTGCCCGGCGTAGAGATCGAGACCACCAGTGTGCGCAAGTACAACACCGAGTACGCCGCCCATCTGCTGGGCTATACCGGCGCGATCAACCGCGATACCTGGCCCACCTATAAGGAAAAGGGCGGGTACACCATGAACGACTACGTGGGTATCACCGGTGCGGAGTCCGCCTTCGAGTCCTATCTCAAGGGCACCTCAGGTACCCGTGCCATCAAGCGCAACGAGAGCGGCAAGATCATCTCCTCCCAGTGGCTCACCGACACGGAAACCGGAGAAAGTCTTGCCCCACAGCCCGGCCAGAACGTCTTCCTCACCATTGACATTGACCTGCAGCAGCAGGTGGAGGAGATTCTGGCCAGCGGCGTAGCCGGCCTGCAAAGTAAAGAGACGGAGGGCGCGGCCTGCGTGGTGCTGGATGTAAACTCCGGTGATGTGCTGGCCTCCGCCTCTTACCCCACCTACTCTCTGGAAACCTTCCGGCAGGATTACAACACCCTGAAGGAAGATCCTCTCAACCCCCTGTTAAACCGGGCCCTCCAGGGCCTGTATCCCCCTGGCTCTACCTTCAAGATGATTACCGCTATCGGTGCTTTGCAGGAAAATATCGTGGAGCCCAGCGACAAAATTAATGACGAGGGCCGCTATAAGTACTGGCCTACTCCCCAGCCCCAGTGCTGGATTTACCGGCAGCATGGCGGCACCCATGGCTTAGTAAATGTCACAGACGCCATCGAGGTGTCCTGCAACTACTATTTCTACGACGTAGGCCGCCGTCTGGGCATTGAGCTTCTGGATCAGTATGCCGCCATGTTCGGTCTGGGCCAGAAAACCGGCATCGAGCTCACTGAGCAGGCCGGCGTGGTGGCCAGTCCGGAGTTTACCGAGTCTCTGGGCGGCACCTGGCACGAGGGCAACATTCTCTCCGTGGCCATCGGTCAGGAGAGTACCCAGGTCACCCCCATCCAGCTGGCCAACTATATCGCCACCCTGGTCAACGGCGGTACCCGCTACTCCACTCACCTGCTGAAAACGGTGAAGTCCAACGACTTCTCCCAGGTCACCTACAACTATGAGCCTAAGGTACTCAGTCAGGTAGAGATGGAAGATGAGAATCTAAACGCAGTAAAGCTTGGCATGCTGAGACTAACTACCACAGGTTCTCTGTCCTCCGCCTTTAAGGACGTCCCCGTCCCGGTAGGCGCCAAGACCGGTTCCGCTCAGGTCAGCGCCCAGACTAATTCCAACGCCGTTTTTGTGTGCTTTGCCCCCTACGACGATCCCCAGATCGCCGTGGCCATCGCGGTAGAGCACGGCGGCAGCGGCTCGGAGCTGGGCAAGATCGCCGCCCAGATCGTCACTGCCTACTTCTCCGTCCAGGGGGAGCAGGGCACCATTACTCAGGAAAATACCCTGGTACCCTGAGTTTTTCCCGTTCACAACCGCCCGGCGGTTTTGAAATATGATGTGTTTGCCCCTCCCTGTATGCGGGGCAGAAAGGAGACACAAGAAAATGTCTGAATGTACGCACGACTGTTCTTCCTGCAGCGCCGACTGCGGCTCTCGGGACCTGCGGGCTCCCGCCAATTCCCGTTCCAGCATCAAGCGGGTCATTGCCGTAGTCAGCGGCAAGGGCGGCGTCGGTAAGAGCACCGTCACCGCTTCCCTGGCGGTGGCCATGGCCCAGCGCGGCCACAAGGTCGCCGTTCTGGACGCCGACATCACCGGTCCCTCCATCCCCACCGCCTTCGGTATCCACGAGCGGGCTACCGGAGATGATACCGCTCTCTTCCCCGCCGTTACCCCCAGCGGCATCAAGGTCATGTCCCTGAACCTGCTCACCGCCAACGAGACTGACCCCGTCATCTGGCGTGGTCCCGTCATCGCCGGCGTGGTCACCCAGTTCTGGAGCGACGTGGTGTGGGGCGACGTGGACTATATGTTTGTGGACATGCCTCCGGGAACCGGCGACGTGCCCCTGACCGTGTTCCAGTCTCTGCCCGTGGACGGCGTGATCGTGGTCACCTCTCCCCAGGATCTGGTGTCTATGATCGTCACCAAGGCGGTGCACATGGCTCAGATGATGTCGGTGCCTCTGCTGGGTCTCATTGAGAACTACAGCTACTTCCAGTGCCCCGACTGCGGCGCCAAGCACACCATCTTCGGTGAGAGCCACCTGGAGCAGGAGGCCATGAAGCTGGGGCTGCCCCTGCTGGCCAAGCTGCCCATCGATCCCAAAGTGGCCGCTGCCTTCGACGCAGGCAAGATCGAGTCTCTGGAGACCAACTACCTGGCCGAAGTGGCTGCCAAGCTGGACGTATAACAACATTGCACCGGGCAAATCCTGCCCGGTGCATAAAAAAACACCGTGGATCAACTCCACGGTGTTTTTTTATGGATATTTGCTCAGAACTCCACCTTGCCGGTGATGTCGCCGTTGACCACATAGTAGACAGCGGCCTCCTCGGGCTTGGCGTACAGGTCCAGGGTCTTGATCTCCGCCTCGACCTGAGCCTTAACGGCCTCCACCATAGCCTGCTGAGTCATCTCCTTGCCCATGTACTGCACGGTCAGGGTAACAACGGGAGCAGCGGGGGCGGCAGCCTTCTTAGCGGGAGCCTTGCGGGCAGCGGGCTTCTTGGCGGGAGCCTTCTCGGCCTTGGGAGCCTCAGCCTTCACAGCCTCGGTCTTGGGGGCGGTCTCAGCCTTGGCGGCCTTGGTGCCCTTATTGAGAATCGCCATGTTTCTTACACTCCTTACTCAGACGACCAGAGCCGTCTCAGATTACAATTACTATTTTATCAGGATTTGGAAGGAACGAAAGAGCAAAAACGACGATTCTTTTCCATATTCCAGGAAGTTCTTACTGCTATTTGTACATTTAAAGTGAATTTTATTACATTTTTTTGAAAGTATAAAAACCCGGCCCCTCCCAGATGGGAGGAGCCGGGTTCGAGCGGATTTAATCAGTGGGGATCTGGATTAGAAGATACCCTGAGCCATCATGGCGTCAGCAACCTTCTGGAAGCCCACGATGTTGGCGCCGGCGACCAGGTCATAGCCCAGGCCATAGCGCTCAGCGACCTCAACAGAGGAGTGATAAATGTTCTTCATGATGCCCTTCAGCTTGGCGTCGACTTCCTCAGCGGTCCAGTACAGACGCTCGGCGTTCTGAGCCATCTCCAGCTCGGACACGGACACGCCACCGGCGTTAACAGCCTTGGAGGGAGCAACGACCATGTGCTTCTGCTCCTTCAGGAACTCCAGAGCCTCGTTGGTGGTGGGCATGTTAGCGACCTCGATGTAGTACTTCACGCCGGACTCAGCAATCTTCTTGGCCCAATCCAGGTTGACGTCGTTCTGGGTGGCAGCGGGCATATAGATGTCCACGTCCTTGACGCCCCAGCACTTCTCACCGGGAACGAACTCGCAGTCGAACTTCTCAGCGTAGGGCTTGCAGTGCATGGGATCCTTAGCACGCATCTCCAGGATGTAGTTCAGCTTCTCCTCGGTGCACACGCCATCGGGATCGTGGATGTAGCCGTCGGGGCCGGCGAAGTAGGTGACCTTGGCGCCCAGCTCAGCGGCCTTCTTCATGATGCCCCAGCCCACGTTGCCGTAGCCGGACATGGCGATGCGCTTGCCCTCGATGGACTCGCCGTCGTGAGCCAGAGCCTCGACCAGATAGTACACGGCGCCGTAGCCGGTAGCCTCGGGACGCAGGATGGAACCGCCGGTGGAAACAGCCTTGCCGGACAGAGCGCCAAACTCGGAAGCGCCCACGATGCGGCGATACTGGCCATACATGTAGCCGATCTCACGGCCGCCGCAGCCCAGGTCGCCGGCGGGGCAGTCGATGTCCTGGCCGATGTGGCGATACAGCTCGGTGATGAAGGCCTGGCAGAAACGCATGACCTCGGCATCGCTCTTGCCGCGAGGATCGAAGTCGGAGCCGCCCTTGGCGCCGCCGATGGGCAGACCGGTCATAGCATCCTTAAAGACCTGCTCAAAGCCCAGGAACTTGATGATGGACAGGTTAACGGAGGGGTCGAAGCGGATGCCGCCCTTGAAGGGGCCAAGAGCCGCGTTGTACTGCACGCGGTAGCCGCGGTTGACATGCCACTCGTGGTTGTCATCCTCCCAGGTCACGCGGAACTCGATGGCGCGCTCGGGCTCCACCATGCGCTCCAGCAGAGCGACCTTCTCATACTCGGGGTGAGCGTTGATAACGGGCTCCAGAGAGCTCAGGACCTCTTCCACAGTCTGCAGGAACTCAGGCTCGTTGGCGTTCTTCGCCTTGGTGTCGGCCAGAACTCTCTCAATGTACTTGTTCATCGCTACATTCCTCCTACGATAAAAATTTGTGGCTTATACCTTGAAAACTGACAGATTCCCTTCATTTCTTCGATCACGTTTGGAACAAACGTCCGGAAAAGGAAACCTATCACTTATCCTTATGTATAGCATAACATAAAACGCTGGGAAGTAAAGCAAATTTTTTGTGGATGTTACCACAACAAAATAGCTGTGGCTAGTTTTGATTTTCGCTCAATTTTACGGTAATCAAACAATTTGACCGTAATTTTAAACAAAAAATGGTTGAATTCCAAAAGTGAAATTCAACCATTTGTAAATGTCATAGAACTCGTCCCGTTTTGAATGACGTTTCTCTGTCAATCAAAGGCCAGTCCCAGGTAGGCGCGGCGCTCCCAGTCCCAGCGTTCTGCCCGGGCCGGATCCAGCCATTTGAGCATACCAAACTGCAAGTTGTCCCCGGGGCAGCGCCAAATTCCGGACCAGGCAGGCAGCAGACGGGGCAGCCAGGCCAGCAGCCGCTCCACTGCCTCCGCCTCGCCCAGCACCTCCTTGGCCAGCAGCAAGCCGTCCTCCATCCCCTCGGCGCACAGCAGAGCCACTCCCGCTCCCGTATCCGCGGCGTACAGACCGCCCCCCGGCGTCAAGGCACAGGCTCCGGCCTGATAGGCCACCGCCTCCTCCCCCAGGTCAATATGGGGTTTTCCGGCCAGAATGGACTCCCGCAGCCCCTGATAGTGGAAAGGTGTCAGCTTGTCCAGAGCAAAAGGCGGCTCTCCCCCCGGTCCCGGACCAGGCTGGGTACGGTGCTCCGTATGGGTAAAGCACTCCCGAAAGCCGTTGGAACCAAAAAAGTTGTGCAGGGAGGGCTCAGCAGGCACCGTGGTCACCGCCGGGATCCCCAAATCGCGGAAATGGTCGTCCGCCCAGGCAAGCAGCCGCCCGGCCATCCCCTTCCCCCGGCAGTCGGGGTGGGTAGCCACAGCGTAGAGGTAGGCCGCCCGGAAGCTGCCTTCCTCCGGCACCACAAAGGCGGTATCAAACCAGGCGGTCATGGCCTGGACCACACCGTCCTCCTCCAGCACCAGCATCCGCTCCGGTTTATAATAGGTATCAAAAAAGTTGTCCACGTAGGCCCCGTCATCTCCAAAGGACAAATACCACAGCTCACGCAGCCGGGGGATATCCTGGACCACAGAACAGCGCAGTCTCTCCATCGCCTTTTCCTCCTTATTATATAATGGTATAAAAACGGGCGGCAGATCTCTGCCGCCCAAATCAGGATGTGTTGTTACAGCTGGGGGTATACGTCGCTCTTTCTGGGCATCACGATGGCGCACAGGATATACGCCCACAGCCCAAAGGAGGCCATGCACCCGGCGATCACCCAGCCCACCCGCACCAGGGTGGGGTCGATGCCGAAATACTCCGCCATTCCGCCGCATACACCGCAGATCATCTTATCACCATTCTCGGTCTTATAAAGCCGTTTATCCATAACCAATTCTCCTTCCGTACGATTTGTACTCTGTTCTCCTATATCATACGACGGGAAGGATAAAAAAGTGATGGGGACAAGATGAAAAAAGCATTAAGTTTTATTTCTTGCCCGGCTCCAGCTCCCCCTGGGCGTTGAGGTGGACATACTGGATGTTGTTTCCGGTGTTCTTCTGGATATCGTCCAGGCGGATGCCCTCGGTGATGTTGGACACCAGGGAGAAGGCCACGCCGTGGCGCTTGGCACGACCGGTACGGCCGATGCGGTGGATATAGTACTCATTCTCGTCGGGCACATCGTAGTTGAACACCGCATCCACATCGTCGATGTCCAGACCACGAGCCGCCACATCGGTGGCCGCCAGCACCCGCAGCTGTCCCTCCCGGAATTTCTGGAGGGTCTTCTCCCGCACCCGCTGCTGGATGTCGCCGTGGATGGCCTCGCAGGTGATGTGGCGCATGCGCAGCAGACCTGCCAGGCGGTCGGTCATATTTTTGGTGTTGCAGAAAGCGATGACCCGGTCATAGCCGCCCATCTCCATCAGCTGCACCATGGTGTCCACCTTCTCATTGCGCTCCACATCCAGGCGGTACTGGGTGATGTCGGGCTTGTTCTCCTCGTCGGCCCGGACGGTGATCTCCACCGGGTCACGCTGGTAAACCCAGGAGATATCCATGACCTCCCGGGAGATGGTGGCGGAAAACAGGCCCAGGTTGCGCCGCTTGGGCATCAGGTCCAGGATTCGGGTCACGTCCTTGATAAAGCCCATATCCAGCATCCGGTCGGCCTCGTCCAGCACCACGGTCTGCACCTTGTCCAGGCGGACGGTGCGCCGCTTCACGTGGTCCATCAGCCGTCCCGGGGTGGCCACCACGATCTGGGGGTCCTTCTTCAGCTGGGTGATCTGCTTGTCGATGGGCTGGCCGCCGTACAGGCACACGGTGCGCACGCCCTCCTTGAAGGCGCACAGGTCCCGCAGCTCGTCCCGGATCTGGATGGCCAGCTCCCGGGTGGGGGCCAGCACCAGGCCCTGCACGTCCCGGCTCTCCGGGTCGATGTGCTCCACCATGGGGATGCCGAAGGCAAAGGTCTTGCCGGTTCCGGTGGGCGCCTTGGCGATCACATCCTTATACTCCATAAAATAAGGAATGGAGCCACCCTGTACCGGGGTGGCCTGCACATAGCCCTTCTTGTCAATGGCCCGCATAAGCTCCGGGCTGAGCCCCAGGTCGGCATAGCGAACCTGGTCGTTTACGATCTCGCCGTTAATTTCCATGGTCTGTTTCCTTTCTTTCTGTGTGGTGATCCAAGGCCCTCCCAACCCACACAGTCTGTGCGGAAACGCCCGTGTTCCGGCGCGGCCCCGAATCCGGCAGGGAGCACGCTCCCCACCTCTTCCTTTTTCACTCTTACCGCTTCCCTTAAGAAGCGGCATTACATTTTATTATAGTCGCCCTTTTCCCCCTTGTCCACCAATATTTTACCCAAATACACCCGCTTATCCCCAATTTTCCTACTTTCCACAGGAAATCCTTTCGTTCCACAACTGTCTTCTTTACTCCCGGGGCGTTTTGCGGTACAATGTAAGCTACGTAAAACGGCCCTGCGGGGCCGGGAGAGGAGGAGCACCCATGACTCAGCGCCTGCTGCCCGGCAGCGTGCTGGCCCTGCCCGACCAGGCGGTCCAGCGACTGATCAAATTGGATAACGGCGACGCCGCCCTGCTGTACTTACATCTGCTGCGCCGCAACGGCCTGGAGGGGCTCCCCTGGCCGGTGGAGCGCAAACAGGCCGCCCTGGAGGCGCTCCAGAGCCAGGGCATGGCCCCCCGTGAGCTCTCCTCCGTCCCTGCCGCTCCCATCCCCGAGCCCGCGCCACCGGAGTACGCCCTGGAGGACATCACCACCGCTCTCAGCGACAAGGCCTCCACCTTCCCCGCCCTGTGCGACGAGGTGGAGCGGCGGCTGGGTAAGAAGCTCACCGCCAACGACCTGAAGATCCTCTACACCCTCTACGACTATCTGGCCCTGCCCACCGAGGTCATCTTCCTGCTGGTGGGCTGGTGCATTGAGGAGATGGAGCGCAAGTACGGCCCCGGCCGCCGCCCCTTCCTCTCCCAGATTCGCAAGGAGGGGTTTGCCTGGGCCCGGCAGGGCATCGACACGGTGGAGGCCGCCGAGCGCCACCTCCAGACCCTGGCCCGGCTCCGCGGCCGTGGCGCTGAGGTGCTGCGGCTGCTGGACATCCCGCCCCGGCCTCTGGTGGAGCGGGAGAAGAACTACATCGCCGCCTGGGACGCCATGGGCTTCGACGACGGCGCCCTGCGGGCAGCCTACGAGCGCACCATCATGAAAAAGCAGTCCATGGACTGGAGCTACATGAACGGTATTCTTCGCCGCTGGCACGAGAAGGGGCTGCACACCCTGGCCGCCATCCAGGCGGGGGACCGGGATCCCCGGCCCGTGCAGGCCGCTCCCGCTCCCTCCCCGGCTCAGGCCGATCGGGAGGCCCAGCAGGCCCGGGAGGATATGGAGCGCATGCGCCGCCTGATGGAGCAGATGAAAAAGGAGGGCTAGTAAATGGCATACGACGCCAATGTGCTGCGCCGGGCCACCGCCCGGCTGGAGGAGAACAAGCGCCGCCGGGAGGACCAGCGGGAGCAGCTGCGCCAGCAGCTCTACGCCCGGGAGCCCCGTCTGGCCAAGCTGGACCGCCAGCTCCAAGGCACCATGGCCCAGCTGGTGGCCGCCTCTTTGCGCAAGGGAGAGGACGCGGGAGCCGCGGTGCGGGCCATCCGGGATAAAAACCTGGACATCCAGCAGGAGCGGGCGGTCCTGCTGGGCGCTATGGGCCTGCCCGAGGACGCCCTGGATCCCAAGCCCGCCTGTCCCCTCTGTAACGACACCGGCTGGCGTGGAGCACAGATGTGCCAGTGCTTAAAGGAGCTGTGCACCCAGGAGCAGATCCAGGAGCTGTCCAAGCTGCTGGACCTGGGGGAGCAGTCCTTTGACACCTTCCGTCTGGACTATTACAGCCAGACTCCCTGGCCTGGTCGGGGCACCTCTCCCCGCTCCAACATGGACTTGGTGTATGAGGTCTGTCTCAACTACGCCCAGAAGTTTGGCCGCTTTGCCATCAAAAATCTGTTTCTCACCGGAGCGCCCGGCCTGGGCAAGACCTTCCTGTCTGCCTGCATCGCCCGGAGTGTCTCGGAGCAGGGGTTCTCGGTGGTCTACGACACAGCCGGCAACATCTTCTCCCAGTTTGAGACCCGCAAGTTCCAGCGGGACACCCAGGGGGTGCAGGAGGCCCGGGACGAGACCCGGCGCTACCTCACCTGCGACCTGCTGATTTTGGACGACCTGGGCAGCGAGCTGACCACCCAGTTTGTCCAGTCTGCTCTCTACGAGCTGCTCAACACCCGCCTGGTGGGTGAGAAGCACACCGTCATCTCCTCCAACCTCACCATGGAGGAGGCCGCCCGTCGCTACTCCCCCCAGATTGCATCCCGCCTCATGGGAGAGTACCACGTGCTCCACTTCTTCGGCGACGACATCCGTCTGCTGAAGAAAAACCAGTTTTAAGGCCCAAAACCTCCATGCAACCGAAAGTTTACGACGAGATCGGCAAATGCAACCTCAATTTGGTTCCGGTTGCGCCGCTGTTCTGGTAAGCTGGAGCCACCTTGAAAGGAGGATCTCGCCATGAGCTTTGGTGAAAACCTGCAATTCTACCGCGCCCGGGAGGGCCTGACCCAGGAGGAGCTGGCCGAGCGGCTGGAGGTATCCCGCCAGTCGGTGAGCAAGTGGGAATCCAATACCAGCTTTCCCGAAATGGAGAAGCTGATGACCCTGTGCAGCCTATTCCAGACCGATCTGGACACCCTGGTGCGGGGAGACGCTCAGGCGGCATGCCAGGAGGACGCCGTCGGCTACGACCAACATATGAATGCCTTTTCCAATGCAGTGGCCGCAGGAGTAGGGTTGATTCTCCTGGGGGTGGCCGCGGCTCTGAGTCTATATGGTTTGGCGGGCATACCCGATACCTGGTGCGGGGCAGTGATCCTGTCCGCCATTGCCGTGTCAGTGGCTATCCTGGTGGTGGCCTTTATAAATCACGACCACTTTGCCCAGCAGCATCCCACCCTGCCCCAGATCTATACCCCCGCCCAGCGGGAGGTCTACGCCCGCCGCTTTCCCTACCTCATAGCCCTGCCCATTGCTGCTATTATCATCGGCGTGGTGTGGCTGATGCTTCTCTCCTCCTGGGCCGAGGCGGGCGGCGACCGCCGGGAGGCCGCCTTGGTCTCTGTCTTCCTGCTGGACCTTGCCCTGTCTGTCTCGGTGCTGGTATGGGCAGGCATGCGCATGGAGAAGTATGAGATTGAAAACTGGAACCGGGAGCATGACCCCAGGCCCCAGGCCAAGGCCCGGCGTAAGAAAATTGACCGGATCTGCGGGGCCATTATGCTGGTAGCCACCATTCTCTTTCTGGCCGTCGGTTTTGGTTGGATGGCCCTGGTCAACGATTATAAAAACTACCTCGGCTGGCGCTGGGGCTGGATCGTCTACCCTATCGCCGGAGTGCTGTGTGCCCTGGTCAGCCATCTCATGGATAATGGGGATGAAGAAGAATAAAGGCAGGAAGCCCTCCACCAGGTGGAGGGCTTCCTTTTTCTGAAAAAACGCAAAAAAATCTTGACCTTCCCTCTTGTGGAAGGTATACACTGAAGGAGCAAAGGGGGAACAACCTGTGAAAATCAATGAGGTGGAGGCCCAGGTGGGCATCACCAAAAAGAACATTCGCTTCTACGAGGAGCAGGGACTCATCGCCCCCCGGCGCAACAGCGAGAATGGCTACCGGGAGTACGGTCCCCGGGAGGTGGACCAGCTGCGGCAGGTAAAGCTGCTGCGCAAGCTGGGCGTCCCTCTGGAGGAAATCCGCAAGATGCAGTCGGGTACCCACACCGTGGGCGATGGCATGCGCCGCCATCTGGTCACCTTGGAGCGGGATAAGAAAAATTTGGAGCAGTCCATCCAGCTCTGCCGCACCCTCAGCGACCGGGATGAGCGGCTGGACGACCTGGATGCCGCTGCCCTGCTGGAACAGATGGACCGTCTGGAGCGGGAGGGCACCACCTTCCTCAACAAGCAGGTGGAGGACACCAAGCGCCTGCGGTATGTCGCCCCGGCGGTAGTCACGGTACTCACGGTGGCTCTGATGGCAGGGCTTATGGCTCTGATGATCTGGGGCTTTACCATTGACGCGGAGGAAGCTCCGCCCCTGCCCCTGGTGGTAGTTCTGGTGGCTATTCCCGGCGTGATCATTCTGGGCGTCCTGCTGGCTCTCATCCAGCGGGTGCAGGAGATCGAGAAAGGAGAGGTGGACGATGCGAAAAAGTACTAAGGGCCGCGGCCCGGTCATTGTCGCGGCGTTGGGAACCGTTGTGGTGGCGCTGCTGTTTTTCGGCTCCCTTCTCTGGTGCATGCTGGAGGAGGAACCCATCCCCGCTGTCATCGGGATCATGGTCGTGTACGGCCTGCTGGCCGTGGCCATTGTAGTGGGTGTGCTGTACGCCATGGTGCAGCGTCTGCGGGAGATTCAAGGAGGCGAGGAAGATGAAGCACGAAAGTACTGAGGCCCGTCAGGCCCGGCGCAAGCGGGACGCGGTGCGGGGGATCTTGTTTTTTGCCATGCTGCAGATCATTACCTCGGTAGCCTGCGCCTCTCTGTGCTTTATTCCCGGTATGCCCCGGTGGGCCATTATATTGTGTCTGGTCCTGGCTATCCTGTGTCTGGCCCTGATTATCCCCGCCCTGTTTGTGTTAAAAAGCAGATTCAAAGAAATCGAAGGAGGAGAATTAGATGCTGCTGGTAAATATTGATTACATTCCCGGAAAGGAATTCGAGGTGCTTGGTATTGTAAAGGGCACCGTGGTCCAGTCCAAGAATTTTGGCAAGGACTTCATGGCTGGCATGAAAACCTTGGTGGGCGGCGAGATCACCGGCTACACTGAGATGCTCAACGAGGCCCGTCAGATCGCGGTCAAGCGCATGGTGGATGAGGCCGAGGCTCTGGGCGCTGACGCTATCATCAACATCCGCTACGGCTCTTCTTCCGTCATGCAGGGCGCAGCCGAGGTCATCGCCTACGGCACCGCCGTCCGATACTTTTCTTGAAAAGAAAAGTATCAAAAGAATTTTATGCGAAACTTCGTTTCGCCCCATAGAGCAGGAGCAAACTTATATAGCCCTCCTGCAAGGAGTTCCGCCGCCGCAGCGGCGGAATAAAATAAAATCCCATCATTTCCGGGGGCGTGTACCTCGGAAATGATACTTATCACCCAAGACAGGCCGACTTTTCCACAAGAAATCGAGGCCTGTCTTGGGTGCAACTTTCTCAACAAAGTGCTTGCCACTTTGTTGACCACAAAAAAGGAGACTGCCGAAGCAGTCTCCTTTTTGTAATGAAATAGGGAACATTTACTTTGCGTATTCAATTGCCTTGGTCTCACGCAGCAGGTTGACCTTGATCTGGCCGGGATACTCCAGCTCGTCCTCGATCTTCTTGGCGATGTCCCGGGCCAGCAGCACCATCTGGTCCTCGCTGACCTGGTCGGGCTTGACCATGATGCGGACCTCGCGGCCGGCCTGGATGGCAAAGGACTTCTCCACGCCGGGGAAGGAAGAGGTGATCTCCTCCAGCATCTCCAGACGCTTGATATAGTTCTCCAGGTTCTCGCGCCGGGCGCCGGGGCGGGCGGCGGAGATGGCGTCGGCCGCCTGGACCAGGCAGGCCACCACCGTCTGGGGCTCCACATCGTTGTGGTGGGCGTGGATAGCGTGAATGACGTTCTCGCTCTCCCGGTACTTCCGGGCCAGCTCCACGCCGATGGACACGTGGGAGCCCTCCACCTCGTGGTCGATGGACTTGCCCAGGTCGTGCAGCAGACCGGCACGCTTGGCCTCGGCCACATTGGCGCCGATCTCGGCGGCCAGCAGGCCGGCAATGTGGGAGACCTCGATGGAGTGGTTCAGCACGTTCTGGCCGTAGCTGGTGCGGTAGCGCATACGGCCCAGCAGCTTGACCAGCTCTGGGTGCAGGCCGTGGACGTTGGTCTCAAAGATGGCCCGCTCGCCTTCCGCCTTGATGGTGGCGTCCACCTCGCGCTTGGCCTTCTCCACCATCTCCTCAATGCGGGCGGGATGGATGCGGCCGTCCAGAATGAGCTTCTCCAGAGCCAGCCGGGCGATCTCTCGGCGCACGGGATCAAAGCAGGAGACCGTAATGGCCTCGGGGGTATCGTCGATAATCAGGTCCACGCCGGTCAGGGTCTCCAGCGTGCGGATGTTGCGGCCTTCGCGGCCGATGATGCGGCCCTTCATCTCGTCGTTGGGCAGGGGCACCACGCTGACGGTAGCCTCCGCCACGTGGTCGGCGGCACAGCGCTGGATGGCCAGAGAGATGATCTCCCGAGCCTTGGTGTCGGCCTCGTCCTTGAAGCGGGCCTCGATCTCCTTGATCTTCATGGCCGACTCGTGGGTCACGTCAGCTTCCAGCTGATCCAGCAGGTAGGTCTTGGCCTCCTCGGCGGTAAAGCCGGAGATGCGCTCCAGAGTGTCCACCTGCTCCTGCTTGATGCGCTCGGCCTCGGCTTGGGTGGCCTCCAGCTTGGCAAGACGGTTGGCAAGGTGCTCTTCCTTTTTCTCCATGTTCTCCGTCTTGCGGTCCAGGTTCTCTTCCTTCTGCTGCAGGCGGCGCTCCTGCTTCTGCAGGTCGGCGCGGCGCTCTTTCTCTTCCTGTTCGTACTCGTTGCGGGCCTTCAGGATCTCTTCCTTAGCCTCCACCAGAGCTTCCCGCTTCTTGCTCTCGGCGCTCTTATAGGCCTCGTTGACAATGCGGGTGGCCTCTTCCTCGGCGGAGCCGATCTCACGCTCCGCCGTGGCCTTTCTCCGCTGGTATCCAAACAGGCTGCCGACGATAAACATCACCACAGCCACCAGAATACCCTCGATTACATAATATATCATATTGGTCTCTTACACCTCCAAAAAATTCAGCATCATATCTTCGCGGCGGACGGCCGCACACTGTGTTTTTGCCGGGCATCCCGGCAAAAGACTTGACAGCATAAAATGAGCCGCAAGGCAAAGCCGCTCACCGCGTCTTTCATCCTTGCGACAACTGAAAAACGTCCCCCAAGTTTTTCATTTTTGTCCTGTACATATTGTAAAGGCAAGCTGGGTTTATGTCAAGATTTATTCATATTTGGAACAAAACCTTTCCCTCTTTCCCCGAGCAGCCCGCCCTCTTCCGGGTTTCTCCGGGTCGCTGGGTTAAAATTGGCAGAAAAATCAGTTTTACGCCGGAAATTTGGCCGTTTTTTCTCAAATAAATCTCTGTTCTTTTGTCAGGGAGTATGATAATATGATACCCGAGTATTTTTCGCTTTGGGCGCGGGATCGGACCGCGCCGGCGCAGAGAAGAGAAGGAGCGTACCATGATCACTGTTACCGATCTGGGCCTGCAGTACGGCGGGTCCCCCCTGTTTTCCCACGTGGATCTCCAGTTCACCCGGGGCAACTGCTACGGCATCATCGGCGCAAACGGCGCCGGTAAGTCCACCTTTCTGAAGATCCTGTCCGGAGACCTGGAGTCCACCTCCGGCGAGGTCTCCATCCTGCCCAACATCCGTATGTCCGTTCTGAAGCAGGACCAGAACGCCTATGACGCCTACAACGTGATGGACACCGTCATCATGGGCAACCAGCGTCTCTACGATATCGGCAAGCAGAAGGAAGCTCTGTATGCCAAAGAGGAGATGACCGACGAGGACGGCATGCTGGCCTGCCAACTGGAGGAGGAGTATGCCGAGCTGGGCGGCTGGGAGGCCGAGAGCGACGCGTCCCGCATCCTCCAGGGCCTTGGCATCGGCACTGACCTGCACTACAACGACATGGCCACCCTGGACGCCCGTCTGAAGGTGAAGGTGCTGCTGGCCCAGGCTCTGTTCGGCAACCCCGACCTGCTGATGATGGACGAGCCCACCAACAACCTGGACATCGACGCGGTCAACTGGCTGGAGGACTTCCTGCTGGACTTCCCCGGCACCGTCATCGTGGTCAGCCACGACCGTCACTTTCTGAACACCGTGTGTACCCACATTGTGGATATCGACTACGGCAAGATCAAGATGTACGTGGGCAACTACGACTTCTGGTATGAGTCCTCCCAGCTGGTGCAGCAGCTCATCAAGAACCAGAACAAGCGCAACGAGGAGAAGATCAAGGAACTGCAGGACTTTATCTCCCGCTTCTCCGCCAACAAGTCCAAGTCCAAGCAGGCTACCGCCCGCCGCAAGCTCCTGGATAAGCTCACCGTGGAGGAGATGCCCGCTTCCTCCCGCCGCTATCCCTGGGTGGCCTTCTCTCCCGACCGTGAGGTGGGCAAGGACATCCTCTTTGTCACCGACGTGTCCAAGACCATCGACGGCGTGAAGGTGCTGGACAAGGTGTCCTTTATCGTGGGCCACGGGGACAAGATCGCCTTTGTGGGCGACAACGAGAATGCCCACACCGCTCTCTTCAAGATCCTGGCCGGCGAGATGGAACCCGACGAGGGCACCGTGAAGTGGGGCCAGACCGCCACCTTCTCCTACTTCCCCAAGGACAACACTCCCTACTTCCAGGACAACGACGACAATCTGGTGCAGTGGCTGCGCCAGTTCTCCCCCGATCCCCAGGAGCAGTACCTGCGCGGCTTCCTGGGCCGGATGCTCTTCTCCGGCGATGAGGTCTACAAGGCCGTGAAGGTGCTCTCCGGCGGTGAGAAGGTGCGCTGCATGCTCTCCCGGATGATGCTCTCCGGCGCCAACGTTCTCATGCTGGACCAGCCCACCAACCACCTGGACCTGGAGTCCATCGCCGCCCTGAACAAGGGCCTGGAGATGGTCAAGTGCAATGTTCTGGTGGCCTCCCACGACCATCAGCTCATCCAGACCGTGTGTAACCGCATCTTTGACTTCACCTCCGACGGCAAGCTCATCGACCGTATGATGACCTATGATGAGTATCTGGAGAGCCAAAAGCCCCAATAATCTCCAAAAATTGCCCATTTCTTCGGCGAAGCCAACCCCCTCCGGCATGGTCCGGAGGGGGTTTTTTGTCAGATTGGAGAAAATATTAAGGGCAGATGAGATTTTTGTAAAATCGGTTGACGCGGACCGGTTTCTTTCCTATAATGCTAGATGTAGGAAGTTGCGAGTAAAGAGTACAGAGAGGTAGAAATGCCATGGGAGCATCTGTGCCCAGGTCGGCGGGGATCGGCCTGATCGGACAATGGAATATGAAAAAACAATGACATGACCTGCGCGCCCTGCCGGCACGTGGGCTATGTCTTTTTTCTTTTTTATCCCTGCGCGGTTGGAATACGGCACGCCTCTGCTCCGCCGTTTCCCAGCATGATTTACCCCAAAACGCAAAAAATGTTTGTAAGAGAGAAAGAGGAGGAATCCTGAGATGCAAATGTCAGACTTTCTGGGACTTCTGGGCGGCCTGGCGCTATTCCTGTACGGCATGCAGATGATGAGCTCCGGCCTAGAGGCCGCAGCCGGCAGCCGTATGAAAATGATTTTGGAGCGACTGACTGCCAACCGCTTTTTGGGCGTGCTGGTAGGCGCGGCCATCACCGCCGTTATTCAGTCGTCCTCCGCTACCACAGTCATGGTGGTTGGCTTTGTTAACGCGGGCATGATGACCCTCAATCAAGCGGTCTGGATCATCATGGGCGCCAACATCGGTACCACCGTCACCGGCCTGCTCATCGCCCTGGACGTGGGTGAGCTGGCTCCCCTGTTCGCCTTTGTAGGCGTGGCCCTGGTGGTCTTTGTGAAAAAGCCCCAGCTTCAGCACATCGGTCAGATTCTGGCCGGTCTGGGCGTGCTGTTCATCGGTATGGACATGATGAGCTCCGCCATGTCTCCCCTGCGGGAGTCTGAGGCCTTCATCAACCTCATGTCCACCTTCTCCAACCCCCTGCTGGGCATCCTGGCCGGCGCCGGCTTCACCGCCGTCATCCAGTCCTCCTCCGCCTCGGTGGGTATCCTTCAGGCCCTGGCCAACAGCGGCGTGATCGGCCTGCCCAGCGCGGTGTTCGTGCTGTTCGGTCAGAACATCGGTACCTGTATCACCGCCGTGCTGGCCTCCATCGGCACCAGCCGCAGCGCCAAGCGTGCCACCATCATTCATCTGCTCTTTAACGTCATTGGTACGGTGATTTTCACACTGCTCTTCCTGATCTTCCCCATCGCCTATGTCGTTGACGGCTCCCTGACACTGCCCGGCGCACTGGGACAGACCATTGCCGGACTTATGCCCGCCTCCCACGCCGGACAGATTGCTCTGGTGCACACCAGCTTCAACATCATCACCACCATCATCCTGCTGCCTCTGGGCAACTACCTGGCCAAGGCTGCGGTGAAGATCCTGCCCGAGCGTCCCGAGGACAAGGCCGACCAGCTCCACCTGGAGTACCTCACCCCCATCCAGATCAGCAGCAAGGACGGCGGCCTGGGTGTGTCCGCCATCTATGTGGACCAGATGCAGCATGAGCTGCGCCGCATGATGGAGATGGCCAAGGATAACGTGGAGGCCAGCTTCCGCTCCGTCCTGAACCGTGACGAGGAGGAGTTGGAGCAGGTAGAGAAGACCGAGGAGTACCTGGACTTCCTGAACAAGGAGATCTCCCTGCACGTCTCCCGCCTGATCACCTACGAAACCAACGAGAAGGCCTCCGCCGTGGTCAGCAGCTTCTTTACCATCTCCGGCAACATTGAGCGCATCGGCGACCACGCCGACAACCTGGCCGGTTACACCCGGATGCTCAACAAGCGCAACATCTCCTTCACCGGCGTGGCTCACGATGAGATTTCTGCCATGCGGGATATCTGCCTGGAGGGCATCAACGACCTGCTCTCTCTCAACGCCGGCAATGTGGAGTGGCTGGCCGATGTGTCCGCTCTGGAGCAGCGCATCGACGACATGACCAGCGACTACCGCCGCAACCACCTAGAGCGTATGCGTGACGGCGAGTGCTCTGACGAGGCCTGTATCCTCTACTCCGAGCTGCTCACCGACTTTGAGCGCATCGGCGACCACATTCTGAACATTGCCCAGGAGATGGCCAAGGTTCAGGAGCACATCTGATTTCCCCACAAAAAAATCGCCCGTCTTTGGACGGGCGATTTTTTCATGCCTGAGGCAGCTTCCCAATGGGAAATTCCAGCACACCGGCGGCCCCGGCGGCGATCTCATACTTATCAAAGACCACTACCACGGTGCCGTCCTCCTGGAGATAGAAGTCCTCCTTCTCCTCCAGCAGCGCCTCCAGGTCTACGTCGTCAAAGAGCAGGGCCTTCTGCTCCTGGTCCCACTGGGACAGCTGCTCCTCCACGGCTGCCGCACCCTGGGCGGCCCAGTTGGGGCCCAGAACATCCCGCAGGGTCAGACTCTGGCCGGTCTCCAGGTCCAGATTGTAGAAGTACTGCCGGAAGTAGGCGCTGGCCAGACTCTCTGTCTTGGTAACCACAAAGGAGGCCCACTGATCCGTGACCGACTTTACCTGATAGTCCACCTGGATCTGGATGGGCTGGAAGGTGTCCGGGTCTCCTCCTGTGTCCAGGTAGGCCTGGTAGTACTGCCGGGCCCGCTCCTTGCTCTCAACCACCTCCCGGCTGAGCACTGCGCTGATCTCCAGATTCACCCGCTGCTCCAGGCTGCTGTCCCCGGTGTTTTCGATCTGGGGCAGCTGGACCTGCACGTAGCTGGTCTCCTCCCGGCTCTCATAGGCCTGCCCGGTGAGGATCCGGCACAGCTGGCCCAGTACCGGCACATCGTCCACCGCCGCAGCCACCGCCGGGGAGGTGAGCACCACAAAGCAGGCGCACAGTCCGGCCGCGGCCGCAGCCGCCCGCTTCAGTCCCCGGCGGGGCAGCCTGGGCCGGCAGCCAGCCTGGATGGCGTCCTCCACTGCTCCCTCCAATTCCGGTGGGGTGGGAATATCCCGGTAGGCCTGACGGCACTGTTCCATGGCATGGGAAAAACGGTCCTGTTTTTCTGTCATATCATCCCTCCTGCAAGCTCTCCCGCAATTTCTTCAGCCCCTTGTACAGGCGGCTTTTCACTGTGCTGAGATTGGTCCCGGTGATCTCCGCGATTTCGCTCAGCTGCATCTCCTCGTAAAAGCGCAGCAGCACCACGGTCTTGAGTTTGGGAGAGAGCCGGTCGATGGCCTGCTGCAGAGCCTCCCGGTCCTCCAGCGCGCTCTCCTGGCTGCTCTGAATCTGCTCGGGCGGCTCAGCCAGATAAATGACCCGCCGGTTCTGCCGCAGGAAGGACAGGCACTCCCGCACCAGAATACGGTAAAACCAGCTGCGCACCGCCTCCGGCTCCCGCAGGCTCTCCCAGTGCTGCAGGGCTTTGACCACGTCATCCTGTACCAGATCCATGACCAGATCCCGGTCTCCTACGTATTGATAGGCCAAGCGATAAAAATAAGTTTGATTTTCCCGGATATAGCCTACCAAGCGCTCCCGTACATCCTGCCCCGTAGTCTCCCCCTCCTTTCACTCATTCATAAGACGCACCGCCCGACCGGAAAGTTTGCCCGGGGACGTTCTTTTTTAAAAAAGCGTGCGCTGTGGAGATTCCACAGCGCACGCTCCGCTCTCTTATCAAATTTCCTTCGCAGCTCTTACGAAGATGCCTTACAGGCTCAGGGCCTCCTTGACCTTGCCAATGATCAGCTCAGCAATGTCGCGGGAAGCGTCGGTTGACTGGGCGCCCAGGTGAGGAGTGACGATGAAGTTATCGCACTCGAACAGGGGGGAGTCGAAGGAAGCGCCCTCGGTCAGGCCGCCGGCAGCCAGCTCATTCTCCATAACGTCGGAGGCATAGCCGCCGATCTTGCCGGCCTTCAGAGCCTCGTACATATCCTTCTCGTTGACGATACCGCCGCGGGCCATGTTCAGAACCACAGCGTCGTTCTTCATCTCAGCGATGGACTTGGCGTTGAACAGGTCCTTGGTCTCGGGGGTCAGAGGCATGTGGATGGTGACATAGTCAGCCGTCTTCAGCACCTCGTCGATGCTCATGCTGGTGGCCTGCTGCTCCTCAAACACGTGAGCGGGCAGGTAGGGATCGTAAGCCACGATGTTCATCTTGAAGGCGCGGCCCAGCTCACCCACGCGCTGGCCGATGCGGCCGAAGCCCAGGATGCCCAGGGTCTTGCCGCGCAGCTCACGGCCCACGAACTTATACTTATCCCAGTTCTTGTTGACCTTTACGTCATAGTTGGCGGGGATGGTGTGGCGGGACAGGTCCAGCATCTTGGAGAAGGTCAGCTCGGCCACGGCGTTGGCGTTCATGCCGGGAGCGTTGAAGACCTGGATGCCCTTAGCCTTGGCGGTATCCATGTCGATGTGGTTCAGGCCAACGGAGCAAACGCCGATGACCTTCAGATTCTTGGCGGCGTCCAGGATCTCCTTGTTGATGGCGGGGTCAACACGCATGATGAGCACATCATAGTCGGGGATCAGCTTGGCCAGCTCCTCCTGGGTGGGCAGCATGTGGGTGTCCACCTGCATGTACTTGCTGAACTCCTCGGCGATGGAGCTGTGGACGGCGTCAATGATCAGACATTTCATGGCAAACAATCTTCCTTTCTCAATGTTTGGTCTTTCCAGTTATTTTGACAGGGATTGCCCTATGCGCACATGGCTTGTAATTACACTTTTGCATTCCATTTTCGAATGTTTTTAAAAGCTAAGGCAGGGATTCTTCTCTCTTTTGCCCTATCTTTTGATACTATTAAACCATAAAATTATCATTCCGAACAGCAGATTTTTATCGATGGTTGCCACAGCTTTTTGGCTGTGATATAATAGTGCTATCCCAACGAAAAAATGAAGGAACTCCTTCATATATCTGGAATTTGGAAGGGGGAGACCGGTTGAATTTTCTCCATTTGAAGTATTTCCTGCTTGTGGCAGAGGAATTGAACATTACCAGGGCGGCCGAGCGGCTGTATATCTCCCAGCAATCGTTAAGCAACCACATCAGCAACATGGAGCGGGAGCTGGATGTCAAGCTCTTTACCCGCTCGCCCAAGCTGTCCCTGACCTACGCGGGGGATCTGCTGGTGGAGACTGCCACCCAGATCCTAGACCTGCACAGCCAGTACCTGGCCAAGGTGGGTGACATCAACCGCCACTACATGGGCGTGCTCCGTCTGGGCATCTCCCACACCTGCGGTCTGGCTCTGCTGCCTGAGGTGCTGCCCAAATTCCAGGCCGAGTTTCCCATGGTGGAATTCTCCCTCTTTGAGGGCAACTCCACCCACCTGGAGGACGAGCTGGCTCACGGCCGTGTGGATCTGATCGTTTGCTTCCAGCCCATCATGATGGAGGGTGTGGAGGTGGTCCCCCTGACCCAGGAGGATCTGATGCTGGTGGTGCCCCGCAGCTTTACCGACCAGATCTTCGGCGACCGGGCGGAGGAGATGCGCAAACAGTTTGCCGACGGGGCGGACATTGACGCATTCCAGCACATGCCCTTCATTCTCATCAAGCGGGGAAACCGCACCCGCAGCATCGTGGACCAGTACTTCAGCCGCCACTTCTTCAAGCCCAAGCTGATTTTGGAGACGGAGAACACCATCACCACGCTGGCCATGGCCGAGGCAGGGGTGGGCATCACCATTTGCCCGGAGCTGTTTGTCAAGACCATCCATGTCACCGCCGCCCGCTCCTCCACCGACAAGCTGGACTTCTTCCCTCTCACAGACCCCTCTACCATCAGCCGCCTGGTGGTGGGCTACCGCCGGGACCGGTACCTGTCCCACTTTGGAGAGCGGTTCATTGAGCTGACACAGCAGGCTCTCCAGGGCTGATTTTGTATTATTTTTAATATATTATACGATATGGAATCTAAAAGGAGCTGTTTTACCATGGGTAAGCTGACCGGAAAGACCGCCCTCATTACCGGCGCCTCCAAGGGCATCGGCGAGGGCATCGCCCGCACCTTCCTCAAGCATGGAGCCAAAGTGATTCTGGCCGCCCGGGGCGCCGCCGTAGAGGAGCTGGCCGCCCAGCTGGGCGAGAACGCCATGGCAGTGCGTATGGACGTGTCCGACCCCGCCAGTGTAAAGGCCGGAGTGGAGGCCGCCCAGGCCGCCTTTGGTCCCATCGATATTCTGGTGTCCAACGCCGGCATCTGCAAGTTGGGAGACTTCCTTACCCAGAGCGATGAGGACCGGGACGCCCACCTGGACATCAACGTGAAGGGCGCCTGGAACACCTGCAAGGCGGTGATTCCCGGCATGCTGGAGCGCAAATGGGGCAAGATCGTCATCATGTCCTCCGTCACCGGCGACATGGTGGCCGACCCCGGCGAGGCCGCCTATGCCATGAGCAAGGCCGCCCTGGTGGGTCTCACCAAGGCCCTGGCCCGGGAGTTTGCCCCCACCATCAACGTCAACGCCATCTGCCCGGGCTATGTGCTCACCCCCATGGTGAAGGGTATGGCCCAGCAGTCCTGCCCGGACAACCCCCAGAGCGTCATCGACGGCATTGCCTCTGCCATTCCTCTGGGCCGCCTGGCCGATCCCACTGAGGTGGGCGAGCTGGCCGCCTTCCTGGCCAGCGACGAGGCCAGCTACCTCACCGGCGCCCAGTTCGTCATTGACGGCGGCTCCACCCTCCCCGAGACCAGTACCATGGGCGTGTAAAGCCATATTTCCTTCCCCGGCCACCAGGCCGGGGATTTTTTATGGCCGCTCCGGGAAGATTACTCCCGCCTCCGGTGCAATCCCCTGGCGTGCCATGAGCTGCTCCACCGTGACAAAGCAGAATCCCTTCTCCTCCAGAGCGTCTACGATGCGGATGGCCGCCTCTGCGGAGGACTGATAGATGTCATGCATCAAAATCACGTCGCCGTCCTCCACCCGCTCCACCACGCTGGCTACGATGCGCTCCACATCATGGTCCTTCCAGTCCTCCGGGTCCACCGACCACAAAATAATTGGCCCGTCCGACCAGGTCCGTACCCCCTGGTCCACAAAGCCGTAGGGCGGCCGCAGCCAGTAGTTTCCCTCCCCCAAGATCTCCCGCAGAAGGGTGCGGGTCTTGCCGATCTGCAGGTCAAAATCAGTCTGGCTCAGCCCGGTCACATCCACATGGTCATAGGTGTGTACCCCGATCTGGCACCCCTGCTCCTTCATCTGACGGATCAGGTCCTCGTTGCCGGGAATCCGGCTGCCCACCATAAAAAAGGTGGCGGGCACCTCCCGCAGCTCCAGCTGCTCCAGCAGCCAGCCGGTGGTATCCGCCCGGGGTCCGTCGTCAAAGGTGAGGGCCACCACCGGCACCTCCACCTCAGCCTCTCCCCCCGCGCTTTGAACCGGTTCCCCCACCGGGTTCAGCGCCAGCACAAAACACATCATCAAAAGGCCCAGCCCCACGCCCGGTCCCTTTCCTCGCCCCACGCCGCTCCCTCCTTTTGTTTTCTCTAACAAGAAGTATATGAGCTTTTCTTTGTTTTTTTCGGTGCAATGATTGCTAATTTTCCTATTTTGGGCATAAAAAGTCCCGGGGAGCACCCTCCCCGGGATCGGATCAAAGGATTTACGCTTTCGGGTCCTCGGTATCGAAGATGGTCTTGGCGCCTGCGGCCAGACCGGCCAGACCCTGGATCTCGCTGGGAATGATGATCTTGGTGGCCTTGCCGTTGGCGGCGGCGGTGAAGGCCTCCAGAGCCTTGATCTTCAAGACGCCCTCGCCGGGGGCGGCCTCGTTGATGAGCCGGATGGCGTCGGCGGTGGCCTGCTGCACCTTCAGGATGGCCTCTGCTTCTGCTTCGGCCTCCAGGATCTTGGCCTGCTTGGCACCCTCAGCCTGGAGGATGGCGGCCTGTTTGGCGGCGTCGGCCTTCAGGATGGCAGACTGCTTTTCACCTTCGGCCACCAGGATCTGGGACTGCTTCTGGCCCTCGGCCTGGAGGATAGACTCACGGCGTTCACGCTCGGCGCGCATCTGCTTCTCCATGGACTCCTGGATATCCCGGGGAGGCATGATGTTCTTCAGCTCCACGCGGTTGACCTTGATGCCCCAGTTGTCGGTGGCCTCGTCCAGGATGGCCCGCATCTGGGCGTTGATGTGGTCGCGGCTGGTGAGAGACTGGTCCAGCTCCAGATCGCCGATGATGTTACGCAGGGTGGTGGCGGTCAGGTTCTCGATGGCGCTCATGGGCTGCTCCACGCCGTAGGTGTAGAGCTTGGGGTCGGTGATCTGGAAGTAGATGACGGTGTCGATCTGCATGGTGACGTTATCCTTGGTGATGACGGGCTGGGGCGGGAAGTCCACCACCTGCTCCTTCAGGGACACGTTTTTGACCACCCGCTCAATAAAGGGGATCTTGAAGTGCAGGCCCACACCCCACACGGTCTGGAACGCGCCCAGACGCTCGATGACGTAGGCCCGGGACTGCTGTACCACTCGGATGTTGGATGCCAGGATGAGCAGGATCAGGATAATGACGATGACAGGGATCAATTTTGTAATGATGTCCATAAAGCCCATATGTTTCCTCCTTGTTCCCGATGTTTATACTGCCTTGGTCTGGTCTGCCGCTACCGGCTCCACGATGACCTTGACCCCCTGGATATGGAGCACACGCACCTCCTGTCCAGCGGGGATGACCTCTTCTGTTTTGCTCCGGGCGCTCCACACCTGGCCGGCCAGATTTACCAGCCCCTCACCAGCCAGATTATTCACCGCCTGGGTGACCACGCCCACCGTTCCAATGACTCGGTCGGCATTGGTGGCGGAGTAGCCCGGCCGGAGCAGCTTTTTGGCCAGCGGACGCACCAGAGCCAGGGTAATGCCCGACAAAACGATGAACACAGTGATCTGCGGCCAGAATCCCAGCCCCAGCCCAGCGGTGATCAGCGCGCCCAGGGCGCCTACCGCAAACCAAATGCTGGTCAGCCCTACGGTGACCGCCTCGCCCACGGCAAAGGCAATCATCACGCCCAGCCATATGATCGCTTCCATAGCACACTCCTTTCTCGCGAGACTCTGTATACTCTTACCTCCCGTTGCCCATACCATACCATATTTTTTGTGAAAACTCCATAGCAAACCCTTCCAGTTTGGAAAAGGAATTGCGAATTTTTCCACAGTCCGATATACTATATGTGATAAGCGTCCATACAGCTCCTTTTTTCTCTGTTTTTCGCAGGCTGGGAACTGTTTTTTTATTGGAAAAATGGCCGGGTACAGCGCCCGGTCCGGGAGGTTTTACTGTGAATGATTTGACCTTTGCCGTGCCCACCCTGTTTGGGCTGGAGGGCCTGTGCGCCGACGAGATGCGCCGATTGAATCTGGAGGGAGTCCAGGCAGAGAACGGCCGGGTACTGTGCCGGGGCTCGGCACTGGACATTGCCCGGCTCAACCTGAACCTGCGCACCGGAGAGCGGGTGCTGCTGGTGCTGGGCTCTTTCCCGGCGGACAATTTCGACGCCCTGTTTGAGGGCACCAAGGCCCTGCCCTGGGAGCGCTTTATCCCCCGGGAGGGACAGTTCCCCGTCAAGGGCCACTGCCTCAACTCTGCCCTCCACGCCGTGCCCGCCTGCCAGGCCATTGTGAAGAAGGCGGTGGCCGCCCGGCTGGGGGAAAAGTACGGGCTCAACACCCTGCCGGAGACTGGAGCCCTCTACCAGATCCAGTTCTCCATTATGAAGGACACCGCCACCCTCATGCTGGACACCAGCGGCGCGGGACTGCACAAGCGGGGCTACCGGGCTCACGGCGTGGTGGCACCTCTCCGCGAGACCCTGGCTGCCGCCATGGTGATGCTCTCCCGTTACAAGGGCCGTGACCCCCTGTGCGACCCCTTCTGCGGCAGCGGCACCATCCCCATCGAGGCCGCCCTCATCGCCAAAAACCGTGCCCCCGGCCTCAACCGCACCTTCTCTGCCCAGAAGTGGGCCTTTGTAGACAAGAAGCTGTGGCTGGAGGCCGCCGATCAGGCTATGGACCAGGAGTTTGACGGGGACTACGAGATCTGGGGCGGCGATCTGGACCCGGACGCGGTGGAGCTGGCCCGGCACAACGCAGAGCTGGCCGAGGTGGACGACGTGGTACACTTTGACGTGGACGACGCCCGCACCTTCCACTGGGGCGGGCTCTACGGCCGAGTCGTCACCAACCCTCCCTACGGCGAGCGCATCATGGAGCGCAAGGAGGCCGAGGAACTCTACCGGGCCTTCGGCAAGGCCTGGGCCAAGTTCCCCGACGGGTGGAAGCTGTATCTGCTGTCCTCCCACACGGAGTTCGAGCGCACCTTCGGCAAGCAGGCGGACAAAAAGCGCAAGCTCTACAACGGCATGCTCAAGTGCGACCTGTTTATGTACGGCATCAAATAAGTTTCGGCCCTTTTGGGCCGTTTGAGGTGATTTTTTGCGCCATCTGTTTATTATCAACCCTGTGGCCGGGCGAAAAGGCACCACCCAGGCTCTGCTGAACCAGCTGGACCAGGTCTCCTTCCCCCACGAGCGGGTCTTTACCGAAGGAGAGGGCCACGCGGAAAAGCTGGCCCGGCAGGCCGCCCAGACCGGCGAGCCGGTGCGCATCTGGGCCTGCGGCGGAGACGGCACCCTCAACGAGGTGGTCAACGGGGCGGCAGGCTTTGACAACGCTGCCATTACCTGTGTGCCCAAAGGCACCGGAAACGACTTTTTAAAGGTATTCGGCCCCAATTACCGGGACCTGTTCTACGACCTGGAGGCTCTGGCCGCCGGTCCCCAGACCACGCTGGACCTGATGGACTGCAACGGCAAGCTGGGGCTGGATGTGGTGTGCGGGGGTGTAGACGCCCGCATCGCCGCCGGGGTCCACCGGTATAAGGACCTGCCCTTTGTCACCGGCAAGGGAGCCTACATTCTCTCTTTGATTGAAAACATCTTTTTAAAAGGTATCTGCCGTCCCATGGAGGTGCAGATGGGTCCGGTCCATTACAGCGGCCCCACCGCCATCGTCTGCGTATGCAATGGCCGGTACTACGGCGGCGGCTTTATGCCGGTGGCCGACGCGATGCCCGACGACGGGGTGCTTGATATGCTGCTGGTAGGCAAGGTGAGCCTGCTCACCTTTATCCGTCTGGTGGGCCAGTACGCCAAGGGCCACTACAAGGATTACCCCCAGCTCATTGAGGATTTCCACGGCCGGGAGCTCACCTGGTCCAGCAAGGAACCCCTGGTGGCGGTGGTGGATGGGGAGGTGCTGGAGAGCACCTCCTTTACCGTGCGCCTCTCCGAAAAGAAGATCCACTTCTTCTATCCCAACGGGGCAAGCTACGCCCCCCACCTTTAAATAGGGGGGCTATCTTTATGCGACACAGCTATCAAGCGACTTTGGGTGCCTGTTTTGCCGGGTACATCGTCCAGTCGGTCATCAACCTCTTTGCCCCCCTGCTCTTTCTCACCTTCCAGCGGGAGTTCTCCCTCTCTCTGGATCAGATCGCCCTGCTCATCACTGTCAATTTTCTGGTGCAGCTGTGCGTGGACGGCCTGTCCGCCCGGTTTGTGGATAAGATCGGCTGGCGGGTATGCATGGTGGCCGCCCATCTGTTTGCTGCACTGGGCCTTGTTCTGCTGGCTATGCTGCCTGGCCGCATCCCCCCTCTGGCCGGTCTGACGACGGCTGTGGTGGTCTACGCCCTGGGCGGCGGCCTGCTGGAGGTGCTGGTCAGCCCCATTGCCGAGGCCTGCCCCACCCGCCGCAAGTCGGCCGTGATGGGCCTGCTCCACTCCTTCTACTGCTGGGGCAGCGTGGCCACCATCGCCCTGTCCACCCTGTTTTTTGTCTGCTTTGGCACCCAGAACTGGCGTATTCTGGCCATGCTCTGGGCTCTGCTCCCCCTGGTCAACGCCCTGGTGTTTACCCAGGTCCCCCTGGCCACTCTCACGCCGGAGGGCGAGTCCGGCCTCTCCCTGGGGCAGCTGTTCCGCACGCCCCGGTTTTGGCTGTTTCTGCTTCTGATGGCCTGCGCGGGAGCCAGTGAGCTTTCCATCTCCCAGTGGGCCAGCGCCTTTGCAGAGTCTGCGCTGGGCGTGTCCAAAACGGTGGGCGATCTGGCCGGACCTCTGTCCTTTGCCCTGCTGATGGGCCTGTCCCGGCTGGTATACGCCGCATACAGCCGCAACCGCCCCTCCCCCACCGGCTTTATGACGGCCAGTACCATCCTGTGTATTGCCGGATACCTGCTGGTCTCCCTCTCCCCCTGGCCCGCTCTGGCGCTGGTGGGGTGCGCCCTGTGCGGCATGGCGGTGGGCTGCATGTGGCCGGGCACCTTTAGTCTGGCGGCAGCCTGTTTTCCCCGCAGCGGCACCGCCCTGTTTGCCCTGCTGGCCCTGGCCGGAGACCTGGGGTGCTCCGCCGGTCCCGGCCTGGTGGGACTGGTCTCCTCCGCCTGGGGCGACCGCCTGCAATGCGGTCTGCTGGCCGCGGCGGTCTTTCCCCTGCTGCTGCTTGCCGGTCTGGCTGTGCTGCGGAAAACACTCGCCCGACAAAATTAGCACTCTTTTTGTCAGTTTGTGAACACATCGTAAATATTTTTTGAAACAGCCCTCTTTTTTGAAAAAGGGGGTTGATTTTTGATCAGGAAACGATTACTATAATACACGTGGTTAGCACTTAGATGTTTGGAGTGCTAAATCTCATTGGAGTTTGTTTATTAAGTAACCATCATATAAGGAGGAACCCGTTATGAAACTGAAACCTTTGGCTGACCGCGTTGTTGTCAAGCTGGTAGAGGCCGAGGAGACCACCAAGGGCGGCATCATCCTCACCGGCGCCGCCAAGGAGAAGCCTGAAGTGGCTGAGGTTCTGGCTGTCGGCCCCGGCGGCATGGTGGACGGCAAGGAAGTCGTCATGAACGTGAAGGTGGGCGACAAGGTCATCACCAGCAAGTATGCCGGCACCCAGGTGAAGCTGGACGGCGACGAGGTCACCATCGTGCGTCAGAACGATATTCTGGCTATTGTCGAGTAAAACTCGTCCATGGGGGACGTTGTCCCCATAGATACGAAAGCGGTTCCCAAGGAACCCGCTTTCGATACCCCCCTCGCCTTTCCATAGGAAAGGCGGCCCTGGCCGCGGCGGCCAGGGGTTAAGGGGTCCTGCGCAGGCACATGTCCTGCTCCGGACTCATTTTAATTTCAATTCCGCAAGGCGGAATTATCTTGGAGGTAATGCGTTATGGCTAAGATTATTTGCTACGGCGAAGAGGCCCGCAAGGCTCTGGAGAAGGGCGTCAATCAGCTGGCTGACACCGTGAAGATCACCCTGGGTCCCAAGGGCCGCAATGTAGTGCTGGATAAGAAGTTCGGCGCTCCCCTGATCACCAACGACGGCGTGACCATCGCCAAGGAGATCGAGCTGCCCGATCCCTTTGAGAACATGGGCGCTCAGCTGGTGAAGGAAGTCTCCACCAAGACCAACGACGTGGCTGGCGACGGTACCACCACCGCTACCCTGCTGGCTCAGGCCATCATCCGCGAGGGCCTGAAGAACCTGGCCGCCGGCGCCAATCCCATGATCATGAAGAAGGGCATTGCCAAGGCCACCACCACCGCCATCGAGGCCATCAAGGCCAACAGCCAGAAGGTCAACGGCTCTGCTGACATCGCCCGCGTCGGCGCTGTCTCCTCCGGCGACGAGAACATCGGCAAGCTGATCGCCGAGGCCATGGAGAAGGTGGGCCACGACGGCGTTATCACCATCGAGGAGTCCAAGACCGCTGAGACCTACTCCGAGGTCGTGGAAGGCATGCAGTTTGACCGTGGCTACATCACCCCCTACATGGTCACCGACACTGAGAAGATGGAGGCCAACCTGGACGACGCCCTCATCCTCATCACCGATAAGAAGATCTCCAACATTCAGGAGCTGCTGCCCCTGCTGGAGCAGGTTGTCCAGTCCGGCAAGAAGCTGCTGATCATTGCTGAGGACGTGGAGGGCGACGCTCTGTCCACCCTGATCGTCAACCGTCTGCGCGGCACCCTGAACGTGGTCTGCGTCAAGGCCCCCGGCTTCGGCGACCGCCGCAAGGAGATGCTGCAGGATATCGCCATCCTGACCGGCGGCACTGTGATCTCCTCCGACGTGGGTCTGGAGCTGAAGGAAGCTCAGCTGGGTCAGCTGGGCCAGGCTCGCCAGGTCAAGGTCACCAAGGAGAACACCACCATTGTCAACGGCGCTGGTAACTCCGAGGAGATCAAGGCCCGCATCGGCCAGATCAAGAGCCAGATCGAGGTGACCACCTCCGATTACGACCGTGAGAAGCTGCAGGAGCGCCTGGCCAAGCTGGCCGGCGGTGTGGCTGTCATCAAGGTCGGCGCTGCCACCGAGGTAGAGATGAAGGAGAAGAAGCTGCGCATCGAGGACGCTCTGAACGCCACTCGCGCCGCTGTGGAAGAGGGCATCGTGGCCGGCGGCGGTACCGCTTACCTGAATGCCATCCCCGCTGTTGAGAAGCTGATGGCTGAGGTCGAGGGCGATGAGAAGACCGGCGTGCAGATCATTGCCCGCGCTCTGACTGCTCCTGTCAAGCAGATCGCTGCCAACGCCGGTATCGACGGCTCCGTGGTTCTGGAGAAGATCCGTGAGTCCGGCAAGACCGGCTACGGCTTCGATGCCTACAACGAGGTTTACTGCGACATGATCCCCGCCGGCATCGTGGATCCCACCAAGGTGAACCGCTCCGCTCTGGAGAACGCCGCCTCCATCGCCAGCACCCTGCTGACCACCGAGGCCCTGGTCGCCGACAAGCCCGAGCCCCCCGCACCTGCCGCTCCTGCTGCCCCTGATATGGGTGGTATGTATTAATTTAATCCATCAAGAAGCCTACGGCTTATGCCGTGGGCTTCTTTTATAGGGGCGAGGGCTTGTCGGCGAAGCCGACACCGGGCCCCCGGCAAAGCCCAGCAACGCGGGTTTGCCGGGGAGAGGAGGAGCGACAGAATGAGCGAGCCCTGCCGCCTGCGGCGGGGCGAGGGATATGTCGTCCGCGACGACGAAGCCTCCCGCACCTGCCGCTCCTGCTGCCCCTGATATGGGTGGTATGTATTAATTTAATCCATCAAGAAGCCTACGGCTTATGCCGTGGGCTTCTTTTATAGGGGCGAGGGCTTGTCGGCGAAGCCGACACCGGGCCCCCGGCAAAGCCCAGCAACGCGGGTTTGCCGGGGAGAGGAGGAGCGACAGAATGAGCGAGCCCTGCCGCCTGCGGCGGGGCGAGGGATATGGCGTCCGCGACGACGAAGCCTCCCGCACCTGCCGCTCCTGCTGCCCCTGACATGGGTGGTATGTATTAAGAAGCGCGAGGATAGGCGCACAGCGGAGATAACGACAGAGCGGATGCCAGCAAACCAAGAAGGCCAAGTGGACTTCTGTTTGGCGGCGAAGACGGCGGAGTAATCGTCCCGGCCGCGCGCCCAATCCGCAGCGTGACAAAAAGAAGCGCGTAGGCGTGCGGAGCAGCACGGATGGACCGGAGCGAGGGCGCGAAACCGAAGGGACGCAAAGCGTCACTGTTTCAAGCCCGAGACGGAGAGAAGCCGTGCGTGGCGCAGCCGCTGCAGCGTGACAATTAAAACCTATCAAAAAAGCCCACGGCTTATGCCGTGGGTTTTTTAAGTAAGAAAAGGACGCCTTCTCAGGCGTCCTTTTCCTTCTTTTTCTGTTTCTTCTCCAGTTTCATAGCCGGCCAGGACTGGGCGGTGATCACACCCTCCAAACCAGCCCGCCGGGCTGCCCGGATATAGTCCTGGGGATCGGCGGTGGTATAAATCTCCAGCGTACCTGGCTCGCTGCGCCGGCTGATCTGCCGCGTCTCCTTCAGGCACCGCTCCAGCTCCCTGGCCATGCGGTCTGCCGGATCCACCAGCTGCAGCTGAGGATAGAGGCGGCGGATATTTTCCTCCACCAGAGGGTAGTGGGTGCAGGCCAATAAGCAGCACTCCACCTGGTCCTGATGCACCAGTCCGTCCAGATTCTCCCGCAACTCCTCGTCAATCTCTTGCTGACTGGCCCCATGCTCCACCATAGCGGCCAGATTTTTATATCCACGGCTGAATACCTTCTTCTCCGGCGCCAGCTGAGCGATCAGCGCGGGATAGCAGCCGGTGGAAGCGGTAAAGCAGGTGGAGATCACGCCCACCCGCTTCTCCGGCCGATGGGCTGCCGACTCTGCACCTGCCTGCACCACACTGAGCACCGGACAATCCATCTCCCTGCGGTACTCGTCGATCAGACAGGAAATGGTATTACAGGCCACCAGCAGCGCCTTTACCTGCCGCTGGCGCATAAAGTCCAGCATATACCGGGTCAGACTCAAAATCTCCTCCGCAGTATGGTTGCCATAGGGGTTATTTCCCCCGTCTCCGAAGTAGAGGATATTCTCGTTGGGCAGCTGCCTGCGCACCCGGCGGGCTACACTGAACCCGCCGATGCCCGAGTCTATGATCCCGATGGGACGATTTTGATTGGACATAGCATCACCTGCATTTTCCTGTTTGTGGCTTGGTGTACGCAATATCATACACAGCTGCCTACAAAAAAACAAGGGAAAAGTTCCCCAAATCTATCCTGCCCTCACGCTCCATTTTCCTGGGACGCGGCAGTTTCCACCCGGCTCATCTCTCCGGTGAGCATATCCAGCAGGTAGGTCCCCGTGTCGGTGGCCACCTGCCACACCGGTACCAGCGACGTAGAACCGGGGGAGTAGTTAGTGGCCACATATCCCTGGGTAATGCTGTCGATGCGGCTGCATACATCACCCATGGCGGTCAATCCGTGGTAAAAACGGATAAGCGCGGTAGGCACCTCCAGAGTCTGGCGGCTCTCGTCAGGCTGTGGCGTTCCCATCAGGCGCCGCCCGCCGGACATGGACACCAGGTCTCCGCCCCGGTAGGTCAAAGTCACCTGCCGGTCAAACAGAGGACTCCCGTTCCAGCTCTGCCGCAGCAGGACCGTAGTCTCCGCCGCGCCGTCTTCTTCCCCGGTCACCTCCAGGATCTCACCCTGGAAGTTCAGCTTTTTTAGGATCTCCACCGAGTAGCTCCGGGGATCTGCCCCGTCCAGGGGAAAGGCACCGCTGACAAACTCGCCTTGAAACGTGCCGTCGGCATGGAACTGGATATAGCCCCGCTGGTTGTGGTAGCGGTATACTTCACCGCCCAGAAGGCGCTCCTCTACCTGGCCGCCCAGAAGGGCCTGGGCCAGCTTAGGTTCGCTCTCCCGGTCCCGCTCCACCTGCTGGGGCTGGAGCGTATCCTCTTTGGGAATGATATTCTCCTCCACGGTCACCCCGTTTTTCTCCAGAAAGGCTACCGCCTCCTGACGGGCCTGGAGCTGTACGGTACGCTTCTGCAGATCCTGGCGCAGGACAAAGGAGAGCAGCAGCAAATTGGTCCCGGCCAGGATGATCAGGATGATGGTTTTGATTTTTGACCATTCCATGCTCTCATCCTCCCGTCTTCCACTGGCTGGCCGCCGCCCAGGAGGCGCTCACCTGCTGTGCCCCGCTGTCCAGATACAACAGCAGCAGCTCCTCGCCCTCGTGGCCCTTGGTCTCCATGGCCGCCATGGCCTGGAGCTGAGGCAGCACCACCGAGGTGGTCCCGCTGTCTGTGTAGCTGCGGAAATGCAGGGTAAAGCTGTTCACCCGGCCGCCGCTGACCTGGAAGCTGGCCGCATAGCCCTCCTCCCCCAGACGCACCGGGACTCCATTGAGCAGATACCCAAATTCGATCTGCCAGCTCTCCGCTCCGGTCTCCTCCACCGACATCAGATAGATCCGGGCCTGACCGCCCAGTTCTCCCAGGGTGTCTGTGGCCAGCTGGCGGCAGCTCTCCACCGCCCAGTACACCCCCGAACCGGCCACCGGATAGCGGATTGCGCCGTCATCGGCGGCAGTAAAGGTCACTGTGCCGTCCGAGGCCAGGCGCAAGGTATCGTTTCCGTTTCGGATGACCTGCTCATCGGAGGTGATATAGGATACGCTGGAGTCGGCGGAGAAGTCCAGCTTCTGCCGCACCAGCGCCTGGGCGCTCTCCTGCTCCAGAGGATTGGCCGCCTGGTAGACCTTGGGGGCAATGTTCTCCCCCAGCAGCAGCGTATCGGGCGCCAGGGCGCTGTACTCCTCCTGCTCAAAGGCAAAGTGGGCTCCGTTATCCTTAACGCCGGACACCGCCTCGCTCAGGCGGTTGACATCCACCATGCTGCATACCGCCCGGTAGTACGTTCCATTCTGAGCGCTGTAATAGATGAGCGCCTGACCATCCTGAGAGGTCAGTACCAGGCGGCGCAGCGCACCGCTGAGCTGCTCATTGTTTACCGAAAGCCACCCGTTCAGCACGAAAAACGGCAGGTCGTCCTGCCAGTCAAAGTACAGCCCCGGCGCGGTGTTCAGGGCCTGCCGCCACGCCTGCTGATCCACAATCTCCGGAGTGCCGGCACTGCTCAGGGCCTCCACCAGCAGGCTGTACACCTGCTGAAACAGGGCGTCCTGTGCCTTCTGGTCATACTGCACCCCGTAGCGCAGTGTCTCCTCTCCACCCCGGATGGTCACCGCCATACGCAGAGGCTGGGCGGCCAGGGTGCGGCTCTCCTGAGTGGTCTGTCCGCCGCTCTCTCTGCTCTCCGAAGGAAGCAGCCCGCTGAGGGCCACGGGCAGCTGGGTGCGCACCGCGAGATAGACCGCCGAGCAGCTCAGCAGCACAATCAGCAGGCTCTTCACCCGTTCTACCAACTTTTTATTCTTCTTAAACATGGCTGGGACCCTCGATCTTCAGTTCCATGCGCATGGACAGGCCAGGACCTTCCCGGTCCACCAGCTCCAGCACGCCCTCATGGCGGTCCACGATCTCCTTGGCAATGGACAGTCCCAGGCCGGTTCCTCCCGACTGGCGGGAGCGGGCCTTATCTACCCGGTAGAAGCGCTCGAAAATACGGGGTCGGTCCTTTGGAGGAATGCCGATGCCGTCGTCGTCCACCTGCATCCACACCCGGTCTCCCTCCCGTCCGGCGGAGACCAGGATATGTCCTCCGTTGGGCGTATACTTGATGGAATTGGAGACGATGTTCATCATCACCTGGAGCACACGCTCCCGGTCGGCCACAACGGCGGGCAGATCGGGCTCCAGACGCAGCTTCATCTTGTGGTCGTGGCGCTGGGCCTCCATGTACACGGCGTTGTACAGATCCTGTACCGCCACATCGAAGGGGAAGCGCACCAAATGCAGTTCGTCCTTTCCCGAGTCGAACCGGGACAGGGTGAGCAGGTCCTGCACGATATGGGTCATGCGGTCGCTCTCGTTGAGGATGACCCCCAAAAACTTCTTTTCTGTGGCGGGAGGCAGCTCTCCGGCGCTGTCCGAGAGGGTCTCGGCGTAGCTGCGGATGTTGGTGAGGGGGGTTCGCAGCTCGTGGGAGACATTGGCCACAAATTCCCGCTGCATATCCTGTGTTTTCCGCTGCTGGGTCACATCGTGGAGCACCACCAGCACGCCGCCCTGGCGGTCCCGGTCAAAGGGAGCCAGCAGCAGCTGCAGGAAGCGTTCTCCCTCCCAGCGCTCCTCCTCCAGATAGTCAGGAGCCTGGAGCACCTGTTCCAGAGAAAGCAGATCACCGAAGAGCTCCTCATAGGTAGCCTCGGCAGTAATGGTACGGCCCAGCATCTCCTCGGCGGCAGGATTGGAGTGGATGACCTCTCCGTTGCGGGAAAAGGCCACCACGCCGTCGGTCATGTGCAAAAACAGGGTATCCAGCTTGTTGCGCTCATTTTCCACCTGGCGCAGGGTGTCCTGAAGCTGTCCGGCCATGTCGTTAAAGGTGTCGGTGAGCACGCCGATCTCATCCCGGGAGGCCACCTGGATCTTTCGGGAGAAGTCTCCGTGGGCCACCCGCATAGCGCCCTCGGTGAGGCGCTGGATGGGGATGATCATGGTCTTGGACAGCAGGAAGGACAACAGGATGGAGATGACCAGACCAAAGACCAGGGACTCCAAAATCAGCACAAACATCTGGCTGATGAGGCTGTTCACCGTGGTCTTGTTGTCCAGAATATAGATCACATAGGAGGAGCCGCCCCGGTCCAGGGTGATGGCCACGTCCATATAGTCGGCGGCCATATTGGGACTGCTGGAGTCCTCCCCGGTGGCCAGTGCGTGGGTGAGATTGGCCGAATCATAGGACAGGTTCTTACCCGCATCGTCGTTATTGCCGGCCAGGTACTCCCCGGTCTCCCCGTCCAGGATAAACAGGGTGCGGCTGTAACCGTTCAGGCCCAGTTCGCCGGAGTAGGTCTCCAGGATGTCAAGGATGGCCTGGGCTCCGTCTTCCTCCCCCTGGGTGGCCGTGGTCAGATCCCGGGTCAGGGACTCCCGGGCGAACACATTGGACATCTGGGTATAGAAGTCCTCCAGATAGAATGCCATGACGGAGTTGATGAGAAAGGCGCCCACCACTGTCATCAGCGACAGGATGAGCAGCACCATGATCATCACCAGCTTCATGTGCAGGCTGCGCAGCACGGCACACTCCCCCCTTTTTCTTCCTTTCTAAGATTCCGCGGTCATTCCCCGCCGAACAGGTAGCCCATACCCCGCTTGGTCACGATGAACTTAGGCGAGGCGGGATCGTCCTCGATCTTCTCGCGCAGACGTCGCACCGCCACATCCACGGCCCGCACGTCGCCCACGTAGCCCTCATAGTTCCACACATGCTCCATCAGCGCCTCCCGGGAGAACACCTTTCCCGGCTGGGAGGCCAGGTAGCAGATGAGATCGTACTCCCGCTGAGTGAGCTCCAGGGGATTGCCGTCCTTATAAACGGTGGCCTTCTCCTGGTCCACCACCACCCGGCCCAGCTCCAGTCGCTTGCCCGAGGCAGGCTGAGCCTGCTCCCCCTGGGCAGGCACCATGGCGGAGCGGCGGATGTTGGCCTTGACCCGGGCCAGCAGTTCCCGCATGCCGAAGGGCTTTGTGATATAGTCGTCTGCCCCCAGCTCCAGGCCCAGCACCTTGTCGGCCTCCTCCTCCCGGGCGGTGAGCATCAGGATGGGCACCGCACTGCCCGTCTCCCGGATGCGGCGGCACACCTCAAAGCCGTCCATCCCCGGCAGCATCAGATCCAGCAGCACCAGGTCGGGGTTCTGCTCCAGGGCCAGCTGCAAGCCGGTGTTGCCGTCGTAGGCCTCCAGGGTGTCGTATCCCTCCCGCTCCAGGTTAAAGGACAGGATGTCCACGATATTCTGCTCGTCCTCTACAATGAGCACGGTCTTTCCCACAGTGCCGCCCCCTCTCAAAGGCCCAGCAGGACCTTGGTCTTGAGCACAGTGGCCACCGTCTTGGCGTCCTCCACCGTGCCGTCCATCACCTGCTCCAGCAGTTGCTGGAAGGGCATGGTGATCACATTCAAAAATTCATCCTCATCCGGGTGGCTCTCCTTCTTGCGCAGGTCCCGGGCCAGGTACATGTGAAGCCGCTCAGTACAAAAACCCGGAGAGGCCAGCAGGCAGCCCAGGTAGGTCAGCTCTCCGGCCTCCAGGCCGGTCTCCTCGCTCAGCTCCCGGATGGCGGCGGGGCGGTGGTCCTCCCCGGCGTCCAGCTTGCCCGCGGGCAGCTCCAGCAGCACCTGGTGGAAGGGGTAGCGGTACTGCTGCACCAGGGTGACGTTGTTCTCCTCATCCAGGGCCAGGATGGCCACGCCGCCGGGGTGCTCCACCACTTCCCGGGTAGCCACCTTGCCGTCGGGCAGCTGGGCCTGATCTACTTTTAAGGTTACGATGACCCCATCAAACAGGGTCTTACTCTCTACCGTACGCTCGGTCAAATCCATGTGATCGCTTCCTCCCTTACGTATCCCGCTCCCCGCTTGGGCAGGGACATAGATAGTAGTATTATACCACCGTTCCTGTCCAGGGTAAAGCAAAAGCCGCCCGCGGACACGCGGGCGGCTTTTGGAAATGATTTCTTAAAAAATTAGCACAGCTTCATGATCCAGTCGTGGGGATCCTGAGCGCGGCCCCACTGGATGTCGGTGAGGGCGTCGTACAGGCGCTGGGTGACCTCGCCGATCTGGTTGCCCGAGACGGTGACCTTCTTGTCGCCCATGGCCAGCTCGCCGATGGGGGAGACAACGGCGGCGGTGCCGGTGCCCCAAGCCTCTTCCAGGGTGCCGTTCTCGGCGGCCTCGAAGAGCTCCTCGGCGGAGATGCGGCGCTCCTCCACCTCGTAGCCCCAGTCCTTCAGCAGCTGGATGCAGGAACGGCGGGTGATGCCGTCCAGCACGGAGCCGTTCAGGTCGGGGGTGAGGATCTTGCCGGCCACCTTGAACATGACGTTCATGGAACCGACCTCCTCAATGTACTTGCGGTGCACGCCGTCCAGCCACAGCACCTGGCTGTAACCGTTGGCCTCAGCCCGGTCGCCGGCCCGCAGGGAGGCAGCGTAGTTGCCGCCGGTCTTGGCCATACCGGTGCCGCCCTTGACGGCGCGGACGTCCTGGTCCTCCACGTAGATCTTCACGGGGTCCAGGCCCTCGGGATAGTAGGCACCCACGGGGCAGACGATGACGATGTACTGGCAGTGGTGAGAGCTATGTACGCCCAGAGCGGCGTCCAGGCCCACCATGAAGGGGCGGATGTACAGGGAGGTATCCTTCGCGGAGGGCACCCAGTCCTGCTCCAGCTTTACCAGCTCGGTAATACCCGCCAGGGCCAGCTCCTCGGGGATCTGGGGCAGGGACATACGGGCGGCGGAGTTGTTCATGCGGCGCACGTTGTCCAGGGGGCGGAACAGCTGGATGGAGCCGTCAGCGGTGCGGTAAGCCTTCAGGCCCTCAAAGATCTCCTGAGCATAGTGGAGCACCTTGGCGGCGGGGTCAATGGCCAGAGGGCCATAGGGCACGATGCGGGGATCATGCCAGCCCTGACCGGCATCATAGTCCACGATGAACATATGGTCGGTCATAGCCTTGCCGAACACCAGGGTGGAGGGGTCGGGCTTCTCCTTGAGCGTCTGGGCGCGAGTGATCTTGATCTCTTCCATATACATTAGCCTCCTAAGGTTCATTTTTAACAGGCTTTGGTTCACGTGACGTCATTTGGCCCTGTGGGGCCTCAGTAGGCGGGGACCACGCTTGTTTTCCTATTATACCAGCCTTTTTTCCCCCTTGCAATGGCTCAATTTCCAGGGGGGCAGGATTTTTTTGCCGTGCTCCCGCTTCCATTTCTCCCCGCACTGCTCCCACCGGCAGTTTCCACGTTGGTTTTGGTTGTAATTCCTCCGGCAATCTGATATAATTTAGTTCTGATTTTGTGATTCTTGCAGAAGGGAGGCTTTCTCTCTTGAACCGAAAAATATCCAAGCTTCTCCAGCCCAGTGTGCAGCTGTATTTTGTGATCCTGATCCTGTTTGCCCTGGCCTCCGCCCTGTTTTCCATTCCTCTGGCGGTGCTGGAAGCTGTGGTGGTGCTGATCCTGGGGCTGTACACCCGCACCAGCGGCCACAAGCGCCGCCGGGAGATCACCAAGTACATTGAAAATATCACCGGCAACGTGGATGTGGCCACAAAGGATACCATGGTCAACTCCCCCCTGCCCATGGTGATCTTCCGTCCGGAGAGCGACGATATCATCTGGACCAACGACCGCTTCCTGCGTCTCACCGGCGACCGGGAGCACCTCTTCGACGCCAAGCTCTCCTCCGTCGTCCCCGGCTTTGACACCCGGTGGCTGCTGGAGGGCAAAAACGAGTGTCCCGACCATGTGAGCTTCTGCGGCCGCCGGTTTGTGGTCTACGGCCACCTGGTGCGCACCGGCGACAAGGGCGGCGGCTTCCTGGCCACCACCTACTGGGTGGACATCACCGAGCTGTGTGAGACCCGGGACAAGTATCTGGCCTCCCGCCCGGTGATGGCGGTGCTGCTGCTGGACAACTACGAGGACCTGATGAAAAACCTGACGGAGAACGAGCGCTCCGCCATCTACTCCGAGATCAACGCCCGTCTGGACGCCTGGGTGGCCGACACCCACGGCATGCTCCGCCGGGTGGAGCGGGACCGGTACTACTACATCTTTGAGGAGCAGTATCTGGCCCGGTTTATCGAAAAGAAGTTTGACATTCTGGACACCATTCGCCAGGTTTCCAACCCCAGCGGCATCGCCGCCACCTTCTCCATCGGCGTGGGCAAGGACGGCGGCTCCTTCCAGGAGCTGATGCAGTTTGCCAACCTGTCCATTGAGATGGCTCTGTCCCGTGGCGGCGACCAGGCGGTGGTACGCAACCAGTTCACCTTCGAGTTCTACGGCGGCCGCTCCAAGGAGACGGAAAAGCGCACCAAGGTAAAAAGCCGGGTCATGGCCAACGCCCTGTCCGCCCTGGTGGCCGACTCCTCCCAGGTGTTTATCATGGGCCACAAGTCCCCCGATAACGACTGCATGGGTGCCGCCGCCGGCGTGTGCGCCATCGCCCGGAAGAAAGGCGTTCCCGCCCACATCATCCGGGAGGCAGGCTCTCCCCCGGCCAAGGTGCTGATGGACAAGCTGGCCCATCTGGAGGAGTATCAGGACTGCTTCCTCTCCGCCCAGGAGGCGCTCCTGCTGGCGGACAACCGCTCTCTGGTGGTGGTGGTGGACACCAACCGCCCTGAGCAGGTTCAGTCCCTGGACCTGGTGCAGTCCTGCAACCGGGTGGCCGTCATCGACCACCACCGCCGGGCCGCCACCTATATTGAGGGTGCCGCCCTCAACTACCACGAGCCCTATGCCTCCTCCGCCAGTGAGCTGGTCACCGAGCTATTGCAGTACATCGCCGACCCCACCGATCTCACCCGGGCGGAGGCCGAGGCCCTGCTGGCCGGTATCGTGCTGGACACCAAGAACTTCACCATGCGCACCGGCGGGCGCACCTTTGAGGCCGCCGCCTTCCTGCGCCGGGCGGGCGCCGACACCGCGGAGGTAAAAAAGCTCTTCCAGAACGACCTGGAGGGCACCATCGCCAAGTACGCTATCATTCAAAACGCCAAACTCTACCGGGAGAAGATCGCCATTGCCGTGGTGGACCACACCGTGGGCCGTATCGTGGCCGCTCAGGCCGCTGACGAGCTTTTGAACATCATCGGCATTGACACCTCCTTTGTCCTCTACCCCGACGGCGAGCGGGTCATTATCTCTGCCCGCTCCATGGGAGATACCAACGTACAGGTCATTCTGGAGAAGCTGGGCGGCGGCGGCAATGCCGCGGCGGCCGGCGGCCAGATTTCCGGTAAGTCTCTCTCTCAGGTGGCCACCGAGTTGTCTCACGCCATCGACCAGTACCTGGAGGGCTGACCCCACCAACCCCAGCCGGTTTCGGCTGATTCCATACCCATTTGGTTTAAAATCAAGAAAGCGAGGAAATTTACCATGAAAGTGATTTTGCAGCAGGACGTGAAGGGCCAGGGCAAGAAGGGCCAGCTGGTGGACGTATCCGACGGTTACGCCCGCAACTTCCTGCTTCCCAAGAAGCTGGCGGTCATCGCCACCGCCGAGAACCTGAACACCATGAAGCAGCAGGAGAAGGCCCGCAAGGCCCAGCAGGCTGCCGAGAAGGCGGAGGCCGAGGCTCTGTCCAAGAAGCTGGAGAGCCTCACCGTGAAGGTGGCCGCCAAGGCCGGCGAGGGCGGACGTCTGTTCGGCGCCGTCACCGCCAAGGAGATCTCTGAGTGCCTGGCTCAGCAGCACGGCCTGAACATTGCCAAGACCAAGCTGGTGCTGGACGAGCCCATCAAGGCCTGCGGCGGCTACAAGATCAAGGCCAAGCTGGGCTATGAGATCGTGGGCACCGTCAACGTGATGGTGGTGGAGGCCTGATTGCCCTCTCCCGCCGCGATAACCCATTGAAACGAAACACCACAGAAAGGAGGCCGATGACATGGCGCTGGACGATGAACAACTGTTATTAAAGCAGCTGCCCCACAGTGTGGAGGCGGAGCAGGCAGTGTTGGGCTCCATGCTCATCGACCCCCGCTGCGTCCCCGAGGTTATTGACCAGCTGCGCCCCGACGACTTCTACCTACGGCAGAACCGGGACATCTACGAGACCATCTACTCCATGTTCAACTACTCCCTCACCATCGACCCGGTGACGGTGCTGGAGAACATGAAGCAAAACGGGGTCTATGACGAAAATAACTCCCGGGGGTATCTGCTCCAGCTCATGGACACCACCCCTACCGCCGCCAATGTAAAGGAATACATCGGCATCATCAAGGACAAGACCCTGCTGCGCCGGGTGGCAGAGACGGCAGGCGAGCTCACCGCCCTCATTCAGCAGGGCACCGACACCGGCCAGGACATCCTGGAGGCCGCCGAGCAGCGCATCTACGCCATCCGCCAGGGCCGGGCCGCCCGGGGTCTGACCCCCATCTCGTCGGTGCTGCTGGATGTATACGACCGTCTCACCGAGCTGGCCGAGAGCGACAGCGCCATCCCCGGCCTGTCCACCGGCCTTACCGATTTGGACCGGGCCATCTCGGGCCTCAATAAATCCGACCTCATTCTCCTGGCCGCCCGTCCCGGTATGGGCAAGACCTCCATGGCTTTGAACATCCTGCTGGAGGCGGGCAAGCGGTCGGGAAAGAACGTGGCCTTTTTCTCCTTGGAAATGAGCCGGGAGCAGTTGGCTCTCCGCCTCATCTCCAGCGAGTGCTTTGTAGACAACAAAAAGCTGGTCACCGGTAAGCTCACCGAGGAGGACTGGGAGAAGGTGGCGGTGGCCGCCGACTCTCTCAACCGCTCCATGATCCTCATTGACGATGACTCCTCGGTCAGCGTGGCCGACATCAACGCCAAGTGCCGTCGGGTGGACAACCTGGGATTGGTCATCATCGATTACCTCCAGCTGATGCAGTCCGCCGGCGGAAAGCAGTATTCCGGAGAAAACCGCCAGCAGGTGGTCTCCGACATCTCCCGCGCTCTGAAGATCATGGCCAAGGAATTGAACGTCCCCGTTCTCTGCCTCAGCCAGCTCTCCCGTGCCAACGAGAGCCGCAGCGACAAGCGGCCCATGCTCTCCGACCTGCGTGAGTCGGGCGCCATCGAGCAGGACGCCGACATCGTCATGTTCCTCTACCGGGAGGGCTATTACGACAAGGACACCCCCAACCCCAATTTGGCCGAGTGTATCATCGCCAAAAACCGCCACGGCGAGACCCGCACCGTGGAGCTGCAATGGCTGCCCGAGTTCACCACCTTCAGCAACATGGAGTGGCAGCACGAGGAGTAAGCCTAATTTTTCCCTTTTGGAGTGGTTATGAGCGACCGTATGGAACAACTGATCCAGGAACACCGCCTCATCCCCCCCGGCAGCACGGTGCTGTGTGCTGTGTCCGGAGGGGCGGACTCGGTATACCTGCTTCATCGGCTCTACTGCCTGCGGCGGGAGCTGGACTTCACCCTGGTGGCCGCCCATTATGATCACCGCCTGCGGGGTGCAGAATCCACACAGGACGCCAAATTTGTGGAAGAATTTGTCCGGCTGTGCTGTCCCGCCGAGCGGCTCTACACCCCGGAAGGTTCCGGGAAGGAACTGCCCGGGGTGAGGCTCATCACCGGCGGCGGCGACGTGGCCGGAGAAGCGGCCCGGCTGCGCCAAGGCCTGGAGGAGACCGCCCGGCAGATGCGCTACGCCTTTCTCCAAACTGCCGCTCAAGAGGTGGGGGCGAATCTCATCGCCACCGCCCATAACGCCAGTGACAACGCCGAGACGGTGCTGCTCCACTTAGGACGGGGCAGCGGTCTGCGTGGCCTGGCCGGGATGCCCCCCAAGCGGGGCAATCTCATCCGTCCCCTGCTCACCACCTCCCGGGAGGAGATCGAGAACTACCTGCGCTACCGCGGTCTCCCTTGGCGTGAGGACGCCACCAACCGGGACGACGCCTACGCCCGCAACCGGCTGCGCCACCAGGTGCTGCCGGTCCTGGAGGACCTGTTTCCCGGGTTTCTCTCCCGCATCAGCCAGACCTGCGCCCACCTGCGGGAAGATGAGGACTACCTCTCTTCCCTGGCCGCCCAGGCGGTGGAGAGCGCCCGGTGGGAGGGGGAGGACCTGATTCTCCCTGCCGCTGCCCTTGCTGACCAGCCCCAGAGCGTGGCCATTCGGGGCGCCCGGATGCTCATCGGCTCCATGACGGCAGGCAATGACAACTGCGCGGCCCCCCATTTGGAGGGGCTGCTGAACCTTTGCCGGGGGAGCGATCCCTCCGCCCGGCTGGATCTGCCCGGCGGACTCACCGCCCGGCGCCGCTACGGAGAGCTGGTGCTCTCCCGCTCTGCCCCCACTCCCCTGTCCCCCAGGGATCTGAACCTGGCGGGAGAGACCCGGGCCGGAGACTGGACCGTGCGCTGTCTCCCCGGCACCTACCAGGGAGAGCGGCAGTCCCCCCTGGACTGCTGGCTGGCCCAGGAAGCGGCTCCCATGCCCACCCTGCGCCCCCGGCGCACCGGGGATGTGCTGGCCCCACCCGGGCGGCACGAAAAAAGCGTTAAAAAGTGGATGATCGACCAAAAGATCCCCGCCTGCTGCCGGGACGCCGTCCCTGTGGTGGACGCAGGCGGCACCGCCGCCGCTGTGGCCCTGCTGGGCCCCCACCGGGACTTCGTGCCCCAGAAGGGACAGCTCAGCTGGCACATCACCTTTGTTACCCCGGACTATCTGGCCCATTAGGCGTCAGATTCCGCCCCCTTTCCCCAGGGGAATATGCTACTCTACTGTATTGTGAGGAAGGAAGAAAACTATGTTAGAGAAAGACATCCAGGAAGTCCTGTTTTCCCAGCAGCAGCTGGAGGAGCGTGTGGACCAGATCGCCCAGGAGATTACCCGAGACTACGCCGGCAAGGAGATCGTCCTGATCAGCGTGCTGCGGGGCTCCTTCGTGTTCATGGCCGACCTGTGCCGCCGCATCGACCTGCCCTGCACCATCGACTTTATGTCCGTCTCCTCCTACGGAAGCGGCACCTCCTCCACCGGCCAGGTTCAGATCACCAAGGACCTGTCCGGGGATATCTCCGGCAAGCACATCCTGGTGGTGGAGGACATTCTGGACTCGGGCAACACCCTGAGCTACCTGCTCAAGCTGCTGGAGCAGCGCAAGCCTGCCTCCATCCGTCTGTGCACCCTGCTGGACAAGCCCGAGCGCCGGGTCAAGCCTGTGGAGGTCCACTACTCCGGCTTTACCATCCCCGACGCCTTCGTGGTGGGCTACGGCCTGGACTACGCCGAGCACTACCGCAATCTGCCCTATATCGGCATCCTGAAACCCGAAGTCTACGGGGGCTGAGCCCCTTTGAAATTCGCAGCGGCGGAATCCAGCCCCATGGGGTGTGCCGGTTGGCGGACCGCCAGCCCCATCCGCCGGAAAGGAAGTGAGTCCCTTGAAGCGCTTTAGCCCAAGGGATCTGGCCCTGTACCTGCTGCTTTTGCTGCTCACCCTCTTTGCGGTGAACACCCTGCAGCAGATGAACCGGGCCGACGATCCCTCCTACAGCCAGATCCGCACCCTGTTTGAGCAGGAGAAGGTGAAAAACTTCTCCGTAAAGGACAACGTGCTCACCATGACGGTACGTGGAGAGGGCGACGACACCTCCACCGTTACCTACGAGCTGTCCAATTTCTATGTCTTTTACAACGACCTGCATGAGCTCATCGACCAGCAGCGCTCCGAGGGAATCATTGAGGACTATGACTATCCCATGGGCGTGCAGGGCTCCTGGTGGTATCAGTATCTGCCCTACCTGCTGGTCATCCTGGTGATGGCGGGGCTTGCCTACATGCTCTTTCTGCGTCAAAGCGCCGCCAGCGGCGGTGGCGGCGGCCCCGGTCCCAACCGCTTCGGCCACGCCCGCACCCGCACCCTGGCCGACCAGGGCAAGAAGGTCACCTTCAACGATGTGGCGGGCGCCGACGAGGAGAAGGAGGAGCTGCAGGAGATCGTGGAGTTCCTCCGGGACCCCCAGCGCTTCACCGCCCTGGGTGCACGCATCCCCAAGGGCGTGCTGCTGGTTGGCCCTCCGGGCACCGGTAAGACCCTCATCGCCAAGGCGGTGGCGGGCGAGGCCGGAGTCCACTTCCTGTCTATCTCGGGCTCCGACTTTGTGGAGCTGTATGTAGGCGTGGGCGCCAGCCGTGTCCGCGACCTCTTTGACCAGGCCAAGAAGGAAGCCCCGGCCATCGTGTTCATCGACGAGATTGACGCAGTGGGCCGTCAGCGCGGCGCAGGCCTGGGCGGCGGCCACGACGAGCGGGAGCAGACTCTGAACCAGCTGCTGGTGGAGATGGACGGCTTTTCCAGCAACGAGGGCGTTATCGTCATGGCGGCCACCAACCGCCAGGATATCCTGGATCCCGCCCTGCTGCGTCCCGGCCGGTTTGACCGGCAGATCTATGTGGGTCTGCCCGACATCAAGGGCCGGGAGGAGATCCTGAAGGTCCACGCCCGCAAAAAACCTCTGGCTGAGGATGTGTCCCTCAGCGACATCGCCAAGGCCACCGCCGGATTTACCGGCGCCGACCTGGAAAACCTCTTAAACGAGGCGGCCCTGCTGGCTGCCCGAGGCGGACAGCGGTTCATCTCTATGGCCGACCTCCACGAGGCCATGATGAAGGTGATCGCCGGCCCGGAGAAGAAGAGCCGGGTGGTCACGCCCCACGCCAAGCGTCTTACCGCCTACCATGAGGCCGGTCACGCTGTGGTCATTCACGAGCTGGAGACCCAGGACCCGGTGCACCAAATCACCATCATTCCCCGTGGCGGGGCGGGCGGCATGACCATCTCCCTGCCCCAGGAGGACCGCTCCTACATGTCCCGCCGGGAGCTGGAGGAGCACATTGCCGTGTGCCTGGGCGGCCGGGTGGCCGAGCAGCTGGTGCTGGGGGATATCTCCACCGGCGCCTCCAGCGACATCCAGAAGGCCTCCTCCATCGCCCGGAACATGGTCACCAAGTACGGCATGAGCGAGAAGCTGGGCACCATCGCCTACACCAGCGAGAGCAACGAGGTGTTCATTGGACGCACTATGGCCCAGTCCCGCAGCTACTCCGAGGAAGTTGCCGGCCTTATCGACGAGGAGGTCAAGTCCATTGTGGACACCGCCTACCGCCGCTGTGAGGACATCCTCTCCCGGCACCGCAGCCAGCTGGAGCTTACCGCCCAGTATCTGCTGGCTCATGAGGTAATGAGCGGCGAGACCTTCCAGAAGGTCTTTACCGACCCCGACGACGAGGTCTTTGAGGGTCTCATCCCCACGGAATCCTGATAAAATGAAACGCCAGACCGGACATTCCGGTCTGGCGTTTTCATATTTAATCGATTTTAATCGGTTGTCATGTCGCTCTGAGTGTCCGTCTCGGTTTCCGTGCCGCTCTCCGCGTCGGTCTCCTCCTCGGTCTCCTCCACCGCCGTGAGATTATCCACGGTCATGGAAAACAGGGAACCGATCTCGTTGGAGGGAATGAGGTAGATGATGGGGTCGTCATCCAGCATGGCATAATAGCTGTCGCCGCCCTCGGCCAGGGCGCCCAGAGTGAGAGTCATGGTCTTTTCCTCGTCGCCGTCGGTGTACACCACGGTGAGCACCCCAACGGGGGTATCCAGGCCACAGTCGGTGCGGGTCTGGGCCTGTTTGTGGTAGTCATAGCAGTCGGAGAAGGCCAACTCAGACAGCTGAGCCATGAGACTGATGAAGGTAGTGTTGTCCTCAGACACGGTCTGGCCATCCACTTTCCAGACGATGGTGGTCTCCTCCTCGCTGGAATCGGAACTGGTATCCGCGCTGGAGTCAGAGCTGGAGTCCTCGGCAGGCTCACTCTCGGTCTCTTCCTTCACCAGGGTGACGGTACTCTCCCCGCTGGTCCAGGTAACAGACTGGATGTTGTCCTCGCTGATGCTGGGGAATTCGGCCAGGGCGATGAGCTCGTCTACCTGGATATCCAGGGCGGTGGGCAGGGTGCTGGCAATGGTGTAGACGGTGTCGCTCCCATCCACCTTGGCGTAGTAGTCGCCGCTGTCCGCGGTGCTGCCGATGAGCAGCTTCACCTGGGTCCCATCCTCATCGGTGAGATTTACCTCCATGGTGGGGGCATCCAGGCCGTAGGAGGCTAGGTCCTCCGGGTCGGAGATGGTCCGCACCGCAGCCAGCTTGCCCGCCTGGCCCGCCAGGTCGTCCAGGGCATCCTGATCGGTGGGGAAGTCGCTGTCGTCGTCCCGGGTCCAGCCCTCCTCCCCCTTGGTGAAGGAGTAGGTGCCGTACTGATTGGTAAAGGTCAGGGCGGTGGGATCGCTGAGCTGGGTGATGTAGACGGTTTCGTCCACCTCACTCTGGCTCTGGTTCCAGGTGCGCAGCCCAACGTAGCCAGCCGCGCACACTACCACCACGGCCGCCAGGGCAATGAGGGTCTTGCTTTGCTTGGTCATAGTTTCCTCCGTTTCATCCAGAACACGAATCCGCACACCAGGATACCCACCGGCAGGATGATCAGGTAGGTTGTGCTCCAAAGCCCGGGGTTCTGGATGGTGTTGTAGGTGGTCTCCAGGCTCTTGGAGGGGATGGACATGGTGCTGGCATCGTCAAAGGTGGCGGTGAGGGCATTCATAAACAGGGTCTGGTTGACCAGGCTGGGATTCTGGGAGATGATCTGGCCGTTGAGCAGAGAGGAACTGCCGAACACGGTGAGCCGTCCGCCGTCAGAGCCATCGGCCACTGCACCCAGAATGTAGGTTCCCTGGGTCTGCTGGTCGTCCTCGGTCACCGCCAAACCCTGGCCGGTGGTGGACAGGAAGGTGGTGATGGTCCAGTCCTCGTCGGTGCCGGGATCCAGCGCCTCAAAGCCACGGGAGTTGGTAAACAGGGTCAGAGAGTCGCTGTCACAGCCGTCGGTAACGGGGCTGTAAGTGGACAGCACACCGCAGATGGCAAAGGCGGAGCCCCGCTGAGGATAGTAGCTGCCCGGATCGGCGATGTAGCCGTCCACCAGCTTCAAGCCTCTGCTCTCCAGCAAACCCTCCCAGTTGGGCAGGGAGGTGAGGGTATCGCCGGGCAGGAATACCATGTGGCCGCCGCCGGTCAGATACTCCTCCAGCAGGGTGCGCTCACTCTCGGACAGGTCGGTGGAGGGGGCGTTGACCACCAGCACGTCACAGTCCTCCGGCACGCCGCCCTCCAGGGCGGGGCTGACGCTCTCCAGATTCAGGTTGGCCTTTTCAATGGCGGAGACAATGGGGTCGGACAGATCTTCCTCCCCGTGGCCGGTGACGGTATAGACCGTGTGGTTGGCGTCGCTGGTGACATAGTCCACCGCAGAGGTGAGCTGGCCCTCGGCATCGAAGGTGCTCTCGGTCATGGAGAAGTAGCTGGTATAGGTGGATGTGATAATATCAGAGAAGGGAATGTCCCGGGACTTGCCGGTCTCCTCGCACAGCACTACCACGCTGTCGCTGTCCGCGTCATACTGGCTGGCCTGCTGAGGGTGGGCCACCGGGTCCACGTAGCTCAGAGACAGGTGGGAGGACAGGGCCACATACCGGTCCAGGAACTTTTCAATGCGGGCGTCGGTGGTTCCATCCTCCGCCAGCACCACGATCTGGACGTCCTGGCTGAGGCCGGACAGGAAGTCCTTGGACGTGTCGGTGATCTCATAGAGGCTGTTGTCGGTCAGGTCAAATTCCTTCCAGTTGGAGGGCAGCTGCCCCATCATCAGGTTCACCAGAACTACCACCGCCAGGACACCGGCGGTCACGCCCGCCAGATAGCCTCCCTGGCGCAGGGAGCGGGAAATTTTTGCTTTGTTTTTCATTCTTTCCACCTCCCGTTAAGACCAGCGGCGCTTCTGAAGCCCCTGAATGGTGAGGAATACGAACAGCCCCGCCAAAGACAGGTAGAGCACCACGCCACCCAGGTCAAACATGCTGTACTGCACAAAGTTATAGAAGGTCTGAGTGAAGGAGAAGGCAGACAGCAGGTCACCCAGGGCAGAGGGCAGAAACCCGGTGAGATCGTCCCACAGGTACAGAATGAGCAGCACGGCAAAGGTGCTCACCGCGGAGATGATCTGGCTCTCGGTGAGAGAGGAGAGGAACATGCCAATGGCTAGAAATACGCAGCCCATGAGGAAAAAAGCAAAGAGCGCCGCATAGTCGGACAGCAGCCGGGCCTCCCCGTTCATGGCGATGATCAGCGGGCAGAAGGCCATCAGGGCCACGGGGATGAGAAACACCGTAACCATGGCAAAGTACTTGCCCAGCACCACTCCGGTGAGGGTGACGGGGGAAGTGAGCAGCAGCTGGTCGGTGCGGCTGTGGCGCTCCTCCGCCATGGACTTCATGGTCAGAATGGGGATGGTGATGAGCAGGATGCTCATGAGGCTGTACAGGGTATAGGAAAACTGGGGCAGGCCGTTATAGAGGTTGTAGGCCATAAAATAGATGCCGGTAAAGAAGATCAGCACCGCCACAAAGACATAGCCAATCATGGAATTGAAATAGGAGCTCAGCTCCCGCTTATAGATGGCTGTCATTGGGCTGCCTCCTTTTCTTTCCCTTGCTCCTCCTCCACATCATCCGAGGTGAGTTTTAGGAAGATATCTTCCAGGGTCAGGGTGTCCCGGCGCAGCTCCAGCAGTGGGAGCCCCTGGCGGGCACAGGTCTGGAACACGGCCTCCCGCAGGTCGGCCCCGGCGGCGCTCTCCAGACGGAAGGCGCAGCAGTCTGCCTCCAGGCAGTCATGCTGGGTCAGGGCGGTAATTCCGGGCAGCAGGGCCAGCTGGGACTGAACCAACTCCCCTTCTCCCCGGACCACCACTTCCAGGGCGGGGTTGCCGGACAGGGAGCGCTCCAGCTCAGCCGGTTCGCCGGCGGCTACCTTCTTGCCGTGGTGGATGATGAGCAGGTGGTCGCACACCTCCTGCACCTCAGATAGGATGTGGGAGCTGAGGATGACGGTATGCTCCTGGGCCAGCTGGCGGATGAGGGTACGCATCTCCAAAATCTGCTTGGGGTCCAGGCCCACGGTGGGCTCATCCAGAATGAGCACCTTGGGGAAGCCCAGCAGCGCCTGGGCTAAGCCTACACGCTGGCGGTAGCCCTTGGACAGGTTGCGGATGAGGCGGCCCAGCACCTGGTCCACCCCGGTCATCTCGGCCACCCGGTCCACCTGAGCCTCCCGCTCACTCTTAGGCACCTTTTTCAGCTGGGCGGCGAAGCGTAAATACTCGTCCACCGTCATATCCATATAGAGGGGGGGCAGCTCGGGCAGATAGCCGATACACCGCTTGGCCTTCTCCGGCTCCTTGGTCACACTGAACCCATCCACCAGGATCTCCCCGGAGGTGGGACCCAGATAGCCGGTCATCAGGTTCATGGTAGTGGATTTGCCCGCGCCGTTTGGCCCCAGAAAGCCAAAAATCTGGCCGTCCGGCACGGTAAAGCTGAGGTGATCCACCGCCAGGCGATTTCCGTACTGTTTGACCAGATCACGCACTTCGATCAAAACACAGACCTCCTTGCTGTTGTTGAATCGCAACCATGTTACCCCATAGACCTGAAACTTTCCTGAAAGAGTGGTAAACATTTTGTGAAAGCACCTGGGAAAACAGGAAGAATGTGGCTTGTGCCCCAAAGGACAGCAAGGTATAATGGACGCAAAGGAGGAATGTCCTATGTGCAGCAAACGAATGTTCTCCCTTCTGGTAAGCGGCGCGCTTGTGTTCACCCTGACCGCCTGCGGTCCCAAGCAGGCGCCTCCCGCCTCCTCCTCGGAGCCCCCCGACACGTCGGTGCTGGCTCCAGTGGAGCCCGACCCGGAGCCCGTTCTCCCCTATGTCAATCCCCTCACCGGGGAGGGCTGCGAGCAGGACATCAGCCAAAACCGGCCGGTGGCCATCATGCTCAACAACCTGAAAAAGGCTCTGCCCCAGCTGGGGGTGTCCCAGGCGGACATCATCTATGAGGCTCTGGCCGAGGGGGGCATCACCCGGATGCTGGGGGTGTTTCAGTCGGTAGAGGGCGTGGGAGACATCGGCTCGGTGCGCTCCGCCCGGGACTACTACGTCTCCCTGGCCCTGGGCCATGACGCCATCTTCCTCCACGCGGGAGGCAGTCCCGGAGCCTACACCGCCATTGATAACTGGGGTGTGGCCGCCTTCGACTGCGTCAACGGCCCCTACGAGGGCACCCTGTTCTGGCGGGACCAGCAGCGGCGGAAAAACATGGGACTGGAGCACAGCGTGCTCACCTCGGGGGAGACCATCCAGGAGCTGCTCCCCTCCTACTCCTGGCTGCGCCTGGAGCACAAGGACGGCTACACCTACCCCCAGACCTTCCTAGAGGAGGGCCAGAAGGCCCAGGGGGACAGCGCTCAGAGTGTGACCATCACCTTCTCTACTTATAAGACCGGGGTATTTACTTACAACCCCGACAGCGGCCTCTACCTGGTGTCGGAATACGGACAGCCCTATGTGGACGGCAACACCGGGGAGCAGGTAGGGGTAAAGAATGTACTGGTGCTGCGCACCAGCGTATCCAATCTGGAGGGGGATGACGCGGGGCGGCAGGCCATCCGCACCACCGGCACCGGCGAGGGTCTGTTCTTCTGCGACGGCACGGTGCAGGAAATCACCTGGTCCAAGGAGAAGAACTCCAGCCCCCTCACCTACTACACCGCCGACGGCCAGCCTCTCAAACTGGGCGTGGGCAAAAGCTACGTGAATCTGGTGGGTAAATCCACCCCTGTGGAGGTAGCCTGATGGACTTTTATCAATTTTCCACTCCTCTGGGCCTCATGGCTCTGGCCAGCGAGGGAGACTTTATTACCCACCTGTACCTCCCCTCCTACCCCACGCCCCGGCTGGCCTCCCACCCTACTCCCCTGCTGCTGGAAGGGGAGCGGCAGCTGTTGGAATACCTGGGCGGCCAGCGGAAAACCTTTGACCTGCCTTTGAACCCCCAGGGCACCCCCTTTCAGCGCCGGGTGTGGCAGGCTCTGGAGGCCATCCCCTGGGGGGAGATCCGCTCCTACCGGGACATCGCCCTGGCGGTGGACTGCCCCCGCGGGTTCCGGGCGGTGGGCATGGCCAACCACAATAACCCCATCCCCATCTTCATCCCCTGCCACCGGGTGGTGGGAGCCGACGGCTCCCTCACCGGCTACGGCGGCGGACTGGAGCTGAAAAAGGCCCTCCTGACTCTGGAGGGACACCACTTCTAAATACCACACAGCCCGGCGGGAGAAAAAATTTCTTCTGCCGGGGTTTTTCTATTGACAGGATGCCATGTTGGTGATATGGTTAATTACACAAGTAATGAACCAACGAACAAGGAGTGCTTATGAAAAGCCCTCCTGCAAGGAGTTCCGCCGCCCGGACTGCGCCCGCAGGCGCGTTTCGGAGCGCAACCGCCGCAAAGCGGCGGCTCTTAGCGCGGAGATGGCGGCGGAATAAAATGAAATCCCGTCATTTCCGGCGACATGTGCGTCGGAAATGACACTTCTCGCGAAAGATTTTCCGACAATTTCATAAGAAATCGAGGCAAATCTTTCGTGCAATCTCTCTCGAAAAAGTGGCTTTGACACTTTTTCGAAATCTGAAGGAGGCGATCTCATGCGGGGCGCGCTGGGCGACCAGACCCTGATCTATCTGCAAATTGCCCAACTGCTGGAGGACGACATCCTCCGCGGGGTGTACCGGGAGGAGGAGCAGGTCCCCTCCACCAACGAGCTCTCCCGCTGCTACAACATCAATCCCGCCACCGCTGCCAAGGGCATCAACCTGCTGGTGGCCGACGGAATTTTGTATAAGCGCCGGGGGATCGGCATGTTTGTATCTCCGGGAGGCGTGGAAAAAGTGCGGAAAAAACGAAAAGCGGCATTCTGCCAGGGCTATATCCAGCCCATGATCGACGAAGGACGCTCCCTGGGTCTCACCGGGGAGGAGCTGCTGGCGATGGTGCGCAAGGCCATCGGGGAAGGAGAACAACCATGAATACTGGCGTTTTATCTGCCAAGGGCGTGTGCAAGTCCTATGGCGACAACCAGGTGCTCCAGGACCTGGATCTGGACATCCAGCCGGGCAAGATCTACGGCCTTATCGGCCGCAACGGAGCGGGCAAAACCACCCTGCTGTCCATCCTCACCGCCCAGAACACCATGGACAGCGGCGAGGTGACCTACAACGGCAAGTCCGTGTGGGAAAACCAGGACGCGCTCAACCACATCTGCTTCTCCCGGGAGCTCCAGCCCACCCTGTTTACCGGCCCCAACAACCTGAAGATCAAGTATTACCTGAATACCGCCTCCATCTTCTACCCCAACTGGGACCAGGAGTACGCCCAGCGGCTGCTCCAGGAGTTCAAGCTCAACCCCAAGAAGAAAATTTCCCAGCTGTCCAAGGGGCAGATGTCCATGGTCACCATCCTGCTGGCTCTGGCCAGCGGAGCGGACATCACCATTCTGGACGAACCGGTGGCCGGGCTGGATGTGGTGATGCGGGAGCGGTTCTACCAGCTTCTCCTGGAGGACTACGCCAAGACAAACCGCACCTTTATTGTCTCCACCCACATCATCGAGGAGGCCGCCTCCGTCTTTGAGCGGGTCATCATCCTGGACGAGGGGAAGATCATTGAGAACGCCGAGACCGACGAGCTGGTCAATGAGTTCCGCTACATCTCCGGCCACCAGGAGGAGGTGGACCGGGCCTGCCAGGGCCTGGAGGTGCTCACCACCCGGGAGACCGGCCGCCACAAGAGCTGCGGCGTGCGGGGCGGCGCGGCCCAGCTGGCCCAGGCGGCGCAGTTCGATGTGGATATCGCCCCCATGAACCTGCAAAATGTGTTTGTAGCTCTGTGCGGCCACGGAGACGAGGGATAAGGAGGGGATGCTCCCATGAAAAAGTGTCTGCAATACTTCTGGCCCTTTCTCTGGCCCAATATATCCGCCATGGCGGCATTTGAGGCTGTTGTGGTAGTACTGGCAGTGGTTTCCGGAACTCCCCAGGGGAAAGAGGGCATCTTCGCCACCTACTTCTACTTCATGCCCCTGGTCATTTTGCTGTTTCTCTTTATGTACAGCGTGTCTCTGACCACCGCCACCCTGAACCTGGCCATTGCCATGGGCGGGACCCGGCGCACCTACTTTCAGGGCATGCAGCTGATCCTGGTGGTCTACGCTCTCATCGGCTGGGGACTGACCCTGCTGATGCCCCTCATCCCTCAAATGGGCAACTGGGTCCCCAATCAACGCCTCCACCTCCTGCTGCTGGTCTCCGGCCAGTACGGCCCCCTCTATCCCCTTTTCTGTCTGGCCATTCTGGTGGCTATCGCCGGAGTGGTGGTGCTTGGCTTGGCGGGAATGGGTTTCTTTGACCTGGGCTTTACCCCCCTGTTTCTGCCCATTGCCGTGGTTGTTTTGCTGGCCATTCTGATTCTGGGCGAACTTCTCCTGTGGCGGTCCATCCGCCGGTATGTTGTGAGGTGAATGGGAATGTATTTCAAATTACTGCGCAGCTCCTGGGATGACTTTGCCCTGTGCGCCGGCGTGCTGGCAGGCTTCTTCCTGGTGGCCCATATTGTCACAGCGGTGGTGCTGGCCTTCTTCTTTGACGGCACCTCCCTGATGCTCTCCGGCATGATCCTGCCCATTGTCAGCGCCTTTCTCATCCTCATTTACAGTCTGAGCTACTCTATGCTCCAGTTCTCCGTCCTGGTGCGCTTTGGGTGCACCCGCCGCCGCTCCCTGGCTCTGTCCTTGGGGATGGCAGCGATAGTGGCCCTGTTCTGTATGGCTCTGTCCGCCCTGCTGGCCTGGATGGAGCTGTCGCTTGCTCCCTCTCTGTGGCAGGCCATCACCGGCTGCAACGGCGTCTATTACGGCAGGGATGGATGGGTGGCTTTGGACAATATCTCTCCCAACGCCCTGTTTGTGGAGCTCTTCGTCATGCCCCTGTGGGGCTGGTTTGTCATCCCTCTGGCCACCATGGCCGCGGGGGTGCTGTGCGGCACTATTCTCCACCGCTTCGGCAAAAAGGGCATGTGGGCGCTGTGGGCGCTGTGGATGTCGGTGTGCTTTGTCCCTCAGATTCTGTATTCCTACCTGGACCGGCTGCCCGACCTGACCCTGCTGGGCATTGGCAGCGGCGCGGCCCTGGTGCTGGCCTTTGGATGGGCGGTGTGGTATCTGCTGCGCGCCCCGGTGCCGGAATAACCACTCCCCCGCTCCCGGCATAGGATGGACGGGAAGGAGGGATTCCCATGGGCGCCTTTGTTCGCAGGCTCCTGTCTCAGCTGCTGGACGTGAAAAGCCTGGTCACCCTGATGCTCACCGGCGTGTTCGGCCACATGACGGCCACCGGCCAGGTGGACGTACAGAGCTTTTTGACCATTTTTTCCGTGGTCATTGCCTTTTACTTTGGGACTCAGACCCGTTCCATCAGTTCGGACAAATCGGAATCATAAAAAATCCGGCCCGTCTCAACGGAGAGACGGGCCGGATTTTTATAGTTGTGCATAGGCCTCTTTGGCGTTGTCCCCCATGCGCTTGAGCATGGCGTTGAGCACCTGGACCTCCTGGGGCTCAAAGCCCTTCTTGAGGGTCTGGAAAAACTCTCTCTGCCGGGCCTGACCCGCCTGGACCGCGGGCATGGCGTCGGGCAGCAGCACCAGATGAATGAGCTTTTTATTGTCCGGGCGGCGCAGCCGCTGGAGATACTGCCGCTGAACCAGTCCTTCCACCGCGGCGGAGACGTGGGATTTCGTCAGGCGGCGAATTTCTACAATATCCTTGGCGGTGTCCTGCTGAGGGTGGTGGGAGAGAAAGAGCAGCACATCCAGCTCGATTTGGGTGAGATGATATTCTTCCAGCACGGGAGCCTGCATTTTATGGTACAGCAGCTCCAGGGTGCGGGTATGGGCAAAAAAATCCCAGGCCATCGAACAAAACCTCCTTTGGCGGGGTAATTCGACTATAACAGTCCCTCCCCCGCTTGTCAAGGCGGCGCCGGAAAATTAACGCCAGCTATATCCCATCCCCTGCGCCCTGTATCTTCCCCCTTGTTACGTCCCTTCCATCAGCTGCTGCACCACCTGGGCGGGGATGGTCACCTCCGGATTCCCAGAGGAGGCGGGCAGCACGCTGCCCTCGTCAAAGACCAGCACCAGAGAGCCGTCCTCGCCCCAATAAAAGCTCTGCTCGGGGTCAATGGAGGTAAATTCCTGGTAGAAGAAGGCATCCTCCCGACCCTCCAGCCAGCTCTTTACCTGCTGGGACAGCATCGTCACATAGTCGCTGCCCTCAGGGAACAGGCTGGATAGGGTGACCACCTGATTGGTATCCTTATTAATGTGGTAATAGCGCAGCATCTCATCGCTGCTGCCCTGGGTGCGCACTGCGTTTACCCGCAGGGTAAACCAGTGCTCAGTGTCGGTAACCACGCTGTAGGACACACTCAGCCCCTGGTAGCCGCCCCCCTGGGCGATCTGGTCCACGTCGGCATAAAACTCATCCAGCAGCTGATAGATATTCTCCTGCACCGCCTGATTCACATCGTCCCCGGCCTGGCCCGCTCCGTCCACCTGGGGAACAGATACATCGGCGCTGCTGTGGCCGTCGTCATAAAAGTAGTTGCGCAGAGTGACCACCCGTACCAGACTGCCCAGTACCGGCACCTGCTCCATGGCCTTGGCCGCCGAGCCGGACACGTTGGGCAGGGCCACAAGCAGAGTCACCACCGCCGCGGCCGACCACGCCCGCCACGTTCCCCTCCGCCGCCCGTGCGACCGGGGCTGGACGGGGGAGTCCTCCTCCAGGGCGGCACAGGTCTCCTCCACCCTGCGCCGGTAGGACGGGGGTGTCTGGAAGGGTTCCTGGAGGGCCCGCTGTTTCAGTTGCTCGTCAAAATGATCCATAATGTACCTCAATCCTCGTTCAAAATCGTCCGCAGACGCGCCCGCCCCCGGTTGAGCCGCAGCTTCACCGCCCCCTGAGAGATATTCAGGATCTGGGCGATCTGAGCCACGGTGCAGTCCTCGTAATAAAACAAGGTGACCGCCGTGCGCAGCGACTCCGGCAGCGCCAGCACCGCCTGCCACAGGGAGATGGCCTCGGTGGGGTCGGCGTTGGGGGCCTCCAGCACGCCCTCCACCTGGCCCAGGTCGATGACCTTCTTCTGCTTGCGGTAGAGCTCATAGCAGGTGTTGACTACGATCCGCAGCAGCCACGGCTTGAAGCGCTGTGGGTCCCGCAGGTCTCCCCGGTGGGCAAAGGCGGCGCAGATGGCCTCCTGCACCGCGTCCTCCACGTCCTCCGGGTTGTTCAGGATGGACCGGGCGGCACGGTACATGGCGCTCTCATGCTCCAGAATATGGGCGCAGAAGATTTCTTTGTCAATGAACTGGGTGACCATAGGCGGGGGTGGGCTCCTTTCCTTGGGTTTGGTTTGATGAATCAGCTGATCATCCTTTAAGATGGTCCGGCGGGCAAAAAGGTTACAAAATGGAATCATTTTTTCGCCGGGGCAGCTGTGCGGCAATTCCCGCTTTTCTTTTCCCGGCGGATGTTGTATCATATGGTGTAAGGATACCATCCCGCCGCCTGTGAATCTACCTCAGGGCGGTTACATCTTCACGAGAGCGAGGTCCTAGTGATGGATACGAACACCCACAGCAAGCTTATTATGGCCGTGGTCCAGGAGGACGATTACGACGCTACCGTCAGCCAGCTGAATAAAAATGGCTTCTTTGTCACCATGCTCAGCTCTACCGGCGGTTTCTGGAAGAAAAAGAACATCACCATCATGCTGGGCGTGCCCGCCGATCAGCTGGACCGCGCCCTGGAGATTTTGAAGCAGTGCGCCGGCAAGCGCAAGCAGACCATCTACTCCAACGTGGCCATGCCCACCGGCAGCCAGTATGCCGCCGCCATGCCCTCCGTGCCCGTCAATGTGGAGCTGGGCGGTGTGACCGTATTTGTCATGGATCTGGAGAAGCTGGAAAAATTCTAAGGAGAAGAATTTCCCGCTTCGACACAGTTTGTCTTGACTAATCCCCCAAAACCATGGTACCATCCCCCTACACATAAGGGAGTAGTCGGCGCGGGTTTCCCGCGTAGCAAGGTCAACATACTGGGGTTTCAGTACCTCTGGCTTTGTTTTACATGACGAGACTTATCCGTGAGAACGGATAGGTCTCGTTTTTTTGCCGGCGGGGAGGAGTTATTATGAGCATTTGGGAGCTTTTTGTCATTGCAGTGGGCCTGTCCATGGACGCCTTCGCCGTGTCGGTGTGCAAGGGTCTGTCGGCCGGGCGGGTACGTCTGGGCCACGCCCTCACCGCCGGAATCTGGTTTGGCGGCTTTCAGGCCCTGATGCCCTTCCTGGGCTGGCTGCTGGGGTCCCGGTTCCAGAGCTTTATCTCCAGCGTGGACCACTGGATCGCCTTCCTGCTGCTGGGCCTCATTGGTCTGAACATGGTGCGGGAGTCCCGCAGCCAGGAGGAGGAAGAGGTGGGGGCCTCCTTTGCCCCCAAGGCCATGCTGCCCCTGGCAGTGGCCACCAGCATCGACGCCCTCACCGTGGGCATCACCTTTGCCTTTCTCCAGGTGGACATTCTCTGGGCCATCACCCTCATCGGCGTGACCACCTTTGTCCTCTCCGCCATCGGCGTGAAGGCGGGCGGCATTGTGGGCGAGCGGGGCAAGTCCCGGGCCGAACTGGCCGGAGGACTGGTGCTGATCCTTATGGGCTGCAAAATCCTGGTGGAGCACCTGGGACTGATGTAAGCAAAAAAAGACCGCCTCTCGGCGGTCTTTTTTACTTTCTTCTGTCGGCTTCTTAAAAGCCCTCCTGCAAGGAGTTCCGCCGCCCGCGGGCGGCGGAATAAAATGAAATCCTGTTCTTTCCGGCGACACAAGGTGAATTGCCCTGAAAGGGCAAGAGAGGGTCCCCTGGGGGATGTGCATCGGAAAGAACTCCTCTCACACCAGGTGGGCCGACTTTTCCGTAAGGAATCGAGGCCCGCCTGGTGTGCATCTTTCTCGAAGAAATGGTTTCACCATTTCTTCGAATTTTAACTCAGCTGGAACTGGCCGGTATACAGCTGGTAGTAGCGGCCCTTCTGGTCCAGCAGCTGCTGGTGGTCGCCCTTCTCCTGAATCTCGCCGTGCTCGATGACTACGATGCAGTTGGAGTTGCGCACGGTGGACAGGCGGTGGGCGATAACAAAGACGGTGCGGCCCTCCATCAGGGCGTCCATGCCCTGCTCGATATGCCGCTCGGTGCGGGTATCGATGGAGGAGGTGGCCTCGTCCAGGATCATCACCGGGGGATCGGCCACGGCGGCCCGGGCAATGGCAAGCAGTTGCCGCTGGCCCTGGCTCAGGTTGGCGCCGTCGCCAGTGACCATGGTGTTGTAGCCGTCGGGCAGACGGCGGATGAAGGAGTGGGCGTTTGCGCTCTTGGCGGCGGCGATGCACTCCTCGTCGGTGGCGTCCAGGCGGCCATAGCGGATATTATCCATGATAGTACCCGTAAACAGGTGGGTATCCTGGAGCACCGCACCCAGAGAGCGGCGCAGGTCGTCCTTGCGGATGGACTTGACGTCGATGCCGTCGTAGGTGATGAGACCGCCCTCGATCTCGTAGAAGCGGTTGATGAGGTTGGTGATGGTGGTCTTGCCCGCGCCGGTGGAGCCTACAAAGGCGATCTTCTGGCCGGGGTTGGCGTACACCGACACGTCCTTCAAAATCCGCTTGCCGGGGACATAGGAGAAGTCCACGTGGTTGAAGCGGACCGCGCCCTTGAGCTCGGTGAGATAGAAGTCCTCCCCGGGTACATTGCGCACGGTGCCGCGGATGATGTGCAGGGTGTTTTTGCCCTCTCGGTCGGGATACTTCCAGGCCCAGCCGTGATTGGCCAGGGCCGCAGGGTCGGTGATGGGGGTCAGCGTGCCGTCAGGCTCCACCCGCACCCAGATCCCATCGGTGGAATCCTGGTGGGGAGCCAGCAGCCGCAGGCCCTTCTGCTCCCGCACCGCCTGACCCAGTTCAATGGGGGTGTCCCCCGGGCCGATGAGCACAGGCACCAGAGACATTCCTGCATTGCGGGGGGTCTTCCAGGCCCAGGTGTGGGGCCGGCCGGAGCCGGTGTACTCCCGCAGGGTGCCGTTGGCGTCCTTCTCGGCACCCACCAGGGTGACAGAGCCCTGATCCACCTCGGGCTGGGTATCCATGACCTCAAAGATCCGCTCGGCGCCCGCCAGGGCGGACAGGAGGGTGGTCATCTGCTGGGAGATCTGGTTGAGGGGTTGGCCCACCTGCTTGGAGTAGTTGAGGTAGACCACCAGGCCGCCCAGGTCAAATCCCTGGAGGACGGACAGCAGTCCGCCGAAGGCAGCGGTGAGGGCGTAGCTGATATTCATGAGGTTGCCCGAGACAGGCATGATCATGGTGGAGTAGTAGTTGGCCTTCTGGGCCGCGTCCCGGTAGGTCTCGTTGAGCTTTTTAAACTCCTCCTTGGCCTTCTCCTCGCGGGTAAAGGCCTTGACCACCTTCAGGCCCTCGATCATCTCCTGGATGTTGCCGTTCACATCGCCCAGAGCCGCCTGCTGCTGCTGATAGAACTTGCGGCTGCGGCCGCCCAGCTTCTTAAAGAGCTGGATGGTCAGCACCAGCAGCAAAGCGGTAACGATAAACAGCTTCCAGTTGATGAAAAGCATCAGGCACACCAGGCCCACAAACATCAGGCAGCTGGAGCACAGGGAGACGACACTCTGCTCCAGGGCCAGCTGTACGTTATCCGCGTCGTTGGTGAAACGGCTCATGAGCTCGCCGTGGGGGTGCTGGTCAAAGTAGCTCAGGGGCAGATCCTGGAGCTTATCAAACAGGTCCTTACGCAGGCGGTTGACGCCCCGCTGGGCCAGACGAACCATGACTGCGGCCTGGCCATAGGTGGCCAAGCCGCCAAGCAGGTAAATCCCCACCAGCACCGCGATGGACTGGGCCAGTCCGGCAAAGTCGGTACAGCCCGACCAGATAAAATCGTTGATGATGCCCCGCATCATATAGGAGCCGCCCAGGTTGGTGCATACCGACACCAACAGGCAGCCCACCACCGCCAGCAGGGGCAGCTTGCTGCGGGTGAGGTAACCCAGCAGACGGCCAATGGTTTTGCCCATGTTCTTGGGCTTCTGATATCCCCCTTTGGGGGCATGATTGGGTCCCGGCATTATTCACCCACCCCTTCCTGCTGAGATTGATAGATTTCCTGATAAATGGGGCTGCTCTTGAGCAGCTCGTCATGGGTGCCGTGGGCGGCGATGTGGTCATCCTCCAGGATGAGGATCTCGTCGGCGTACTGCACCGAGGAGATCCGCTGGGCAATGATGATGACGGTGGTGTCCTTCAGGTTCTTGGCGAAGGACTCCCGGATGGCCGCCTCGGTGGCGGAGTCCACGGCGGAGGTAGAGTCGTCCAGGATGAGCACCACGGGCTTGCGGAGCATGGCCCGGGCGATGCACAGCCGCTGCTTCTGGCCGCCGGAGACGTTGGTGCCGCCCTGGGTGAGCATGGTGTCAAAGCCGTCGGGCAGCGCCATGATGAAGTCGTAGGCCTGGGCGTCCTTGGCCGCCTGGATGATCTCCTCCTCGGTGGCGTCCTCCTTGCCCCACTTCAGGTTCTCCCGAATGGTGCCGGTGAACAGCACGTTGGTCTGGAGCACCATGCCGATGCGGCTGCGCAGCTCCTCCAGGGGGTAGTCCCGCACGTCCACACCGTCCAGCAGCACCGCGCCGCCTGTGACGTCGTAGAAGCGGGGAATGAGGTTCACGAGAGAGGACTTTCCGGTGCCGGTGCCGCCCACGATGGCCACAAACTGGCCGGGCTTTACGTCAAAGCTGATGTGGGAGAGCACATCGTCGCCGGTGCCGGTGGCCACATACTTGAAGGACACATCCCGGAACTCCACCTCGCCCTTGGGGGCGGGCAGGACCTGCTTTTCGGCCTCGGGCTTATCCTCCACGGAGGGCTCAGTGCTCAAAACCTCGTTAATACGGTGGGCACAGGCCTGGGCACGGGAGAGCTGCAGCAGGGACATGGCCACCATCATCACGCTCATGAGGATCTGGACGATGTAGTTGATGAAGGCCTGCAGCTGGCCCAGATCAAAGGTGGCGTTCATAACCATCCGGCCGCCGAAGTACAGCACCGCTACGGTGGCGCCGTTCATGGCCAGCATCATGATGGGCAGGATAGCGATGATGCGCAGGCCAACGGCCAGGGCGGCGTCCATCAGCTCATCGTTGGACTTTTTGAATTTTTTCCGCTCGTAGTCGGCCCGCACGAAGATCTTGACCACCCGGATGGCCACCAGGTTCTCCTGGAGGGTGTTGTTCAGGTTGTCGATCTTCTTCTGCATGGTCTCAAACAGGCGGGTACAGATAAACATCAGTCCACCCACCGCAATAAGCATCAGAGGGATGACCACCACCAGTACCAGCGCCAGCTTGGCGTTGAGGGTAAAGCTGATACACAAAGCGGCCACCAGCATCACCGGGGCACGCACCAGCATCCGAAGGCCCATGGCCAGCATCATGGTCATGGCGTTGACGTCGTTGGTCATACGGGTGATGAGGGAGGCGGAGGAGAAGCGGTCGATGTCGGCAAAGGAGAACTCCTGCACCTTGTCAAAGAGGCACTGGCGCAGGTTTGCACCGAACCCCTGGCTGGCAAAGGCGGCATATTTGGAGGCAAATACACCGCAGAACATGGCTACACCCGCCAGAGCCAGCATCACCAGGCCCATTTTAAAGATGTAGCCCACATCGCCGGTGGGGATGGCGGTGTCCACGATCTCCGACATCACCAGGGGGAGCAGCAGCTCGCAGATGACCTCCAGAACGATCAGGATGGGGGCCTTGACGGCCTGCCGCTTGTAGCCCTGGAGGTGGGTCAAAAACAGTTGAAGCAAGTCCGATCTTCCTTTCTTTCCCTACAAGGGGTCATGGTTGGTCCAGACGCAGGTTCTCCAGTGCACGGAGATAAAAGCCGTGCAGCTGGGTCTGCTCCTGGGTGGTAAAGCCGGCGTACATCCGCCGGTTCACCCGCTGCAGGCAGGCAAAGCAGTCATCCACCGCTTTCTGGCCCTTGTCAGTCAGCTTCACCCGGTTGCGCCGGGCGTCGCCGGGCTCAGGTTCCCGGTGGATATATCCCTTTTTCTCCAGGGATTTCAGCGAGGTGGCTACCGACGCGGGAGAAATATCCAGCAGAGTGGACAGCTCCCGCTGGGCCTGGACCTGTCCGTCCGGGCAGCGGTCTCCCGCACTGCGCAAAATGCACAACAGCAGCGGGTGACCTACCTCCTGCAAGCCGGCAGCATTCAGCTCCGCCTGCACCGCATTGCGGTGGGCCTGGTGCAGTTTATGCTCCAGCACCCCCAGATCAATGCCAAGGTTTGCCACGCAGTTTCCTCCCTTCCTTCGACGTTTTTCGTTAACAGCTTAATCATTAACATGTTGAACATTTTAGCACTGAGGACGAAAATGTCAAAGCGGGAGCAGGCAGATTCAAAATTTGTTCACAAATGCCGCAAATTGCATTTATTTGGAACATCCGTTTGACTTCCAAAGGGGGATATGGTACAATATTTGCAAAATAAAACCACGCCGCCCAGTGTGTCCGGGAAGGAGCTTGGCTATGAAAACGCTGACCCCGAAACAGCAAAAAATTTACGATTATATCTTGGATTTCACGGCAGAGCACGGCTATCCCCCCTCGGTGCGGGAGATCGGCGCCGCTGTGGGCCTCAAGTCCCCCTCCACGGTCCACTTCCACCTCAAGGGGCTGGAGGAGGCGGGGGTCATCGTCAAGGCCGAGGGCAAGACCCGGGCCATCTCCCTGCCCGGCGTGTCCCCCCGCCCGGTGGCGGAGGAGACCGATCCCCACGCCAACCAGATCCCCGTGGTGGGCAACGTGGCCGCCGGCTCCCCCATCCTGGCCGAGGAGTGCATCGAGGACTACCTCACCTTTGATACCGAGGGTCTGTCCGGTGAGCACTTTGCCCTGCGGGTGCGGGGCGAGTCCATGCTGGGGGCGGGCATTCTCCCCGGCGACCTGGTGGTGGTCCACCGGCAGAGCGAGGCCCAGTCGGGCCAGATCGTGGTGGCCCTCTTCGAGGACGAGGCTACGGTGAAAACCCTGCGCCGCCGGGACGGCAAGGTGTGGCTCATGCCGGCCAACGACGACTATCAGCCCATCGACGGCACCAAGGCCCAGATCCTGGGCCAGGTAGTAGCGGTGGTGCGGCGCTACTGAGATGAACAAGACCGAACTGTTGGACCGCTGCGCCCGCAGCGGCGAGGAGCGGGTACTTCTCTCCCGGGTACTGGACAAGCTGGAGCTGTCCCAAAACCGGGGCATCCCCGCCCATACTCCCTTTCTCTCCCCGGGAGAGCGGGCGTCCGTGACCGATTTACTTTCCGCCTGGGGGCACCCCCGGCACGTGTTTTTCGGCGGCTACCCCGATGCTGAGCGCACCGTGTGTCTCTTTCTCCCCGACTGGCAGGAGGAAGAGGACGCCATCGCCGACCCGGAGGGACCTCTGGCCGCTTTGGAGGCCACCTTTCCCAACGGGGCAGAGCTGTCCCACCGGGACATTCTGGGCTCCCTCATGGGCCTTGGCATCACCCGGGAGAAGTTGGGGGACATCTTGGTGGAGGGAAACCGCTGCCAGGTCCTGGCCCTGCGGGACGCCCTACCCATCCTTTTGAGCCAGTGGGAGTCCGCCGGGCGGTGGAAGGCCAAGCTGCGGGAGATTTCCCTCTCGGAGCTCACCCCCAAGCCGCCCCAGGTGAAGACCATCCGGGACACGGTGGCCGCCCTGCGGCTGGACGCGGTGCTGGCTTCCGGGTTTTCCACCTCCCGTTCCAAGGCTGCTCAGCTGGTGAGCGCCGGGCGGGTATCGGTAAACCACCGGGAGTGTATGAAAAGCGACCGCACCGTAGAGCAGGGGGACGTGCTCTCCTGCCGGGGACTGGGCAAGTGCGTGGTCAAAGAAGTGCTGGGCCAGTCCAAAAAGGGCCGGATCATGCTGATTTTAGAGCGATATATATAAAAAAATCCTGCTGTCTAAGACAGCAGGATTTTTTTATTCTTCTTCCTCCATGGGTACGATCTGCAGCAGGCTGCCGGTACGGGGCTGCAAGGTGAGCAGATGTCCCTCGGGGCCGATGTGGAACCGGGCGGAGCCCAGCAGCAGCTGCACGCCCTCGTGTTCCCGCAGGCGCAGGGTGGCCTCCTCGCTACCGGTGTTGAAGGCGGCCAGGATGGTCTCCTCTCCCTGGGTGCGGGTGAAGGCCAGCACCGGCCCCTTGCCCACCCGGTAGTGGATATCTCCCTGGCGCAGGGCAGGGCTCTGCTTGCGCATGTGGCCCAGGCGGGAGAACCAGCCCATCAGCTCCGAGTCCTCCCTTCCCCAGGGGAAGGTGCGGCGGTTGAAGGGGTCCTCAAAGCCCTCCATGCCCGCCTCGTCGCCGTAGTACACGGTGGGGGAGCCGGGGAAGGCAAACATCAGGGCCGCGCCCAGCTTCAGCAGCTCCTTGGCCCGGCGGCGCTGGTCAGGTCCCAGACGGTAGTTGGAGCGCCACTCCTTGCTCTGGTGCTCACAGCCCTCCTCTGCCCCCAGCAGGGTGAGGATGCGGGCCGTGTCGTGGGTGCCCAGAGAGTTCATGGCGGAGTAGTAGGCAAAGCGGGGGTAGTTTTCCCGCAGCGTCTCCATGGCGTTGACAAAGTCCGCCGCGTCGCCGCCCTTTAAATAGGACAGCACCGCGTTGCGGAAGGGGTAGTTCATCAGGCCGTCGCAGTGCCGGCCCATGATGTGCCGCCGGCGCACGCCGTAGGCCACCTTGGTGGAGCCGTCCTCCCACACCTCGCCGATGATCACCGCGTCGGGCTTCTCCGCCCGGGCGGCCTCGTGGATGCCCCGGACAAAGTCGTCGGGCAGCTCGTCGGCCACGTCCAGCCGCCAGCCGTCCGCGCCCGCCCGCAGCCACCGGCGCACCACGCTGTCTTTCCCGCCGAAGATAAACTCCCGGTAGGAGGGGTCGTGCTCGTTCACTGCGGGAAGGGAATAGATGCCCCACCAGCTCTCATACTGGTCCGGCCAGTGAATAAAATTAAACCAGGAGCGGTAGGGGGAATCCTCACTCTGGCAGGCTCCGGGGGTGGGATAGAAGCCGTCACCGTTAAAGTAGCGGCTGACATAGCCGGTGTGGTTGAACACGCCGTCCAGCATCACCCGCATGCCCCGCTGGTGGGCCATCTGGCACAGCTGGGTAAAGTCCTCCTCGGTACCCAGCATGGGGTCAATGCTGCTGTAATCGGCAGTACCGTAGCGGTGGTTCTCCGCCGCCTCGAAGATGGGGCAGAAGTACAGGGTCTCCACCCCCAGGCCCCGGAGATAGTCCAGCTTCTCCATGACGCCCTTCAGGTCGCCGCCGAAAAAGTCCCGGTTGCGGATCTCTCCGTTTTTGTCCGGGCGGAACTCCGGCTCCTCCTGCCAGGCGGTGTGGACCCACCGTCCTCCCACCATCCCCTGGGGATCGGGCACCCGGGTGCGGCGGAAGCGGTCGGGGAAGATCTGGTAGGTCGTCCCCTCGCCAAACCACTCGGGCACCACCTCTCCCCCGTCGTAGACGGTGAGCTGGTAGGGACCGAACATCTTCCGCCCCTTTCCGTCCAGCCGCTCCAGACCAAAGGAGTACCAGACCAGTCCCACATAGTCCCCGGTGTCCAGGGTACAGGTAAACAGATCCCGGGCTCCGTCTAGCCCCGACCAGGGCATATTCAAGGTGACGGTGGCGTCGTCCCGGAACTCAAAGCGGGCGGACATGGTCGCCCGTGAAAACCCTTCCGCGCGCAGGGGGCGCAGGGTGAGCTGCACCTTGGTGCCCGAGGGAACGGCGCCGTACGGGGTTTTGCAGCGGGGATCTCTGGAATTGTATACGGAACGGTCTGGCATATTTGGACCTCCAAACAAACTTGGGATAGGGAAAATGCTTAGTAGGAGTAGCTCCCTCCGCCGATAAACTCCCGCAGCAGGGAGTCTTTGGCCACCAGCTCGGGGTCGATGGGCTGGAAGTAGCGGAAGGCGTCAATGAGCTCCAGCAGCTCACTGCGGCGGTCGTTCTCCTCCGGCACGGCCCGCAGCAGAGGCAGCGCATAATTCTTCATCACCGACACCTCGTAGGGCAGAGAGGAGTCGAAGATGATGTCCGCCTTGTTTTTAAAGGGGGAGATATACAGCTTCTCGCCCCGGCGCACATTGGCCCACATGTCCAGGGTATCCTCCACATCGGTGCCCCGGAAGTTGTAATCACGCACCGCCCGGCGGGTCAGGCGCATCCAGGTACCCTTAAAGCGCAGCACAGATCCCTCGTTCACATTGGAGCGGGCGGAAATGTACAGCTTGGTGGCCTGGGGATGGCGTCCGGCGATCTGGTCGTTGAGGGCGTGGATGCCCTCGAAGATGGCGATCTCATTTTTGCCCAGCTTCAGGGGCGTGCCCCGGCTGTCGTTGCGCATCTGGCGGACGAACTCATACTTGGGGATCATGATCTCCTCCCCGTTGGACAGGGCGGTAAAGTGGCGGGAGAGCAGCTCCATGTCCAGGCACTGGGGGGATTCATAGTCGATGTCCCCCTCGGGGGTGCGGGGCGCGGTGCGGGGGTTGATGGTGGTAAAGTAGTTATCCATCGCCACGGCGTGGGTGTTGACTCCCCGCCGCTGCAGCTCCTCCGCGATCTTCATGGCGGTGGTGGTCTTGCCCGAGCCGGAAGGGCCGGAGAGCAGCACAATGGGGCTGCGCTCGATGTTGGACAGGATCTTATCCGCCGCCAGCGAGACCCGCTGGCTGTAATTCTCGTCGCACTCGGCTAAAAATTCCTTCACATCGCTCTGGATCCGGCGGTTGATTTCCTGCAGCTGGTAAGCCATGGTGGGAACGCTCCTTTCAGTTATGAGTAGGAAGGAAACAGGCCGCCAGTTCCTCCTTCTGGGCCAGGACCCGGTCCAGGGCGGCCAGATAGTCGTGGGGATATTTGGGGTTGGGCTGACGGACAATGGTACCGGCGGCGCGGTCCACCAGCTTGGTGACGCCGCCTCCTCCGATGGAGACCACCGTCTGCAGCTCCTCCATCATGACGATATTGTATACGCTCTCCTGGCCGCTCAGGCACCAGCCCACGTTCTCCAGGGAGCCGGACATATACTTTTGACGGTACAGGTAGTAGGGGAGATAGCCCTTGCCGCTCAGACGCTCCAGGGAGTAGTCCAGCATGCGGGCGGTCTCCTCGCCGCTGGGCAGGGCGCCGCCCTGCTCCATGAGCCGGGAGCCTTTTTTCAGGGCCAGGGTATGGACGGTGATGTTCTCCGGCTCCAGGGCCAGCACTCCATTGAGAGAGCGGCAGAAGCCCTCGAAGCTGTCCCGGGGCAGCCCGGCGATGAGGTCCATGTTGATGGAATCAAAGCCCACCTCCCGGGCCAAGGCGTAGGCGTCCAGGATATCCTGGGCGCTGTGGCGGCGGCCGATGGCCTGGAGCACCGGATCCTCCAGGGTCTGGGGATTGATGGAGATGCGGCCGATGCCCGCCTCCCGGAGAGCCAGCAGCTTCTCCCGGTCGATGGTGTCGGGGCGGCCGGCCTCCACGGTATATTCTACGCAGTGCTCCACCGGCAGGTCTCGGTGAACGGCCTCCAGCAGCTGGGAGAGCTGGGAAGCGGACAGGGTGGTGGGGGTTCCTCCCCCCACATACAGGGAGTGGACGGTCTTGCCCGCCCGGCGCAGGCTCTCGCCGGTGACGGCGATCTCCCGCAAAACGCCCTCCAGATAGGGCTCCACCAGCTTTAAGGTGCGGCCCACATCGGCGGAGACAAAGGAACAGTAGGCGCACCGGGTGGGACAGAAGGGGACGCCGATGTACACCGACACCTGGTCATCCCGCACCTCCCGGTCCACCGCCAGGCTGGCCTTGGCGCAGTCTACCGCCAGAGAGGCCCGTACCGGAGAGACCCGGAAGTCCCGCTCCAGCTCCCGCTGGGCCTGCCTGGGTGTGGCGCCCGCCAGCATCGCCCGGGTGGGCAGTTTCACCGGGCGCACCCCGGTGAGGGCGCCCCAGGGGGGCTCCTGCCCCAGCAGGGTCACTCCCGCGCGGTAAAACGCCATCTTCAGTCCGTGCTGGACAGTATGATACACCTTTTCGGCGGGCTCGTCCAGTTTCTCCCTGGGGAAACGGGCGCGTCCCTGGGCCTGCCGCCCTTCCCGCGCCACCTGGGCAATGACGGTGACCCACTTTTCTCCCGGTGTGACGGCAAAACGGGCCCAGTCCTCCCCTGCTCCGGCGGGCTCTTCGGGGTACTCGGGCCGCTCTCCGGGGAAGAGGGTGAGCATCATCTGCTCCACCGAGTACTTATACCGCTCCGGCTGCCAGTCGTAGTCGCCCCGGTTCCAATACAGCTTCATCGCGCGCCCATGGCCTCCAGCAGGAAGGGATTATACTTCCGCTCCCGCTCCAGGGTGGAGGTGCGGTCGTGGCCGGGACAGACGTGGAAGTCCCCCTCCAGCTCGCCCAGCCGCTTGAGGGAGGCCATGATCTCCTCGTAGCTGCCCCCCCGCAGGTCGGTGCGGCCGCAGGAGCCGCAGAACAGGGTGTCGCCGGTAAAGAGCACGTCCCCTACCTTCAGGGTAACGGAGCCCTTGGAGTGGCCGGGGGTATGGAGCACCTCAATGGTGAGAGAACCCAGGGAGAGGGTGTCTCCCTCGTCGTAGTTGTTGAGGTCCTTCACCTGGGCGGCCAGGGGGAAGAGCTGGGAGCCCGCCCCATTGGCGTCCGCCTGGTGGATGTAGACCTGCACGCCGGGCAGAGCCTTCACCAGGTCGGGCACGGCGGTGGTGTGGTCGTAGTGGCCGTGGGTGAGGAGGATGTACTTCACCTCGCCCTCCGCCTTCTTTACCTGGTGGAGGATGCGCTCCCAGTCGTCGCCGGGATCGATGATGGCCATCAGGCCGCTCTCCTCATCCTGGAGAAAATAGCAGTTGGTGCCGATGGGGCCCACCTGCATGACAGATACCTTCATGGGTCGTTCCTCCTTATCCCTGTTCCGTATCGAAGAGAATGGTGACGGGGCCGTCGTTCACCGAAGCCACCTTCATATCCGCACCAAACTCCCCGTGCTCCACCCGGAAGCCCTTCTGGCGGCACTGGTCCAGAAAACGCTCATAGAGGGGGATGGCCACGTCGGGCTTGGCGGCCCCGGTAAAGCCGGGGCGGCGGCTCTTGGTGTCGGCGTAGAGGGTAAACTGGCTGATGACCAGCAAGGACCCGCCCACCTGTTCCAGATTCAAGTTCATTTTGCCGTTTTCGTCCTCAAAGACCCGCAGATTGCAGATCTTCTCGGCCAGCTTATCGCAAACGGCCTCATTATCCTGGGGACCGACCCCCAGCAGGACCAGATAGCCCTGATCAATGGCGCCCCGCACGGTTCCGTCAATGGTGACGGAGGCGGAGGACACCCGGGTAACAACAGCTCGCATAACATTCGACTCCGTTTAACTGAATTCTATATTCTATCTATTTTATCTGGTTGCCAGGATGATCAGAGAAACCATTCCGCCCAAAATCACACTCAGAGATACCGAAGCCCACACACCGGGCCACAGGGCGGGGTTTTTCTCTATGTCGTCCGGCGCTTGGACTGCCTTTTTGATGGCCGAAATCAGGCTGAAAACAAATACAAACGACCAAATAGGCCAGCTCCAGACAAACAAAACGCCTAAAATCTCAAGCACCATGACACCCTCCTAACTCATCATTTGCCAGACGCTCTGGCCACATGATACACGCCCTGGATGTTGTTGAGTTTGTTGATGACGGTGGCCAATTCCTCTTTGTCCTTGACCTCCACCACGATATTGATGCTGGCGTGGCCGTCAGGCAGAGACCGGGCGGTGAGGGCGTTTACCTTCACCTTGGCCGCCGACAGGGCCATGGCCACATCCAGGGTCAGGCCGTCCCGGTCCTTGGAGGACAGCTCCAGGGCGGTCTTGTAGTTGGGCAGGCTGCTCTCCACCCAGGACACCTTCACCCAGCGGTCGGCCTCCTCGGGCTTGCGCTTTTCCGGGGCGGCGTTGGGGCAGTCGGAGCGGTGAACAGAAACACCGTAACCCCGGGTGATAAAGCCGATGACCGGGTCGCCGGGGACGGGGGTACAGCACTTGGCAAACTTCACCAGGCAGTTACCCAGTCCCTCCACGATGATGCCCGAGTCGGAGTGCTTGGGCTTGACCTGGCCGGAAGTGGGCGTCTGGGCGGTGGAACCGGGGACGATGACGCTCTCAGCGGTGGTCTTGGCGGCAGCCGCCGCCTTTTCCGCCTGGAGACGGCCCAGGCGGGCTAGCTCGTCCTTGATGCGGGCCACGCTCTTCACCGCTGTGGTGCCGCCGTAGCCAATGGAGGCATACAGCTCATCCAGCGTGCCGAAGCGCACCTTGTGCAGGATGTGGGGCAGCACGTCCTCGGCGGTGATGGCCGTCATGGGGATCTTCATATGCTTGAGCTCCGCCTCAAAGAGGGCGCGGCCGGTGGCGATGTTCTCCTCCCGGCGCTCCCGCTTGAACCACTGGCGGATCTTGTTGCGGGCCTCGTTGCTCTTGGCGATCTTCAGCCAGTCCCGGCTGGGACCCTTGGCGTTCTTGGAGGTGATGACCTCCACGATGTCGCCGTTTTTCAGTGGGGTGTCGTAGGGCACCATACGGCCGTTGACCTTGGCGCCCACCATGCCGTTGCCCACGGCGGAGTGAATGTTGTAGGCAAAGTCGATGGGGGTGGCTCCGGCGGGCAGGCTCTTCACGTCGCCGTTGGGGGTGAAGACGAACACCTCGTCGGCGAACATATCCACCTTCAGGGTGCGGACAAACTCCTCCGCGTCGGTGTCCTGCTGGCTCTCCAGCAGCTTGCGCACCCACTCAAAGTCCTGCTCAGAGCCCAGCTTCTTGTTGGCCATGCCCTGCTTATACTTCCAGTGGGCGGCGATACCGTATTCAGCGGTCTGGTGCATCTGCCAGGTGCGGATCTGCACCTCAAAGGGGATGCCCCCCCGGCCGATGACGGTGGTGTGCAGGGACTGGTACATGTTGGGCTTGGGGGTGCCGATGTAGTCCTTAAAGCGGCCCAGCACCGGCTTGAACATGTCGTGGATACAGCCCAGCACGTTATAACACTCGGGGATGTCGTCCACGATGACCCGGAAAGCGTACAGATCGAAGATCTCGTCCAGGGTCTTGTTCTGGGCAAACATCTTGCGGTAGATGGAGTAGGTGTGTTTCACCCGGCCGTACACCTTGCAGCGGATGCCCTCCTGCTCCAGCCGCTGCTGGATGCGCAGCTGGATGGAGGCCAGAAACTCCTCGTGGGCAGCCGAGCGCTTGGCCATCTCCTCCTCGATCTCCTTGTACCCCACCGGGTCCAGGTAACGAAGGGACAGGTCCTCCAGCTCCCATTTGAGCTTCTGCATACCTAAGCGGTGGGCCAGGGGGGCGTAAATCTCCATGGTCTCCAGGCTCTTCTCCCGCTGCTTCTTGGGAGACTGGTACTCCATGGTGCGCATGTTGTGAAGGCGGTCGCAGATCTTGATGAGGATCACCCGGATGTCCTGGGCCATGGCCATGAGCATCTTGCGCAGGTTCTCCATCTGCTCCTCTTCCTTGGAGACATACTGCACCCGGGTCAGCTTGGTGACGCCCTCCACCAGCGCGGCCACCGGCGCGCCGAACTTTTTGGCGATCTCGTCGTGGGTAGCGTTGGTATCCTCGATGCAGTCGTGGAGCAGGGCCGCGATGACGCTGTCCACATCCAGCCCCAGGTCGGCCACAATATCGGCCACGGCCAGGGGGTGGATGATATAGGGCTCGCCGCTCTTGCGTAGCTGGCCGTGGTGCTCGGCGTCGGCATAGGTAAAGGCGGCAAACAGCCGCTGAGTATCCAGATTCGGAGTATATGCGCTGACTTTATCTTCCAGCGCCTGATAGCGTTCCAAAATGGGGTCCATCGAATCACCTCGACAATCGAAAGTAACAGGGGCAGGCCGCGGTTTTACTCCTGCAAAGCGGCACGCAGCCGCCGCAGGATCTCCGAAGCCTCCAGGTCCACTTTATGCTCCAGCCGGTGCAGGGTGATGTGCACTCGGCCCGACTGGACCTTCAGCGAGATCAGTCCCCGCTCCTGCATCACCTCCAGGCAGATGCGGGTGTGGTTGGGCCGCTCCCGCCGGCCGCTGGAGTGGGCCACGCTGCGGGTCATGCGGGCCAGGGTGTCCTCCAGGCAGTCGCCCGGGCCGCTCTGGTGCTCCAGATAGCGCCACAGACAGACAAACTCCGCCCGGTCGGGCAGCAGGGACTGGGCCTCGTCGGGGGAAAGCAGCTCGCCCCGGCGGTATTTATCGTAAATGCAGCGCTCCATCTGCGCCCGGGTGAGGGCAGGGTGGAGATCCACCACCTGCAGCTGCACCGAGCGCACGCCGCGAAATTCATTGATCTGGGGATAAAATGCCACGTCCACCCGGCAACCGGGAGTCACGCCCAGCTGGGCGGCGTCGGCGGAGAAGAAGATGGCGTCCAGCACGCTCCCCCGGGCCTCCAGCCGCAGCTTCAAGTGCCGGCCGCGGCCCACCTGGACGGCGGACTGGACATGGGCGCCGGTAATGACCAGCACCGGGCGGGGATTTCCGGTCCCGCAGGGCTCCAGGGCGTCCAGCGCCTCCACCGAGGCCACATCCAGCTGCTGAGGCTGGACGATGCCGTCGGTCTCCAGCACGGAAGGGGGCTCCTGCCCCGCCTGCTGCTCCAGCACTCCCTGCCGGAGCCGCTGGGCCAGGGCGGGGATATTCTCCTCCCGCACCATAAAGCCCGCCGCCAAAGCGTGGCCGCCGAAGCTCTCCAGCAGGTCGCCGCAGGTCATGAGCAGCTCAAATAGGTTGATCCCGCCCCAGGAGCGGCAGGAGCCCTTGCCCATCCCCTGGTCCAGACAGATCATGAAGGTTGGGCAGGTATACTTCTCGCTCAAGCGGGAGGCCACAATGCCCACCACCCCCTGATGCCACTCCGGGTCAGCCAGGACAATGGCCCCCTGCTGAGGCTGGTGGTCCAGGCGCTGGATGCACTCCTGAAAAATCTCTCCCTCAATATTCTGCCGCTCCCGGTTGAGCTGGCACAGCTCCTGGGCCAGCTCCTGAGCCCGCTGGGGGGAGTGGGTCAGCAGCAGTTCCCCGGCCAGAGCCGCCTTGCCCATGCGTCCGGCGGCGTTGATGCGGGGGGCCAGGGTATAGCCGATGGACACCGAGGTGAGGGGCCGATCCCCCAGTCCCGCCTCCTGGATGAGCTGGGCCAGGCCCAGCCGCTTGGGGTGGGCCAGAGCGGCCAGTCCGGTCTGAACAATGGTACGGTTCTCCCCCGTCATGGGCATCACGTCGGCCACCGTACCTACGGCGGCCAGATCGGCGTAGTCTTCAAACACCTGCCGCGCCCGCTCCGGCCCGGCTACCGCCATGGCCAGCTTCAATGCCACGCCCACACCGGCCAGCCCCTTGAAGGGGTAGGGACAGTCGGAACGGTGGGGGTCCACCACCGCTACGGCGGCGGGCAGCGGGTCTTTACACTCGTGGTGGTCGGTGACCACCACGTCCACGCCAAGTCCGGCGGCAAAGGCCACCTCCTCCACGGCAGTGATGCCGCAGTCCACCGTGACGATGAGGGTCACCCCCTGGTCGGCCAGGGTGTGGATGGCCTCCAGGTTGAGGCCGTACCCCTCCTCCAAACGGTCGGGGATGTAGGGGGTCACCTGTCCCCCCATGCGCCGCAGGCAGTCGGTAAGCAGGCAGGTGGAGGTGATGCCATCCACATCGTAGTCTCCGTAGACCGCCAGGTGCTCCCCTGTCTCCAGGGCCCGGCGCACCCGCGCCGCCGCCCGGTCCATGTCCCGCAGCAGCATGGGGTCCAGCACCGGTTCCGCTCCAGGGGTGAGCAGCCGCCGGGCCTGGTCGGGCTGGGTGATGCCCCGGGCGGCCAGGATGGCCGCCAGCAGGGCAGGGATGCCCGCCGCCTCCAGATTTTGGCGCACCCTGGGGCTGCCCGAGGGCATACTCCACTCTTTGTACTTCACCGGCGGTCACCTCCTCCCAGCTTGCCGCAAGCATACTGCGGCAGTATCACTACTTATTATACCATATTTTTGTGCAAAGAAACAAGTGGAAAAGCACACCCCGCCCATGGGCGCCCTGGCTCTTGTCCGACGAAAAAAAACGTGATAAAATACGGGAGTTATTTTGGGGTTTCCCCCGCTCTGCGGAGAGAAAAGAGACGAACTTATGACCTATTACGACGCTGGACAATATGATATCGCCGTGATTGGCGCGGGGCATATGGGGCCCCATCGCAGATGGGGCGCGCTTTGCGCGTACAAGCGTTTTGGCCTCCAGGCCAAAACCTTGGCGCAGGGCGAATTCATTTCGCCCGAGCATTTTAATTTCTCTCGGGTTCCCGCGGGGCCCGCAATCCGAAAAAGGAAGTCATGCTTATGACCTACTATAACGCTGGACAATATGATATCGCCGTGATCGGGGCGGGCCACGCGGGCATTGAAGCGGCTTTGGCCGCCGCCCGCATGGGCCTGCGCACGGTATGTTTTACCATCAACCTGGACGCGGTGGGCAACATGCCCTGCAACCCCGCCATCGGCGGCACGGGCAAGGGCCACCTGGTGCGGGAGCTGGACGCCCTGGGCGGCGAGATGGGCCGGGCCGCCGACAAGGCCTGCATCCAGTACCGCATCCTCAACCGGGGCAAAGGCCCGGCGGTGTGGTCGCTGCGGGCTCAGGCCGACCGGCGGGAGTACCAGAAGATCATGAAGCACACCCTGGAGCGCCAGGAGAACCTGTGGGTGAAGCAGGCCGAGGTGGTTGCCATCCGTACCGAAAACGGGGCCGTCTCCGCCGTAGTCACCCACACCGGGGCAGTGTTCGCCGTGAAGGCGGCCATTATTGCCACCGGCACCTACCTGGGCGGCCGCACCATTGTGGGCGAGGTCGTGCGGGACTCCGGTCCCGACGGGCTGGCCGCCGCCCTGCCCCTCACCCAGTCTCTGCTGGAGTTGGGGGTGTCCATCCGCCGCTTCAAGACGGGCACGCCCCCCCGGGTGAACGCCCGCAGCGTGGACTTCTCCCAGATGGAGCTTCAGGAGGGGGACCCGGACGCCCAGCCCTTCTCCTTCACCACCCGGGAGCACCCCCAGAACCGGGCGGTGTGCTACCTCACCTACACCAATGAGAAGACCCACGACATCATCCGGGCCAATCTGGACCGCTCCCCCCTCTACGACGGCACCATCGAAGGGGTAGGCCCCCGGTACTGCCCCTCCATTGAGACGAAAATCGTCCGCTTCCCCGACAAGGAGCGCCACCAGCTCTTTGTGGAGCCCATGGGCCTGGACACCGAGGAGCTGTACATCCAGGGCTTCTCCTCCTCCCTGCCCGAACAGGTGCAGATCGAGATGCTCCACACCATCCCCGGCTTGGAGCAGGCCGAGATGACCCGTCCCGCCTACGCCATCGAGTACGACTGCATTGACCCCACCCAGCTGCTGGCCACTCTGGAGGTCAAGACCGTCCCCGGCCTGTACGGCGCGGGACAGTTCAACGGCTCCTCCGGCTATGAGGAGGCCGCCGTCCAGGGTTTTGTTGCGGGCGTGAACGCCGCTTTGAAAATTCAGGGCAAGGAGCCCTTTATCCTGGGCCGGGATCAGGGTTACATCGGGGTGCTCATTGACGACCTGGTCACCAAGGGCACCAACGAACCCTACCGCATGATGACCTCCCGCACCGAGTACCGCCTGCTTCACCGCCAGGACAACGCCGACCAGCGGCTCACCCCCCTGGGCTATGAGCTGGGCCTGGTCCCCAAGGAGCAGCTGGAGGCTGTGCAGGCCAAATACGCCGCCGTGGACCGGGAGTGCAAGCGCCTGGAGCACACCGGCGTGGCCCCCTCCCCCGCTCTGGATGCCTTTTTGGCGGACCGGAACCAAGCCCCCGTGCAGAACGGAGCGCGGCTGGCCGACCTGCTCCGCCGTCCCCCGGTGAGCTATGAGTCCCTGGCTCCCTTTGATCCCGACCGCCCGGACCTCTCCCTGGAGATCACCCAGGCGGTGGAGATCGCCGTCAAGTATCAGGGCTACATCCAGCGCCAGCTGCGCCAAGTAGAGGAAATGAAAAAGCTGGAGAGCTGGCCCATGCCCGCCGACACGGACTATGAGGCCATCCAGGGTCTGCGTCTGGAGGCCCGGCAGAAATTGCAGCAGATCCGCCCCCGGAACCTGGGCCAGGCCAGCCGGGTGTCCGGCGTGTCCCCGGCGGACGTGGCGGTGCTGATGGTCTATTTGAAGCAGCGCATCGATGGACGCGCGTGACCGTCTCAGGAGGAGACCGATATGAAACTGACCCAAGTCAAAGGCAACACCTGGGTGCTGGAGGGGTTTGAGCTCATCCCCCTCTACCGCCTGGACAACAACAAGTGCATCCTGCTGGACACCGGATTGGAGCAGGAGCGGGAGGACATCGAGAACACCCTGCTGGAAGCGGGGCTCATTCCTGCGGGCATCCTCTGCTCCCACGCCCACATCGACCACGCGGGAAATAACCGCTATTTTCAGGAGAAGTACCATATCCCCGTAGCCCTCACCGCCCGGGAGGCGGGCATGTGCGCCAGCGTTTTGTCTCTGAAGTGCTACTTTCTGCTCCTTCCCCCCGACATGGTGGAGCGGGAGTCCTCCAACCTGGTCCACACCCCCGACGTGATCATCCCCGACCAGGACGGCCCCTTCTCCTTTGCCGGAGCGGAGTTCACCATTCTCCACACCCCCGGCCACTCGGTGGGTCATGTGTGCACCGTCACCCCCGACAACGTGTGCTATGCCGGCGACGCCCTCCTTTCCCAGGAGATGCTTACCTCTAAGCTGCCCTACTGCCTGTCCCACCAGATGGGGATTGAGAGCCGGGAGAAGCTGCGGAGCTTTTCTTGGGACTACCTCATCATGGCCCATCGGGGAGTCTGCCCCGGCACAGAGCTGAACAAACTCATTGACCAGAACCAGGAGCTGGCCCAGCTTCGCTCCCGGGAGGTCTATGACCAGGTCACCCGGCCCATGACGGCCAGCGAGGTATGTCAGGCGGTGTGTCAGTACCACAAGCTGCTCACCGGAAAACCCCGCCGTGCCCTGCGCTTCGAGCGCAACATCCGCTTCTTCCTGGAGTTTCTGGTGGACCGGGGCGACCTGGTCATGGAGACGCAAAACGGCACGGTGATCTTCCGCCGGCCTTGAACCAAATGTTCCCATTTTTTAAGAAAAGGGGCGCACTTTTTAAAAAGTGCGCCCCTTTTCTTCCTTTTTTGTATATTTTGTGGATTGGCAAGCCGGTTTATACTGTTGTAAAATACAACTGTTGATACTAGCAACAAAGGAGGAATTCAGGTTGCAGGACAACAAGGACGTTTTTCGACGGATTGAGCGTCAATATTACCGGGACCGGATGGGGGCGCTGGGCCTTTCCACCGTGGAGGGAATGCTTCTGCGCTGGCTGGGCAAACAGGGCCAGACCCGCCAGGAAGACCTGGTAGTGCAGTTGGTTCTGGACAAGGGGGCGGTGGCCCGCGCCTTGGCCCGGCTGGAGGAGCTGGGCCTGGTGGAGCGGGCGGTGAGCGACCGCTGCCGCCGGGAGAAGCTGGTCTCCCCCACCCCGGAGGGACTGGTGCTGGCGGGCGCCATCCAGCAGTCGGTGGACGAGTGGGACGCCGTCTGTTTCCAGGGATTTTCTCCCCAGGAGCGGGCTTTGTTTACCGATCTGTTTACCCGCATCACCCAGAATGCTATGGAATACAAGCAAGGAGAGAAGGAGCATGGTTAAAAATCTGACGGAAGGAAAGCCGCTGCCGCTACTGTTCTTTTTTGCCCTGCCCATGGTGGCAGGCAACCTGTTTCAGCAGCTGTACAACATGGTGGACACGGCAGTGGTAGGAAAATTTGTGGGCGAGGACGCGGTGGCGGCCGTAGGCTCCTCCTTCCCCATCGTGTTTTTGTCGGTGGCCGTGGCCTCGGGACTGTCCATGGGCTGCAACGTGGTGGTGTCCCAGCTGTTTGGCGCGGGGCGTATCCATGAGATGAAATCCACCATCTCCACCGCTATCATCTCCCTGAGCGTGCTGGGTCTCATCATTATGGGGCTGGGCACCGTGTTTGCCGGTCCTCTGCTCCATCTGCTGGGCACCGACCCGGACATTATGGCCGACTCGGAGCTGTACTTGCAGATTTACTTTGGCGGAGCGGTATTCCTCTTCCTTTACAACACCCTCAACGGCATCTACAATGCCCAGGGTGACAGTAAAACCCCGCTGATTTTCCTGATCATCTCCAGCCTGACCAACATCGTGCTGGATCTGCTGTTTGTCATCCAGTTTGACATGCGGGTGGCCGGCGTGGCCTGGGCCACTCTGATTGCCCAGGGCATATGCGCGGTGGCCTCCCTCATCGTTATGTACCGGCGGATGAAGCGTCTGCCCTGCGAGGAGGGCCGGGAAAATGAGAAAGTTCCCCTGTTTCACATGACTGCCGTGCGGCGTATCGCCCAGATCGGTCTGCCCTCCATGCTCCAGCAGTCTCTGGTCTCCCTGTCTATGATGATGATGCAGGGATTGGTCAACTCCTACGGCAAGGTGCTGGTGGCCGGCTATACCGCCGCCACCAAGATCGACACCCTGGCCATGCTGCCCAACATGAACTTCTCCAACGCCATGTCCAGCTATACTGCCCAGAACATCGGCGCGGGCAAGTACGACCGGGTGAAAGAGGGTCTGAAGGCCTGCCTGTTTATGGTGGTGGTCTTCTCCCTGGCCATTACCATCATCATCTTTCTCTTCGGCAGCCAGCTGCTCTCCCTGTTCCTGGACCCGGGAGATACCTCCGGCGCACTGGGCTACGGCCTTGCTTATATGCACACCGTGTCGGTGTTTTACATCCTCATGGGCCTGCTCTTCGTGCCCAACGGCATGCTCCGGGGCGCGGGTGACATGGGCGCCTTTACCTTCAGCTCCATGGCCAACCTGTTCTCCCGTGTGGCCATCGCCTACGGTCTGGCCTACCTCACCCCTCTGGGTGCCAACTCCATCTGGTGGTCCATTCCCGCCGGCTGGGCCATCGGCGCTGCGGTCTCCCTGCTGCGAGTCAAGAGCGGCAAGTGGATGCGCAAAGCGGTGGCCGACCGCTGATTTTCCTGAAAAAGTCCGCCGTCCCTGTGGGACGGCGGACTTTTTTGCGCGTTTAGGGCATTTCAAGGGTAATATGGAAGGAGAGCGTACCCGCTCCAGGCCTTTCCTGAATCAGGATGGAGTAATCCCCAAAATAGGGTGAAGCCCAATACCCCTGGCACTGGGTCACCTCCAAGGTCACCGTTATGCCGCCGGGACCCTCAACTCGGTTTTCTACCTCCGCCCCCTGGAAAGGGATGCTCAGCAGGGCATCACAGGCACCCCCGGCCTGGCGCTGTCTCTCCCCCTCCTGGAGCGGGTTGCGGGCCTCTCCGCTGGGGTCCGCCGCCAGGAGCAGCGGCTCCAGCACCTCATTCATCACCCACCCCACATGAACCAGTTCATCATAGGGGTCTCCCTTGGGGGAAAAATCCAGCTGCATGGCGGCCACTGTCCCATCTGCATTGGTTTCAAAACGGACGGAAGACCACTCTCCAAATTCTTCCTCCCTCAGTTCTCTCCACTCCCGGTTCTGGTAGACAGCCGGCACGGTCTCCCAGCTTCCGTCGGGGGTCAGAGCGCTGGCGTGCTGGTCAAAGTCGGAGAGCTGGCGTTCATAGAAATTGTAGTTCTCCACTACCTTGATAGGAGTCAACGGCGCGTCTGGATAGGGCGGCACCCGGCTCCACAGCAGGCTCACACCGGACAGGGCCGTCATAGCAGCCCAGCAGACCGCCCAGGCCACCCAGCGGCCCCGGCGAATGGGCTGGGCCATGCAGCGGTTCTCCTTCTCCCAGGGCAATGGTTTCCCGTCGGTGCAGTCCACAAAGCACATCCAACTGCGCCACTCCCGGTACAGAGGGATACACAGCCCCTGTCCCCGCCACAGCACCAAAAACAGCCGCTCCACCGCCTGGTCCCAAGCGAGTTTCCGGCCGTCCAACCGCCGCACCCGAAGGCCAAGCAGCCACTTGCCCGGGGTGTATCCCCAGGTACATAGAAGGATTGGTTCTACCAACAGCAACAGTACCCAAGACAGACCCACGCTGACGGCTGTTTGGAGCTGGTCCCGAAACCAAAGGGTGGGCATATACCAGTGCAGCACCTGAAATTGCAGGACCTGCCACACCAGGGTCATCAACATCAGGTCCAGATACCGGGCCCAAAACCGCCGCCAGGGGTGAGGCCCCCGCAGGCCGTCCTCCCGGGCTGGGTCCACCCTTCGCGTGGGGGGCAGCTCGGTCTGGGACAGCTCCTCCAGCCAGGGGCCTGGCTCCAGAGAGTCATAGTCGGCTTGAGCCTGGCTCAGCTCCCGGCACACCCGGGCATACCGCTCCAGGTCCGCCCGGTCCCCCTCCAGCACCTCCGCCTGGCACTCCATGGCCTGGGCCAGAGAGAGGCTCCCCCCCTCCAGCACCTCCGCCTGGCACTCCATGGCCTGGGCCAGAGAGAGGCTCCCCTCCTTCAGCGCCCGGATGGCCTCCAGGTCCAAACTCAGCTGCCGCAGCAGCTTCACTTTCTCCAGGGTCCGGGCGTCCTCCTCCGAGTAGTCGCGGTAGTTGTTCTCCCGGCGCTGCGGGGTAATAAGCCCCTGCTGCTCATAAAAGCGGATGGCTGTGCGAGGCAGTCCGCTGCGCTTCTCCAGCTCCTTGATGGTCATGCCGCCACCTCCTTCTGTCTGGAGCGTAAGCTATCCACCAGGTATACAGTCAAGAGGAAAATCCAAATTTCAAAAAGTTTTCCCCATTTTGTGGGCTAACGGTGGAAAACTTCCGGTAAAAACCACTCCCCCACTGTGCCGCAGGTCAGTGGGGGAGGATTGGGATTTCTAGCTTTCGGCAAGAGCCTGATGTAAAAAGGTGACCAGCTGGGCTCGGGTGCAAGTGTTATAGGGCGCAAAGTCGTCCACATTCTGACTGGCGGTGACACCCTTTTCCCAGGCCCAGGCCACGGCGCTTTGGTACTCCGCCCGCTGCTGGAGATACTCCTCCAGGCATAGCCCCTGTTCATGGATCACCTTGGCAGTCTCCACGCCCACATAGCGGTAGTGCCAGGGCTCGTAGATGATGCCTGTAATCTCTGATTTATCCTCCGGGTAACGCAGGATAAATCCGTACTCCCAGCAGTGCTCCATCAGCCACTTCTGGGTGGGCATGGTGGCCTGCTTCTCGTTGAGCTTGGGGTAGCCGGCGTCGATAATATCCACCGCCAGGCCCGCCTGGTGCTCGCTGGTACCGGGCACGGCGGTCTCCTGTGCCGCCTCCCGCTCCGCGTCCGCCCGGGACAGCCCAAACCCCATCCACTTGGCCACCGCCTTGGCAAACAGCTGCTCCTGCTTCTCCGGGGTGCGGTAGGCCGAGCAGACCACCGGCCTATTTCCCGCCCACCAGCAGTGGGCCATCATTTGATTCAAGGCATCCACACACCGCTCATCCACCGAGTAATCGCTCCCCTCGATCTGGGAGAGCGTGATGGAAAAATCCTGGGGCACAGGGTTCCAGGGATTGACCAGAAGCAGATTCCACTCCGTCCCGCTCTGGCTCTCCTGCTGGGCAGCCGGCTTTCCCGCCAGCTTCCATAGCATGGTGACGATGGTTCCCCGGCTGCACAGCCCATCGCCGCCAAACTCTGTGCCCGACACCAGTCCCGCCTCTGCGGCCCACACCGCCGCCTTTTCATAGTAGCAGCCGGCAGGCACGTCGGAGAAGGAATTTTGGCCCACAGGCTCCGGCGACCCCACGCTTCGCCACAGCATGGTCACCACCTGGGCGGTGGTACACTGGGCATCCGGGGAGAACATTCCCTCTCCGGTGCCGCTGGCCATTCCCCGCTCTACAGCCCAACGGACCCATGGGGCGTAGTAGGCGTCCTCCGGCACATCCAAAAATAGTCCCACCGTCTCCTGTTCCTGGCCGCTCTGGCCGGGATTTTGGGTATCCGGTACCGGGGCTGCTCCGGCCTCCAGAGTCAATGCGCCTGCCAGCATCACGCCGGACAGCACGCCCGCCATCCATCTTCTCATCGTCTTCCCCTCCCTCGCCTCTGGCGGATAGAACAGCGCCCCCGTCCCTGTTCGGGCGGGGGCACTGAATTTGGTTTTCCGTTTTACTCGGCAGAGATCATATAGTAGTACACAGGCTGTCCGCCGGGCAGCAGGCTGACCTCGGCGTTGGGGCAAGCGGCAGTGATGAGGTCGGCCGCCTTCTGGGCCTGCTCCTCGTTCACGTCCTCGCCGTAGAACACGGAGATAAACTCCGCATCCTGCATCTCCTCCGACTGAGCCAGCTTGCTGAGCAGCGCGTCCAGATCCTGGTCGGTACCGAAGAGCTGGTGCTCCAGCAGAGCCAGGTAGTCTCCCTGCTGGATGGCAAAGCCGCCAAAGTCGGAATTCCGGGCGGCGTAGGTGATCTCGGCGGTACGCACCCGGCCGAAGGCCTCGGTCATGGCCTCGGTCATGGCGTCCTCGTCCATGTCCGGGTCCACCGCCAGCATGGCCGCGATGCCCTGGGGCACAGTCTTGGTGGGCAGGACCACTACCTTCTTGTCCTCACACAGCCGCTGACACTGCTGGGCGGCCATGATAATGTTCTTGTTGTTGGGCAGCACGAAGACGATCTCCGCGGGAGTCTTGTCGATCTCCCGAAGAATATCCTCGGTGGAGGGGTTCATGGTCTGGCCGCCGGAGATGACGCCGTCCACGCCCAGGTCCTTGAACACGGACTCCAGGCCCGCGCCGGCGCACACCGCCACATAGCCGTACTTCTTCTCGGGCGCGGCCTTCACCGGCTCGCTCTGGGCACAGCCCGCCTCCAGCTCGGCCTCGATGGCCTCCAGGTCGTCGGTGCTCTGGACATGCTTGCCCGCGGCCAGATCGTCGGCCTGGGTGCGCATGTTCTCGATCTTGGCCAGCTCCAGGGTACCGTACTTCTGGGCCTCGGTGAGAGCCTCACCGGGGATATTGGTATGGACATGGACCTTGAAGGCCTCGTCATCCTCGCCGATGACCAGGCTGTCGCCGATGCTGTTGAGGTACTTGCGGAAGGGGTCCAGGTCCACATTTTCGGTGTGCTTGCGCACGATGAACACGGTATCAAAGGCAAAGGTGATGTCCTCGGCAGCCATGGCCGCAAAGTCGGCCTTGTCTGCGGGGGCGCTCTCCTCCTCCTGCTCACTCTGGGGCATGGGCACGCCCCGGATCTCGTCCAGCATACCCTGGAGGATCACCAGGAATCCCTTGCCGCCGGCATCCACCACGCCCGCCTTTTTCAGCACGGGGTTCTGGTTGATGGTGTTGTCCAGGGCGATCTGGCCCTCTTCAATGGCGGCCTGGAGCACGCTCTCCAGGCAGTTATCCTCCCGGGCAGCACCGGCGGCACGGGCGGCCGCCATGCGGGACACGGTGAGGATGGTGCCCTCGGCGGGCTTCATAACGGCCTTGTAGGCGGCGGCCACGCCGAAGTCCAGCGCAATGGCCAGATCCCGGCCGTCGATGGTCTCGCACTCCTTGATGCCCTTGGCAAAGCCGCGGAACAGCAGGGACAGGATGACGCCCGAGTTGCCGCGGGCGCCCCGCAGCAGCGCGGAAGCGGCCGCCTTGGCGGCCAGTCCCACGGTGGCATACTGGTTCTTTTTCAGCTCGGTGGCCGCGGCGCCGATGGTCAGGCTCATATTGGTGCCGGTATCGCCGTCGGGCACGGGGAACACGTTCAGGTCGTTGATCTGCTGCTTTTCAGCGTTGATAGAGGCGGCTGCGTGGATGACCATCTGCTGAAAGGCCGCCGCGTCAATGGTTTGTGTCATATCGGCAAAATTCCTTTCTACAAATGTCCTTAAAAGCGCATGGAGTCCACACAGACATCCACAGACTTTACTTCCACGCCGGTGGTCTTGCTGACCACATAGCGCACTTCGCTCATAATGGAGCGGCAGACCGCCATCAGATTCACTCCGTTTTCCACGATGATGTGCAGTTCGATGGAGACGGTACCGTCCTCATTATAATATACCTTTACGCCCTTAGCCATGGACTCCCGCTTGAGCAGGTGGACCAGGCCGTCGGTCTTGGAGCGCACCGCCATGCCCTTAACGCCATAGCAGTTGGTAGCGGCGCTGCCGGTGACAGCGGTGAACACCTCGCTGCTGATGCGGATCTCGCCCAGATCGTTTTGCAGTTTCATAGGTTGGATACCTTCCTTTCGCTGAGGATAGGATTTCACACTGATATAGTCTATATTGTAGTCTATTTTCCTTGGAATTACAAGTAGAATTTGCTGGCTTGCCCCGCCGGTGCGCCTCTCCCTGTTCCGACGCGATTTTTCCAGTATATGGAATATAATGGCTTCCACACACGGCCCGGCGACCGGGTCTTTTACAAAGGAGGAAAGGCTATGGCGGCCAGGGAATCGGTGAAAACCAAACTCAACAGACTGCGCTGGCACTCAAAACAGGGGGAGCCGGTGCCGGTAAACGCCTCGGCGCTGCTGCGCTGGAGCGAGGCGGGCATCCACTTTTTGCTCGCCTCGGTACTGACGGGAGCGGCGGTATTTGAAGAATACGCCCCCTTCGGGGTGGCCCTGGTGGGGGCGGCGGGTTCCGGCACCTGCGGGGCGGCCGCCCTGCTGGGAGCCTTTGGTGGGTATCTCATTCAGCTTGGCTTTGCTGACGGCCTTCGCTATGCCGCCGCGGCCATCCTCACCTTTGCGGTGAGCTTTGCGTTTTATGATGTACAGGCTCTCCGCCGCCCCTGGGCCATGCCCCTGCTGACCGCCCTGCTCAACGGCTGCACCGGGTTTGTCTACCTCTCCCAGGAGGGCTGGCGCACGGTGGACGTCATCTACTTTGCCACCGAGCTCATCCTGTGCGCCGCGGCGGGCTGGTGTTACCGGCAGCTCCTGGCACCCATGCGTGCCGGACGCACCGACACCCTCTCCACCCCCGCCCGCACCGCCAGCCTGCTGTTTCTGTTCTGCTCGGTGCTGCTGGCCCTGGCTCCGGTCTGCCTCTACCGGGATATCTCCCTGGGCCGGTGTCTGGCGGTGACCGCGGTCTTGGCAGTGGCCTGGCAGGGAGGCTGCGCCGCCGGGACAGTGCTGGGCATCTCGGCGGGATTGGCCCTGGATCTGGCCGCCAACGGGGTGCCTATGTATGCCATGGCCCTGGGGCTGGCGGGACTGGCGGCGGGGGCCTTTTCCGGCGGGCGGAAGCTCCGCTCCGCCCTGGCCTATGTCCTGGTCAATGGAGCCTCGGTCCTGTGGACTTGGGACAAGGGGCTGCCCATTTCCATTTTATATGAGGCGTTTTTAGGCTCGGTGATCTTTCTCCTGCTGCCGCAGGTGCCCCTGAAAAAGCTGGGCCGGTGGCTCACCCCTGCCGTGCCCGCCGATCCGGACCAGGCCGCCCAGCAGCGCACCCGCCGCCGCCTGGAGGACACCGCCCACGCCTTCCGCACCCTCTACGAAACCATGCGCTCCTCCTTTCGGCCGCCCCGGAATGACAACGATGTGGCCACCGTCTTTGACCGGGCGGCCTGTCAGGTGTGCCGCACCTGCTCCCTGCGCAGCCAGTGCTGGGAGCGGGGCTATGTGACTACCTTCAACGCCCTCAACGATGCCACCCAGGCCATGGTGGAGCGGGGCCAGGGGGAGCCTGGGGACTTCCCTGCCCACTTTTCCAGCCGGTGCATCCACTTTCCCGAGTTTTTGGCGGCGGTCAACCGGGAGCTCACCGCTCTTCTTTACCGCCGCCAGTACAACAGCCGCATCCAGGAGAGCCGCTGGGCGGTGTGCCGCCAGTATGCCCAGCTCTCCAGCGTGCTGGAGCAGGCCGCCGCCCAGTTGGGAGAGGAATTGATTCCCGATCCGGTGACCCAGCGCAAGCTCCAGGGCCGACTGGCTCTGCTGGACGACCAGAGCCAGGGCAGCGCCTTCCGGGATGGGCGGGGACTTCTCCGCCTGGAAGTGGTAGGTCCTGCCGCGGCCCAGCTGGCCCAGCCCCAGCACTTGGGCTCTCTCATTCAGCTGCTGGGACTGCCTCTCCGGGTGGAGGAGCAGGAGGAAGAGCGTCTGGTTCTCATCCAGCAGGAGCCTCTCATGGCGGTAGCCGGGGTGGCGGCCCGGAAGAAGGACGGAGAGACGGTCAGCGGCGACGGCGGCACCTACTTCAAGCGGGAGGATGGAACGTTATATGTTTTACTGTGTGATGGAATGGGCAGCGGTCTGGCTGCCAATCGGGAGAGCAGTTTGGCGCTGCGGCTGTTGGAACAGTTCTTGCAGGCGGGGGTGGACACGGAGCACGCGCTTACGACACTGAATTCCGCTCTGGCCCTCCGGGGGGAGGAGACGGGGGGATTTACCACGGTGGACCTGCTCCAGCTGGACCTGTTCACCGGCGACGGAGTCATCTTCAAGCTGGGAGCCGCGCCCACCTACGTGAAGAAGGGTGAGACGGTCCGCCGCATCACCGCCGCTTCCCTCCCGGCAGGGCTGGAGCAAGGGAGCGCCGCCGTGCCCGACCGCACCCCCATCCACCTCTCCCCAGGGGACTGCGTGCTGATGATCAGCGACGGCGTGGCAGGACCTCAGGACGACCAGTGGCTGCGGGACCGCTTCCTGCAATTCAAAGGCGATAGTCCCAAGGAGCTGGCCCGGGATCTCATCGCCAACAGTCCTCAGCAGGCCACCGACGACCGCACCGCCATGGTGGTCCGCATTTCTTCTCGTCAGCTTTCTTGAAAGAAATCTCCTACTTTTTTCGAGAAAAAAGTAGGCAAAAAAGCTTTCTGCGAAGCTCCGCTTTCTTGAAAGAAAGCTGGGCAATAAACTTTATGCGAAACTTCGTTTCGCCTCTGCCCCCATAAGAAACAGTTCCGTAGGAGTGACGCTCTGCGCCGCTCCTGCGTTTTTGTTTTTCCACTTCTTTCTGCCCGGCCTCGGCTCCAACCGCTCACTCCATTGATTTGCAGGATATCCTGCATCAGGAAAACAGAGCACGAAGAAAAGTCGCATTTAGACTGTTATATGTGATATACAGGTGAAAACGTCAAAAATTTCATCGTTAAAATGTTGTTAATCTTGCAGGATTGTGCTTTACAACCAGGGAAACAAAGCGTTAAAATGACCGCCTGTGAAGGAAGTGATCGAGTATGAACCTGCAACAAATGATTGCGGTGGGCGTATTCCTGTTGGTGATGGCCGCCATCATCTCGGAAAAAGTACACCGCAGCGTGGCTGCGCTGGCCGGAGCGGTGGTCCTGCTGCTGACCCACGTACTTACCATTGAAACCGCCGCCGACTATGTGGATCTGAACACCATCGGCGTGCTGGTGGGCATGATGCTCTTTGTGGCCGTGGTCAAGAGTTCCGGCCTGTTTGAGTACATCGCCATCTGGTCGGCCAAGCTGACCCGGGGCCAGCCCATGGCTATCCTGGCGGTATTCGCGGTCATCACCGCGGTGCTCTCCGCCTTTTTGGATAACGTCACCACGGTGCTGCTGATCGGCCCCATGACCATTGCCATTACCCAGATCCTGGAGGTCAATCCGGTGCCTTTTCTGCTCTCTCAGATCATGGCCTCCAACATCGGCGGTACCGCTACCCTCATCGGTGACCCGCCCAACATCATGATCGGCAGCGCCGCCGGTCTGAGCTTTGCCGACTTCATTGTCAACACCGGCCCGGTGGTACTGATCATTCTGGCCGTGGTGGTAGCCATCTTTTTCCTCATGTATCGGGGGAACCTCCACGTGGAGTCGGAGAACATGGAAAAAGTTCTCACCCTGGATGAAAAACTGACCATAAAAGATGCTTCCCTTCTGCGGAAAAGTGTTATAATGATCGTACTGGTGGTGGTGGGATTCATCTTCCATGCCCAGCTGGGCATCGAGTCGGCCACCGTGGCACTCACCGCGGCAGGCGTGATGCTGCTCATCGGCGGTCAGGACGCAGAAGACGTGATTCTGGGCGTGGAGTGGTCCACCATCTTGTTCTTCATCGGCCTGTTTGTGGTGGTAGGCGGCCTGAACAGCACCGGCGTCATCGCCATGCTGGCCAACGGCATGCTGGAGCTGGTGGGCGACAATGAGGTGCTGGCCATTGTGTTGGTTTTGTGGGCCTCCGCCCTCATTTCCGCCTTCCTGGACAACATCCCCTTTGTGGCCACCCTCATCCCCATGATCCAGACCATGCAGCAGGGCGGCATGGATGTGCTGCCCCTGTGGTGGGCCCTGTCCCTGGGCGCCTGCCTGGGCGGCAACGGCAGCCTCATCGGCGCCAGCGCCAACGTGGTTCTGGCCGGAGTCAGTGCCAAGAACGGATACCCCATCACCTTTATGAGCTACCTGAAAAAGGGCTTCCCCTTGATGCTGCTGTCGGTAGCCATTTGTACCGTCTATCTGCTGATTCGATTTGCGTGATGGAAAGGGAGGAAGGGTTATGAACCAAAATACCGTAAGTGGTGATATCGTAGATTTAAAGCTCAGTCAGCTGGGCGCCACCCAGATCACCAAGCTGCGCAGCCACATGTACATCGTGGACTTTGCCCTGGAAAACGGCACAGAGATCTCCTATGTCTTCAACATCACCAAGCACGACAAGTACTTTCTACAGCGTATGCGCCCCTACGCCATGGTGCAGGGCAAGTATGCCGACACCAAGGAGATCACCAAGTTTATCAAAGAGGATCTGCGCCGTTTCCGCACCGCGGAGCACAGCAGCAACTTTGAGGAGTTTGTGGACGTCTCCCGCAAGGGTGTGGAACTCTCCCACGAGCTGGAGAGCCTGTTCCTCCACTACAACGTGGACAAGGCCACCCTGGACGAGATGCAGGGCACCCTTACCCGCATGATGCTCCACCTGGAGCAGCTGAAAAAGCAGCTTCCCCCTGTGGAGCCCGAACCCTGCAAGAAAAAAACCTCGGAATCCTGAGCCGCACCGCCGGCTTCGTTCCCCGCGTAAGAGCCAGATGTTCCGTAAGCCGGACCGCCTGAGACAGGCGGCCCGGCTTTTCCATCTTTAAAAAACAGAAAGGAAGGAAAAGTTTTCTTAAAAAACGTCCTCCTTTCTGCGAACTATGCTATAATGACATAGAAAAGAGCGAATCCACCCCAAACCGACCCCAATATCCGCGGCACTTGCCGCCCTATGAGAAGGAATGAGGCGTATATGACCAATCAGGAACTGAACACCCATCAGATCAAGGTGATCGGCCACTGCAACCCGGATACAGACTCCATCTGTTCCGCCATTGCATACAGCCGGCTGAAAAATATGATCGACCCCAACCACCCCTGCAAGCCCTGCCGGGCCGGTCTTCTCAACCGGGAGACCGAGTTTGTCCTCAATTATTTTAGCGTACCCGCGCCGCAGCTCTACACCGACGTGCGCTCCCAGATCCGGGACGTGGACATCCGCCGCATGGCAGGCGTGGACGGCGAGATGAGCCTGCGCAGCGCCTGGGTCACCATGCGTGACCAGGAGATCGACACCCTGTGTGTGGTGGACGAGGAGCAAAATCTGAAAGGCGTCATCACCGTAAAAGACGTGGCCACCGCCAACATGGACGTGCTGGACACCTACATCTTGGCCGAGGCCAAAACCAGCTATCAGAACATCATCGACACCCTGGGCGCCACCGTGGTGGTAGGCGACGTGGAGGGCAAGCGGGTCGAGGGCAGCATCATCATCGGCTCGGGCAGCCCCGAGCAGATGGAGAAGGCCATCTCCAAGGGTGACATCGTCATCGTGGGCAACCGCATTGAAAGCCAGCTCACCGCCCTGGAGATGGATGCAGGCTGTCTGGTGGTGTGCATGGACAGCAAGATCTCCCGCACCATCTGCATGCTGGCCGAGGAAAAGGGCTGCATCATCCTCAGCACCACCTGCAACACCTATGTGGCCGGGCAGATGATCCGCCAGGCTGCTCCCATCCGCCACTACATGGTGCAGAAAAATCTGCTCTACTTTAATTTGAACACCTCGGTGGAGGCGGCCACCAAGCGCATGGCCTCGGTACGTTTCCGCTACTTCCCCATTCTGGACGATGAGGGCAAGTATGTGGGCGTGGTCTCCCGCCGGAACATGATGAACCTGCGGAAAAAGCAGATCATTCTGGTGGACCACAACGAGAAGAGCCAAGCCGTGGACGGCATTGACCAGGCCGAGGTGCTGGAGATCATCGACCACCACCGCATCGGTTCCATGGAGACCGAGGGTCCCGTCTATTTCCGCAATGTCCCGGTGGGCTGCACCTGCACCATCATCTACCAGATGTACCTGGAAAATGCAGCGGAGATCGACCCCACCACCGCCGGACTCATGCTCTCCGCCATCCTCTCCGACACCCTGATGTTCCGCAGCCCCACCTGCACCCCCATGGACGAGCGGGCCGCCCGGGCTCTGGCTGAGATCGCCGGTGTGGATCTGGAGAAGTACGCCGACGCCATGTTTGAGGCGGGCGGCGACATCACCGGCAAGACCGCCGAGGAGGTCTTCCGGGGCGACTACAAGATCTTCACCAGCGGCGAGGTGCGCTTCGGCGTGGGCCAGGGCAGCTACATGAGCCAGAAAAACCGTCTGGCCAGCGAAAAGCTGCTGGGTCCCTACCTGCCCATCGCCCTGGAGAAGCAGGGTCTGGACTTCATCTTCTACATGTTCACCGATGTACGCTCGGCCAGCACCGATCTGCTCATGGCGGGCAAGGGCGCCCAGCGCCTGGTGGAGCACGCCTTCGGCGTGGAGGTCAAGGACGGCATGGCGGTCCTGCCCCAGGTCGTCAGCCGGAAAAAGCAGATGGTCCCCGCTCTCATCAGCGCGGTGAAGCAGGCCATGGAGGAATCCGACCAGCAGAGCGCCGCAGGCTGAACGCACCGGGATTCCCAATACAAATTGGAGTTTTATTGCCATACATAACAAAACGGAGAGGACATAGTCCTCTCCGTTTTCTTCTTTATGGTCAGCCCAGCAGATTGCGCAGGACACCCCAGGCCAGAAAGTAAATAAGCAGGGCCCAGAAAACCCGCTCCTCTCCCCGGCTGGGCAGCTTTTGGCCGGTACGCACATAGCGCACCGCCATGCGCGCCGCCAGCAAAAGCAGCACCGGCAGGGCCAGCAGCAGGGCCGCGTTGGCCCGCCAGGCTGCCGCCACATCCAGGCGCAGCAGGGCCAGACACATCCGGGTCACCCCGCAGCCGGGACACAGAAGGCCGGTCAGCTTCCAGAACGGACAATACAGTGCCCTTCCGATGACAAGGATCAGAACGGTGTAGGCCATTCCTAACCCCACCAGGACCGCACCCCCAATGGCCAGCTTTTTCAGGCGTTCTTTCACAGGGGCTGTACAGGGGTATAGTGGTTCAGCTCACTCTGGATAATGGCGCAGGTAACGATGCTCAGGCCAAAAATATTCAGCACCAGAAACAGAATGGGGAAGGAACCGGCCGGTATATTGTTGCGCATCCGCGCCCGGTCCAGCTTGTCACCCATCTTGTAGCCCCAGTAGATGCTATAAATGCCGCAGGTGATGAGGCTGAGCAGAAATGCCACGATACCCGAGGTATCATACTCCTGGGTCACCTCGTTGACGTCATCGGTAACGCAGACGAACCAGTAGATAAAATAAATACCACACGTAATAATTGAGAGTACAATACATAGGGGAATACTGCGAGGTCGAACCATAGTTGGCCCCTCCTTCTCTGTATCGAAATGGTTTGGATCGAAACCATCATACTATATTCCATGATCCGGCGCAAGGTTAAAAAAGCGGCCGTCCTTCGGGCGGCCGCAAAGAAATATCGATTACAGACGGGACAGGCCGTAGCTGTTGGACAGGGCATCAATTTTAAGACTCTGGGCACACATGGCGCAGTCCTTGGGGGAGTAGGTGGCATATCCGGGAATATCCTCGGGGGTAAAGAGGCTGTAAATGGGGATATCGTCCACCGCATCCAAGGTGCTGAAGCCCGAGGCGATGCCCTGCACCTTGCCGCCGTAGTACTGCACGCACTCCACCGCCCGGCGCACGCTCTTGCCGGAGTTGACGGTGGAGATGAGGATCAGCACATCCTTGCCGGTGACCATGGGAGACAGGTTATCACGGAAGATCAGCTGGCCGTTGGAGTCGTACTCGGGGGTGATAACATTGATGTTTTTATCACTGTTGACGGCAAAACGGTCATTCTTGGTGAGATGACGGGCCAGGAAGGCACCCAGCACCTCGCTGCCGTCCAGACAGACAATGGTGTCCACACCCTTGTCGTAGGCGTAGCGCTGAGCCAGCGTCATGGCGGCCTCCCGGGCCATGGTGTGTTCGTGCTTCATGCGGGTGATGTCGATGTAGTGGGAATTGTGAGAGTGACGGGTGGCAAAGTGGCCTGCAATCACGGATACCTCTACCTTGGGGTTCAGTTTGGACCGGATATTCATAGTGTCGCCTCCAATTCATCAAAGTCGCCAAAAAGCTTTGTACATATTATACTATTCCTTGTGCGAAAAAGCAAGCCGCAATCCCACATTTCTCCATCTCCACACCAGGCTTAGGGGTTGTAAATCCGGGGAAAACGCGGTATAATGACACATTATATTACCGTCTTGCGCCTCTTTCCGGCGCAGACGCGGAGAAATGGAGAGAACAACTATGGATCGCACCACCATTGCCGCCATTTTTGCGGATCAGGAGGCGCTGGGCGGCCAGACGGTCACCGTCTGCGGCTGGGCCCGCACCATCCGAGACATGAAGACCTTTGGCTTTATCGAGCTCAATGACGGCTCCTGCTTTAAGAATCTTCAGATCGTCATGGACGCCAACGTGCTGGACAATTATAAGGAGATCGCCGGCCAGAACGTAGGCGCCGCCCTGATCGTCACCGGCACTGTGGTGCTCACCCCCAGCGCCAAGCAGCCCCTGGAGGTAAAGGCCGACACCATCGCCGTGGAGGGTCCCTCCGCCCCCGACTATCCCCTGCAGAAGAAGCGCCACAGCGTGGAGTTCCTGCGCACCATCCAGCACCTGCGTCCCCGGACCAACCTGTTCTCCGCCGCCTTCCGGGTCCGCTCCGCTACGGCCCACGCCATCCACTGCTTCTTCCAGGACCAGGGCTTTGTCTATGTCCACACCCCCATCATCACCGCCAGCGACTGCGAGGGCGCCGGTGAGATGTTCCAGGTGACCACTCTGGACCTGGAGAACGTGCCCAAGAACGAGGACGGCACCGTGGACTACTCCAAGGACTTCTTCGGCAAGCGGGCCAACCTGACCGTGTCCGGCCAGCTCAACTGTGAGAACTTTGCCATGGCCTTCGGCAACGTGTACACCTTCGGCCCCACCTTCCGTGCTGAGAAGTCCAACACCCAGCGCCACGCCGCCGAGTTCTGGATGATCGAGCCCGAGATGGCCTTTGCCGACCTGAACGACTACATGGACAACGCCGAGGCCATGATCAAGTATGTCATCCGCTATGTGCTGGACAAGTGCCCCGATGAGATCAACTTCTTCAACTCCTTCGTGGACAAGGGCCTGAAGGAGCGCCTGGAGCACGTGGCCTCCTCCGACTTCGCCCGTGTGAGCTACACCGACGCGGTGAAGATCCTGGAGGAAAACAACGACAAGTTTGACTTTAAGGTCTACTGGGGCTGCGATCTGCAGACCGAGCACGAGCGTTACCTCACCGAGCAGGTGTACAAGCGCCCTGTGTTCGTCACCGACTACCCCAAGGAGATCAAGGCTTTCTATATGCGCCAGAACGACGACGGCAAGACCGTTGCTGCCGCCGACTGCCTGGTGCCCGGCATCGGCGAGCTCATCGGCGGCTCCCAGCGTGAGGAGCGTCTGGAGCTGCTGGAGAACCGCATCCAGGAGCTGGGCATGGACCCCAAGGACTATTGGTGGTACTGCGACCTGCGGCGCTACGGCTCCTGCCGCCACGCTGGCTACGGCCTGGGCTTCGAGCGGATGGTGATGTACCTCACCGGCGTAAACAACATCCGCGACGTGGAGCTGCATCCCAGAACCTGGGGCAACGCAGAATTCTAAAAAAACATATCAAGGCCCCTGGCGTGCTGCTGCTTCTTGCAGCTCCACGTCGGGGGCTTTTTTTATGTGTATTGTATTTTGCATCATCAATAAAAATCCCGGAAATCAATCGATTTCCGGGATTTTTGGCACGCCAGAAGGGAATCGAACCCCCAGCCTCGCCCTTAGGAGTATGGCTTGCCACATGATACACGGTTCGGGTGTAACTTCCAATACCTTCCCTTACGCAGAATGACTTGTAGTAAACGAACTTTATGGTGCAAAACGCTCATTCTGACGCACTTTTATGGGTCCATCAGATGGTCCTATTAGCAAACTCTTAGCAGGAGGCCTTCCATGAAGTGCCGATAACTACTAACATTCTACACCCTTTTGTTCAATTTAACAAGGCATAGAATATGGAGGTTACTATGGATAGCAAGGAGAAAAAGCCGCTGCCGGAGCCCCGGACATACACCGTGGAGCAGATCGCAGCCATACTCAACATCGGCCGCACGACCGCATACCAGCTTGTCAAGGAAGAACAATTCAGGATCGTCCGCATAGGCAACGCTATTCGGGTATCGAAGAAATCCTTTGATGAATGGCTGGAACGTCTGGAACTGTAAATATCAACCTGAACGCCGTAGGCATAAAACCCTACGGCGTTTTTTCATGCCCACTTTCTGTTGTCTGCTGAAAACTGTATCAAAAAGGGTGGAAAATCCGCTGTTCCTTCCCCTCTGTGCCACTAACCGAAAGGGGCATGGATGTTTTCCCATGCGGAGGATATCGGAGGGATACAGACGGAGGAAACACCGAAAATCAACACTTTTCAAACCATGAGGAAGGAGGTATCAGGTATGGCAGTTTTCCGCATAGAAAAGACCCGTGATTACACGGTCATGTCAAACCACCATTTGCGGAACACAGACCTTTCCCTGAAAGCGAAGGGCCTGCTCTCCCTTATGCTGTCGCTGCCGGAGGAATGGGACTACACCACAAAGGGCCTTGCTCGTATCTGCAAGGATGGCGTGGACAGCATTTGTGCCGGGGTACGGGAGCTGGAGGATCACGGGTATGTGGTCCGGGAGCGTGTCCGCAACGCAAACGGACAGCTTGGAGCCATTGAGTACACGATCCTGGAACAGCCCCGACCGCCCGAACCTAAACGGGAAAAACCTGAACGGGAAAATCCAGTTCAGGCAAATCCAGTCTTGGGTTCTCCTGTCTTGGGAAAACCTGAACAGGAAAACCCCGACCAATTAAATATAGATATATCAAGTAACCAGATATCAAAAAAAGATTTATCAATTACTCAGCCATCAAATCCTATCCAATCAAATCCCCCTATCCTGACATTTGTGATGTGCTATGAGCTGATACAGCTTGTAACAGAGAAAAACAATATGCACGACGTGGATACCTGGATGTTCTTCAAGTGGATATTCAAAACCTTCTGCGCCGTGCTGATCGTAACCAATACCTGGAATATCGTCATGGCGATCTTCGATGTGGGCCAGAGCGTTGTGAGCAGCAGCGCAGGCGTTATCATCGGGGATACCTCCATTGACGTAAACAGTGTGATAACCGACCTGGAGGCCCAGGTGGAGGCGCTTTCAACAGGTGAATTGTTCGGCCTGTGGTTCCAGTCCCTTTTCGTGGGGCTTACCATGAACGCTCTTTCCATCTGTATCATGCTGGTCATTTACGGCCGCATGATCGAAGTGTATCTGACCACCTCCATAGGGCCGATCCCCCTTGCCACCATGACCAACCGTGACTGGAGCTCCACCGGGCAGAACTACTTAAAATCCCTGTTCGCCCTGGCGTTCCAGGCGTTCCTTATCATGGTATGCGTTGGTATCTATTCGGTCCTGGTCCAGAGCATCGCCACAAGCGGCGATATCTCCGGGGCCATCTGGAGCTGCATGGGCTACACGGTCCTTTTGTGTTTCGCATTGTTCAAAACCGGAAGTCTCTCTAAATCCCTTTTCGGTGCCCATTAAAGGAGGCTTGATACCAGCAGTTTTCCATCCGTCTTGGGCGGATTGCAGATATAGTCGATGGCCGCCTTTAGCGTTGATTTGATAGGATGCGTCTTTGTAACTGCCATATCTGATCCAGCCTTTCCCGTATCTCGTCCATGTCGGCCTGATACGCGGGGTCTCCGGCGTTGAGCCTCTTGGCGATCTGATTGATATTGCGCCCGATGGCGGACAGCTCTGCGGTGAACGCCTTGATATCCGCGGTGTCGGTGTAGATGATATATCCGTCAATCGCCATCTTGCGAAGGTAGGCACCGATCCGCTGTGTGGGGAGCTGAGCCATCTTCTGTTCCATCAGTTCCTTTTCCTCGGCGGTCACATAGAACTTCACCTGGATATTTCGTTTTCGGTTTGCCATCGTGGTATCTCGCCTCTTTTCGTATCAGGGTTTGGGATGTTCCCAACAAGCATTTTTCGGGTTTAGGGGGAGGGTTCCCTAAAGCCAAAAATCGCAAGCGGGTACTCGCTTGCTGTGCTTGCTATCGTTTCTTTTCCCTACTTATAAAGCGTTACGGACACTTGAAAATACCCGCAAAAGAGCAGAAAAAGACGCAAAAAATAGAAGCCACTTTACATCTTCTGTAAAGCGGCCTCTATTCGTCCGGTTTGATCGCTCCGTCAATGGTTGCCTCGATGATCGGCAGGTATTTTTCCGGGCAGAGCTGTAATTTGTGGTTGACCCTCTGGCGCTGTTCGGTGTTCTCCGCAATCAGGGAAGGATTGAAATAACGCTCCACCGGCAGCTTGCAAATCCGTATGAGCTGAAGGACAACGGGCACGCTGGGGACCGTCTGCTCCAACTCGATATTGGCAAGGTAGCGAGGATCAATGCTGACCTGTTCTGCCAATGCCCTGCGGGAGATATTCAGAGCTTCCCTTGCGGCCTTCACATCGGAGCCGAAGGTTTCAAACCCAGGACAATCTTCAATTTTAGCCATATAACATCACCATTTTACATTTTATATTTCGTAGTTTCTCTTGGGAATGATGGTATATGCAGACAACCAACACTTTATAATTCGCACTTTGTTTCTAACATTATTCGAGCAGACGAATTATAATTCTTGTTGGAGGTGCGATATGGATTATATGACTTTGAAAGAGGCAAGTGAAAAATGGGGTGTCACCCCGCACCGGATAAATTATCTATGTTCTGCTGGCCGTATTCCGGGAGCTATCAAAATGGCTACGATCTGGCTGATCCCAAAGAATGCGGAAAAACCTGCTGATGGCAGAAAAAACGCAGCAGTCTTAAGACCATTGATAAAGCGGCGGTTGCCGGGGAACGCATGGCAGAGTTTATACCATTGAGGGTAATACGAGCGATAGCTGCAACAGGTGGGATTATCCTCTCGGCTATTATAAAATTCTCGGCTACGGTATCCCGGCCTATTAAAATAGGTAGCCTCGTATAGACTGCCTACATATTCTCCTGAATCTCTTGCAAATCTGCGGATATTCGTATATAATATATTCTGTATTATTGTGTCGATTAGAAAGGAGATCGTATGAAAGGTTATCTCTCCATACGGGAAACTTCCTACAAATGGGGTATATCAGAGCGCCGTGTCAATCAATATGTGGCACAGGGACGCATCCCTGGTGTAGAGCGCTTCGGGCGCTCCTGGGCGATTCCGGAGAACGCGGAAAAGCCGACAGACCCTCGCATAAAAAACACGAAAGGAGGCGGCAAACATGATTTCAGATGAAACCGCATACCGGCGGTATCTTGACGGAGATCAAAAAGCCGCCGATTTGCTGGTTGAAAAATACGGCGACGCATTGACGCTATACATAAATGGCTATATCAAAGATATTCATGAAGCCGAGGACTTGATGATCGAAGCGTTTTCACAGATTTTTGCAAAAGAGCGTCCGATTGGCGGCGAGGGCAGTTTCAAAGCCTATCTTTATAAAACCGCCCGCAACCTTAGCCTACGGCACAAGAAAAAACGCCGTATCCTTTTCCTAAGCTTTGACGAGCTGGATTTTGAACCGCAAAGCGAGGTACTGGCCGACACAGAGCTGATCCACAGCGAACGCGACCGCCAACTTTACGCCGCGTTGGAAAAACTGAAAGTGGAATATCGCGAGGCGCTGTATCTTGTCTACCTTGCGGATTTAAGCTATCGGAATGCGGCGGAGGTCATGGGAAAAAGCGAGACGCAAATCACACACCTTGTCCATCGTGGCAAGCAGAGCTTGAAAATGATATTGGAGCAGGAGGGATTCACCTATGCGGACGAATGAAGAACGCATCCGGCTGATACATAAAAGGACAGCAGAATTGAATCGGAAAAAGGAACAAAAGAAACGGCGTGTGCTTGACGTGGCCTGCATGGCGACCTGTCTGCTTCTGGTCGTTGGGATTGGCTCATTTATGCCTGGATTGTCGGCGGGCATTGTCGGCGGTGAAGTACACCATGTTTCCGGTGCAGCAAGCCTTGTGGGAAGCCACGCTGCATTGGGTTATATCCTCATGGGGCTGCTCTCATTTCTGCTTGGCGTATGCGTGACGGTGCTTTTGTACCGCCTGCGCCGCAGGAATGAGAGAAAACAACGGGAGAACTTAGACGATGAATTTTGAACTGATTGACAACTGTTTTCAGGTTGCCGTGCTGTTTTGTGCGGCGCTGGTGGCGATTGCAGCGGCGCTCCGGCACAAAGACCGCCGATTCCTGATTCTTGCCCTGTTTGATATCTGCATTTCCATGGGAACGCTCTATTGGGTGTTGCACCTTTTCATTTTTGGCAACGTACCACAGGTTTTCTATGTTTCGGAGTTTTCATGGATAGCGGCGTACCTGTTCCTTCTGTCGTTCCAGATGCTACAGACAGACCGAATAAAGCCGTTGTTTTCCCTGCCATCCCTGGCCTGCGCTCTGCTTACGGCGGCGGTCGTTCTGGCATTTCGGATTTTCGGTCCGTCCTATTTTGTTTCCGCTGCATTTGCCGGGGTCGTATCTGCAATCGTATATCTTGCGGTTTGGCGGCTCCTGCACAGAGATGGGGGGCAGCGGATTGACCGCTGGCTGCTGCTCTGCGTGGGACTGCAGCTTCTCCTGTTTGTGGTGTCCGGCTTTACGCAGGACTACACCCGCTTTAATCTCTACTTTGCCGTAGACATTGCGTTGACACTCTCATTCGTGGCTCTGCTGCCGCTGGCGCTTCGGGAGGTGGCGAAGAAATGATTTATATTGAGAATATTTTTGTTTGCCTTGCCATCCCGCTGGTGCTGTGCATCCTGTTCATGGGCGGGCGCACTCGGACATTCATGCTGTTTATGATTACCGGAATGGGCGTATGCCTGCTGTCTGCCTATGTCAACAGTTTCTTTATGGGACATTATGGTGTCAGTGCCACCGTTGCCGTTGTTGAGATCACGCCGGTGTGTGAGGAAGTTATGAAGTTGCTGCCGCTGCTTTTCTACTTCCTGATTTTTGAGCCAAGGGTTCGGGATTTGCCGGAAGCCGCCGTTGCCCTTGCCGTGGGCTTCGCCACCTTTGAAAATGTGTGCTATCTGACGGAAAACGGCGCGGAAAATTTTGTGTTCCTGCTGATCCGTGGAATTTCCGCCGGAGCGCTGCACATCCTCTGTGGCATTTCCATCGGTTTCGGACTATCTTATGTGTTCCGCCACCGATGGCTGGCGTTTACCGGAACGGTAGGCCTGCTGGGAGCCTGTATCGTGTTCCATGCCACCTATAACCTGCTGATCTCGGGAGGCGGGGGCTGGCGGATCGCAGGCTATTTGTTCCCGTCTATCCTGATTGCGCTTTTATTTGTAGGAAAGCTCCTGCTTCCCAAACTCAAAATCACATTTGAATAACAGCTTTGTGTGACGGGCCGCTCCAGAAATGGAGCGGCTCATATTTTTGAAAATTTTTGAAGAAATTTTCATTTCGGGTGGAAGGATTTTTGATTTCATGTCTTTTAGGAAATAGAGGGGTTGAAATTCCCCCGAAACATCATACGAAGGGAGGGTATTGGATGACCGGTAAGACAGAAACCCGGGTGCGGGAGATCGGGCGCAGGACACGGCAGTACCGAAAGCGGTATGAAACCCGGCTACTTTCCTGCCTGACAGCGTGCAGCCTGTTTCTTCTCGCCGGTATCGGCGTTCTTTTCAGAAGCATACAGACATCGGGCGTAGCGTCGGTAGCGGATGGCTACGGCGGGGTGCTGCTGCAGGACGGCGCAGGGGCGTATGTCATCGTTGGCATTGTCGCTTTTGTCATTGGCGTGTCTGTGACCGTACTCTGTATCCGACTGAAAAACAAATCAACAAACCGTACAGGCAGTACGGAAGAAAGCGAGGACGAAAGAAAATGAGAAAACGGATATTGAGCCTGCTGCTCTGCGTCGTAATGCTCTTTTCCCTCTGCCCTCAATCGGCGCTGGCCGTAGGGAACGAGCAGACGGGCGGCGTTACCATAGGCACAAGTGGCTTGTGCGAACACCACCCGGAGCATGACGCGGATTGCGGCTATAGCGAGGGGACGGCAGGAACATCTTGCGGCCATGAACACACGGAGGATTGCTATGTGGAAGTAACCAACTGCGTCCATGAGCATGACGAGGACTGTTACCCAGCGGGAAGCGTTTCCGGCAATGAGGCGACGCCGTCCGGCGCACAGAAGCGGGAGCCGGAGAACTGCCCTCACATCTGCGACGAGGAAAGCGGGTGTATCACAAAGGAATTAAATTGCCATCATGAGCATGATGGCGAGTGCGGCTATTCTCCGGCAATCGAGGGGACGCCCTGCGGGTATGTCTGCGAACTATGCGGCGGTGAGGATAACGGCGAAGCCGGAAAACAGCCGGAGGCAGAGTGTATCTGCACGACCCTCTGCACCACGGAGGCCATAGAGGAAGATTGCCCTGTGTGCGGCGTGGAAAATGCTGACCTTACGCTATGTGAGGGAGAAGCGAAAACGGCTACCCCGTCCAATGCGGAGGCCATCACTGTGGCACTGGCGGCAGACCCAGTGACAGATGTGTCCTATCTGGGCGAAACCGGCACGTCGCAGACCTGCGCCAGCGCCACGGAAGTGACCAGCAGTGACACCGGATGGACAACCGGCTGGTATGTGGTGCAAGGCACAGTTGAGATCGGTAGCCGTGTCACCGTCAGCGGTGATGTACACCTGATCCTGACAGACGGCTGTACTCTCACAGTTAACGGCGGCATTCAGGTGCAGGACGATGACAACGATATCACCAACGGCAGCGCCAACGCCCTGACCATCTACGCCCAGTCCACGGATAAAAGCACCATGGGCAAGCTGATCGCCAAGGGTGCTGAACACGACTACAATGCGGCCATAGGAGGCAACGAAGGCAACAGCTACGGCGGCAGCGGCGGCGCCATCACCATCAACGGCGGCTACGTCGAGGCCACCAACACAGACGGTGCGGGCATCGGCGGCGGCTTCGGAGACTACGGCGGCAGCGGCGGCACCATCACCATCAACGGCGGCTACGTCGAGGCCAGCAGCCAATTCGGCGCAGGCATCGGCGGCGGCGAGGGCGTCAGCGACGGCGGCAGCGGCGGCGAGATCACCATCAACGGCGGTTCTGTCATCGCAACCGGCGTCAACGGCGCGGGCATCGGCGGCGGTCAGGGCGACGGCGGCGGATACAGCTACGGCGGCAGCGGCGGCACCATCACCATCAACGGCGGTTCTGTCATCGCAACCGGCGTCAACGGCGCGGCCATCGGCGGTGGATACAACGGCGGCGGCGGCACGGGCGGCGACGGCGGCAAGATCACCATCACCGGCGGCAACACCACTGCCAGCGGCTACTACTGCACGGCCATCGGCGGCGGCTTCGGAGACTACGGCGGCAGCGGCGGCGAAGTCACCATTACCGGCGGCACCGTCACCGCCACCGGCAACGCCAGCGGCCAAACCTTCAGTTCTAGTGCTGCGGGCATCGGCGGCGGCAGATACAACTTCTCCAGCGGCAGCGCCGGCACCTTCCAGACCAACAACGGCAACGCGGTGATCTTCGCAAGTTCCATTGGCGACCAGAGCGGCAAGACGTCGAATGCGTGGCACGGCATCATCTTTGAGGGCGACGAGGGCAAGGTCTATGGGAATCCGACGCTGGCGGACGACCTGACCATTCCCGAGAATAAGGCGTTGGATATTCCCTCGGGCAAGACCCTGACCGTTAACAGCAAAATTACAGTGCAAGGTACGCTGACCAACAACGGTACTATTTTCGGCTCCGGCTCCATTACGCCGGAAGAGAAGAAACTGACCTATAAGGAATTCCCCGGTGCCCCGGTGATTGATTCCGTAAGTGCAGACAGCATTACGCTCCGACCCATCACCGGTGAAACGGCTGTGGAATACAGCAAGGACAATACAAACTGGCAGAGCGAAACAACCTTCAGCGGCCTGACTGCGGCCACAAGCTACACCTTCTACGCCCGGTATCAGGAGAATGGTTTTTACAAGGGCGCCTCGCCCCAGAGCGGCGGCAGTACTCCCACATACATCGCCTACTACGACGGCCCGGCAATCGTGATCGGCACTGACGGGATTTCCGGCTATTCAGATGACGGCGGTTATCATTTTATCTATTTTGGTAATTGGGAGGCCCCGGACAGCAACACCACTTCCGGCCCAATCAGATGGCGGGTGCTGGATGACCAGACCAACACCGGGGAAAGCGGCCTCTTCCTGCTGTCCGATGTGCTGCTTGGAAAGGGCTCAGGGGGCGGAGTATATTTTGATAACACAAGCCGATTCAGCAACGCATGGCAGGGCAGCAGCGCACAGGCATGGTGCAGGGATTTTGCCGGAGAATCGGGCGCGGAAAGCAATGTAAATGACGCTTTTACAGCAGGTGAACTGGGCGCGATTTTGGTAACTTCTAAAAGCGATGCCGAATTTGACAGTGAACACCACACCTTTTGTGCTTCCGAGAATATTTTAAGCGGTGACAGGGTATTTTTCCTGTCGGCAGAAGAAGCGGAAAACGACGAGTATGGATTTACAGATGACGCCGCGCAAGTTGCCAATTATGGCACGAGTGCGGGCGGATGGTGGCTTCGTTCTTTTCTTAATGAACATGACCTACCTTTCGCGGGTAGAATTGGAGACCGCGGCGGGGTGGGTGAAGAGGGCGTGATCAATCCTTGGGCGGCTCGCCCCGCTTTTAACTTAAATACGAGCTCTGTCCTCTTTACCTCCGCCGCCGCAGGCGGCAAAGCGGATACCGCAGTGGACGAAAACTTAACTGCCGTCGGCACAGGCACAGGGGAATGGAAACTGACGCTTTTGGACAACAGCAGAAAAAGCTTTACTGCCTCCGCAGGCACAGGCACGGCCTTAATGCAGAAACCTGGATATTCCGATTGGACGGTAAGCATCGACTATTCCGGCGCACCAACAGGTGCGAACGAATATGTTTCCGCAATGCTCGCGGGCGAAAGCGGCACGCCCCTTTACTATGGGCGGATTGTAAGTAGCAGCGCTTCCGGTACGGCAAGGGTAACGATCCCCGCCGGTCTTGCGCCGGGCAGCTATACCCTCAAAGTGTTCAGCGAACAGTATAACGGGGATAAACAGACCGACTATGCAAGTACCTTTGAAAATATCAATCTTACCGTTGGGTATAAAGAGCAATTTTCCCTCGCTCCCGGCAGCACCTATTATTTTGACCTTTCCGGAGCGGACATTCCGGGCGACAAGAACGGCAGCTTGCCGGACGATTCCCTTCATTGGGTGCCCTTCACCTACGCAGGCACCGTAAACGCCTATGTGCTGAAAAGCCGTTCTGCCAATGACAACACCGCAAAAGGGGATTCAGCAAATGCGGCAGGCAGCACAGACCCCGACAACCCCATTGGCTACACCTATGACCACGGCCTGTTTATTGCGGACTACAACGTGACCCGTAGAGCCGACTGGAATAACCTGAATAGGCATAACCTGATTTTTGGCAAGGCCTACACCAGCAGCGGCGTGGACTACACCCTCCGCGTGCCCTCGGCGGGGAGCAGCGGCACCGCTTCGGGCGGCACCCCGGCAAGCAACGAGTGGGACGCGATTTTGGACAAAGCGAACCAAAACTATCAGGATAACACGGTCGGTTATATCAAAAACTGGAACGGTATGGATTCCTGGGGGCAGGATACCCAGGATGGTCCCGATCCTGACTGGAACCGTGCGACGCGCGGGTCCTTTACAGCCCGCTCCTGGCAGTTTGACCTGAAACTGTCTCCAAGCGTCGGTTTCCGTCCCGTGCTTGAACTCCCATCCTCTGACACCCTGGGCTCTGACGGACTGAAAGCCATTACTCTTGACCTGAACGGTGGCAAGATCGGCGGCAGCTCCGATGATATTCAAATCATTGTGAAAAACGGCAGCGCGTTTACCGCTCCTGCGTCCGACGGTCTGACCCGCCCGGACGGAGATACCGGCAGTTACTTCATGTGGCTCGACGGCAATGGCAACTCCTACGTGCCCGGCGCCAGTGTTCCGGCTACCGTGACGGAACTGACGGTGCAGTGGTCAGCCCCAACCTACACCGTGACGCTGAACGGCGTTAACTCCGACGCGACCGGTGCAGGTAACTACGCCGTGGGCGTTACCGTCAACATCTACGCAAGCATGAAATCTGGTTACAGCTTCAACGGTTGGACTTCTGATAATGTCACCATCACCAACGCCAACAATAAAAACGCCAGCTTCATCATGCCTGCGAAGGATGTTGCCGTGACTGCAAACTGGACGAAGAACAGCTCCGGCGGCACAGGCCATATCTACTACACCATCAAGGCAACAGCCGGTGCGGGCGGCACCATTTCTCCCTCCGGCAATGCCGCCGTTCTCTATGGTAGGAATAAAACTTTCACCATCACGCCGGACAATGGTTACGCCATTGCCGATGTGAAGATCGACGGCCAGAGCATTGGTGCGGTAAAAACCTACACCTTTGAACGTGTCAAGGGCGATCACACCATTGAGGCGGTCTTTATGAAAGCCACCGGCAATCCGCAGACCGGCGTTGACGTTCCCTTTACCGATATTTCGGAAAACGACTGGTTCTATGCGGACGTAGCCTATGTCTATGCCAACGGCCTGATGGCTGGCACTAGCATGATCACGTTCAGCCCAAACGTGACCACCACCCGCGGCATGATTGTAACCATCCTGTACCGTTTGGAGGGCGAGCCTACCCTCTCCGGCATCTGCCCCTTTGATGATGTGAAGTCCGGCTCGTATTACGAGAAGGCGATCACCTGGGCAGCGGCCAAGGGTATCGTCAGCGGCTATGGCAGCGATCTATTCGGGCCGGATGACCCCATCACCCGCGAGCAGATGGCGGTTATTCTGTTCCGCTATGCCCACTACAAGGGGCTGGATGTCAGCGCGGGCGAGGACACCAATATCCTCAGCTACAACGATGCACTGGATATTTCCGAGTATGCGTTCCCTGCCATGCAGTGGATCTGCGGCGAGAGTATCCTGAACGGCAGCGACGGAAACCTGATGCCCCGGGGCAGCGCCACCCGCGCACAGGTAGCAGCGATCCTGCACCGCTTCTGTGAGAACATTTTGAAGTAAAGAAATACGGCTGAAATCAGGCCGCTGCACAACTTTATCACGAGAAACGACAGCGCAGCGGACGGGTAAAACCGAACGCTGCGCTGCTGCTTTTTCTTCACACGAAACTTTATCGACATTTTCAGATACGCCGCACTTCAAGCGGCAGGAGACTTTACGAATGAAACGAACCAAAGAAATCATACGCCTTGCAATCTGCACTGTTGCCGTGGTGCTGACGCTCTCCGTTTCGGTGCTGGGATGTAACCAGAAAGAACCGGACACACCAACAAACCCGACGCAGGAAAGCTCGATCCCCACAGAAGGCACCGAAACATCTGCAACCACCGATGCGCCAGAGACCACACCTCCCGGCGAAACCATCCCTATCGTGGACAGGCAGGCCAAGCTTGCTGACGCAAAGGAAAATAACACAGATATCGTGGCATGGCTGTATATCCCCGGTGCGGATGTTGACGATCCCGTGGTGCAGGCTGAGGACAACGGATATTATCTACATCTGGACGAAAACGGGAATTATGCTGTGTGGGGCTGCTATTACGCAGACTGCCGCAACAGCTTTGAAGGGCGGGATGGTCTGGACACCAACACCGTCATTTACGGCCACTCCGCAAGCAACTGCGATGCAGAGAGCGGACCGAAGTTTACGAAGCTGCACCGATATATGGATGCGGCCTTTGTAGAGGAAAACCCGTATATCTATCTTTCCGTAGATGGAGAGGATTTGATTTTTCAGATTACGGCCTGCTTTATCACGGATGTATCCTTTGACTATATCGACCCCAATCCGACCGGAACCGATCTGACGGATTTCTTTGAGACCGTGGGGCGGAAAAACTGGCTGGATATGGAGGGCATCACTTTCTCCGAAGGAGATCAGATATTGACCCTTTCCACCTGCTGCCGTAAGTATGACACCAACTGGACAGGAAATATCCGCCTTGTTGTCATGGCGAAGCTGCTGCCGGAGAACGCAGCTACACAAGATATTAGCGTAAGCGTTGTAAGCAATCCGGAAATGCCCTGACCTGATTTTATCCAAAGACGCGCAGATAATAATTCCGCGCCCCCGCTTATATTCATGCACGAAAAAAGCGGCTGCTGGGCAGACGATTTCCCACGCCCAAATGATTTTGCCCGTGGCGGCTTTGATTTTCAGAGCCGCCGTTTCTTTTTGTCTGTCAGAAACCTACGACGACCCAGAACACCGTGTAAAGGCACGGCGGCAATTAGGAGAATGCCGCCGTGCTTATTTTACTTTTTCATAGTACCCATGATCTTCACCAGCTAAAAAAAGCGTAGCTCCCCCTCCGGGTAAGTCCGACTTTGAGTGTGCAGTATACGGTGTAGCATCCTGCGGTTTTACATCCTTGCGCGCCCGATTGGTCTTTGACCAGTCGGGCGCTTTTTGCTGTTTTACAGGGCGACCGAAAAAATATTTTCACAAAAATCAAAAAAGGAGGCTTTTAGCGGGCAGCAAGCGGCCTTGCGTTCGCCTTGTTAGCGGAAAGGGAGAAACCCACCTCATTCCCCCAGGAAAGGGGGTGAAAAGATGGATGTGATCCCCCGTAATGACTATGGCGAGCGGTGCCAGTTCGATGCCTATTGCAAGCTGGTACTCTACCATGAGGCAATTGACTATCTCCGGGAAATGCAGAGACGACGGGACAGGGAACTGTCGTTCAGCGATCTTTCGCAGACCGAGATGGACAAGCTCTATACGGTTGACAGCTATCCCAGCGACAGATTTACTTTCTCGTCCCATGGGTATGACCTGCATATCGACAATGAGCTTGTAGCTGATGCCTTTGCCGGTTTGTCCTCCCAGGAGCAGAGCATTTTGATCCTGCACTGTGTCCTGGAGCTGCCGGACCAGGAGATCGGCCGCCTTGTGGGAATGTCCCGCAGCGCCGTACAGCGGCGACGGACAAAATCGCTCAGCGAGCTTCGGATCAAATTGATGGCGCTTATGCCGAAGGGAGGTTAACGCGAATGAAGCAGCCTAAATACAAAGGAAAAGAGCTTCTTCCTCTTTCGGTGATCGACGCCGCCCGTAATGGTGATGCCCAGGCCGTGGACAGCGTACTTCGGTACTATGAGGGCTATATCAACAAGCTCTGTACCAGGACGCTCTACGATTGCGACGGCCAGCCCCGTGTCCGGGTGGACGAGTACATGAAGCGCCGACTGGAAATCAAGCTCATCCATTCTATCGTCAGCATGAACTAACAAAACCAGCCCCGGTAGCGGAAACAGCTTACCCTTTCCCTGTTTCCGTTTCCCCTGGGCTGAGGCTGCACTTTGAAAAAGAAAGCCCGGCGGGAGGCCTCCGGCGCAGCATAAGGCAGACGGATACATTCCTGTCTGTGCCGAGCCATACGGCCGGTGCGCCATGACCCTGTTGCAAGTCCGCAGGACGGGACTCCTACAAAACAGGCGAGCGATCAGAACCAGGCAGCAAAACAAGCGTGGCAGCTTGTGGGCGATGACGCATAGACAGGGTTAAAGATACTCGCGCATTGAACGCCCGCAAAGCATTGTGCGCCGCACCCATCAGCATGGGCCGGGGTGAAACTCCCGTGGAGCTGTGCCAGCAGCCATCTGTATTGCCTCTTTCAGTTTTCGATAAATCATTGTTTTTTCTGTTTACGGATAAATCGTAAACTTTTTCATTAGCAGCAGACAAACACGGAACAGCGCGGTAAAATGATGGTGGAAGAACTTACACCTAATCAACTTTGTGCTGTTCCTTTCATACTGAAAGGGGGTTCTCATGTCTCAAACATGGAACGGCACGAAGAAGGAAACCCCTGAACGTAGAACATATACGGTTGACGATATTGCTCAAATCCTGGGCATTGGAAGAACCTCCGCATATATTCTCGTAAAAGAAGGGCACTTCAAAATCGTGCGAATTGGTAACGCCATACGAATTTCTAAGCGGTCATTCGACGAGTGGCTTGATACCCTCAATCTGTGATCTAAGAAAGGAAGTATCGATATGGCATCTATCATCAAGCGAAAGAAAAACTATTCCGTTGTTTACAACTATGTTGACGAGAACGGCGAAACCAAACAGAAGTGGGAAACCTGGCGTACCCATAAGGAGGCCCTGAAACGCAAGGCTGAGATCGAAAATCAGCAGCACACCGGAACCTTCCTTCCTCCGAGCAATCAGAAGATATCCGAGTTTCTATATGACTTCGTATCCCTTTACGGGGAAAAAAAGTGGGGCGTCTCCATGTATGACAGCCAAACGGCCCTGATTGCCAACTACATCAATCCGATCATCGGTGATATGGAGGTACAGGCGGTAACGCCCCGTGTGGTGGATGGGTACATCCAGACCTTGCAGAAAACAAGGTCCGTATCCACCAAAACACGAAAGGCCACCACTACCTATGTCAGCAACCAGACCATTGAGAAGATCGTCAAGCTCCTCCGCTGTGCGTTCAAGCAGGCGGTACGCTGGGAGATCATTGCGAGAAATCCGTTTGATAACGTGATCCTCCCAAAGACGGAGTACAAGAAGCGGGATATCTGGGATGCGGATATGATCCGCACCGCCCTGGATAAGTGTACGGACAGCAAGCTCTATGTGGCAATGAACCTTTCCTTTGCCTGCTCCCTGCGCATGGGTGAAATCCTTGGCTTGACCTGGGATAACGTCCATATTTCCGATGAAGATATTGCGGCGGATAACGCCTATGTCTATGTGGATAAGGAGCTGACGCGGGCATCCAAACGGGCAATCGAGACCCTGGGTGAGAAAGATATCTACTACATTTTCACCCCGCTCATGCCGAACACCAGCACAAGAATTATCCTGAAAAAGCCCAAAACCGAGTCCAGTATCCGCAAGGTGTGGCTGCCGAAAACCCTTGCCTACATTCTGCGGGAATGGAAAAAGTCCCAGGACGAGCTGAGAAGTTTCCTGGGAGACGAGTATCAGGACTTCAATCTGGTGGTGGCGCTGCCCAACGGACGCCCCTGTGAGGATCGTATCATCCTGAAGGAGTTTTCAAATCTCCGTGAAGAAGCAGGGCTACCCAGAGTGGTCTTTCATTCCCTCCGTCATTTCAGTACCACTTACAAGCTGAAACTGAATCACGGCGATCTGAAGGCCACCCAGGGCGACACGGGCCATGCGGAGATCGACATGATCACCAGCATCTACGCACACATTCTGGACGAGGATCGAAAGGTCAACGCTCAGAAGTTCGAGACCGCCTTCTATGCCAACCCCGATCTGCGCGGCGTCCGTCCACCAGAAGAACCGAAGCAGCCGGAACCGGCGACCCTGGATTTGGCAAGCCTTGTGGAGCAGCTTCAAAAGTCACCGGAGCTGGCAAGTGTCATCGCCGGAGTAAAATAGACCTATACGCCGGGCAAAAATTGACCCACGCCTAAAGACCGGCTATCTTAAAAGTGTGTGCAATACTTTTAAGGGAGATGGCCGAATGATTAGGAGTGGGCTGATACTAACGACGTGCTGTTCGGTGAGATTGTCCCCGGCTTCTTTGACAGCATCCTGACCTCTCTGGGTGTCTCCGGCTGGCTGTACGGCCTTATTATGGACGGTATTGTGGCCGGTGTCGGCGCGGTGCTGGGCTTTGTGCCCCAGATGCTGGTGCTGTTCTTCCTGCTGGCTATTCTGGAGGACGTGGGCTACATGGCCCGTGTCGCCTTCATCATGGACCGTATCTTCCGCCGCTTCGGCCTGTCCGGCAAGAGCTTCATCCCCATGCTGGTGGCTACCGGCTGCGGCGTGCCCGGTATCATGGCCTCCCGGACCATTGAGCAGGATCGGGACCGGAAAATGACCATTATGACCACCGGCTTCATCCCCTGCGGCGCGAAAATGCCCATCATCGGCCTGTTTGCCGGCGCCGTGTTCGGCGAGTCCCCCTGGGTCGCCACCTCTGCCTTCTTCATCGGCATCGCGGCCGTGGTCATCTCCGGTATCATGCTGAAGAAGTTCAAGGCCTTCGCCGGGGAGCCCGCCCCCTTTGTCATGGAGCTGCCCACCTACCACCTGCCCTCCATGGGTAACGTCCTGCGGGCCACCTGGGAGCGGGGCTGGAGCTTCATCAAGCGGGCCGGTACCATCATCCTGCTCTCTTCCATCATCCTGTGGTTCCTTCAGGGCTACGGCTTTGTGGACGGCGTGTGGCAGGCTGTGGAGGACAACAACGACTCCCTGCTGGCTATGATTGGCAGCGCTGTCGCCTGGATCTTCTACCCTCTGGGCTGGATCGGCGATATGGCCTGGAAGGCTACTGTCGCTACGATCACCGGCCTCATCGCCAAGGAGGAAGTGGTCAATACCTTCGGCGTCCTGTATCAGTATGCCGGTGAAGCGGATCTGCTGGAGGACAGCCACGATATCTGGATGGCTATTGGCGCGGACTTCGGTGCCATGACCGCTTACAGCTTCATGATCTTCAACCTGCTGTGCGCTCCCTGCTTTGCGGCCATGGGCGCCATCAAGCGGGAGATGAACAACGTAAAGTGGACGCTGGGCGCCATCGGCTACATGTGCGGCTTCGCCTATGTGGTGTCCATGATCGTCTACCAACTGGGCGGCCTCATCACCGGCGAGGCGGTGTTCAGCCTGTGGACCGTGGTAGCCATTGCTGCTCTGGCTGGCATTCTGTACCTGTTGCTGCGCAAGGGCTATCAGGGAGAGCATGAGACTCATAACCTGACCTCCGTGGCCGCGGCTGCGAAGTAAAGAAAAGGAGGACATGACGATGTCTGGTATTTGGGGAAATGTGATCGTTCTGGCAGTGCTGGCCATCGTTGTGGCCTTGGCTGTCCGTTCTCTGTGGAGATCCCACAAGTCCGGCGGACACTGTAATGGAGACTGCGGCTCCTGTGGTGGGTGCCACGGCGGCTGCCACTCCAAATAATCGAATAGGCGAAAATACGGAAAAGGAGGCACGGGCAAAGGGAAGCTGTTCGTGTCTCCTTTCCGTTATGAGGGTGAGGATCAGAACATGGAATTACGGGAATCGCATTTGCGGTATTTACTGGTGATCTATGAATTGGGACAAGTGACCATGGACGTGGGTACAGCGGACATTGCGAAAGCGCTGGACTGCTCCAAGGCATCTGTAACCAATATGATGTCCAATCTGATGGAGATGGGCCTGCTGGTCCGGGAGCGGTACGGGAAAATCTATTTGACGGACAGGGGATTCCTTTTGGCAAAGGACTTGTCCCGCTGTGTAAAGGAAATCAACCAACGGCTCCCGGCTCTGGGGTTGGATATGACAGCAGAGGACTCCAAGAATCTGGCACACACGATCGTGCTGAATCTGCCGGAATATTACCGCAATGAGTTGGCAGGCAGAATATGTGAGTTGAGTAAAGATGGATGAAGTAAGAGAAGATAGGAATGTGGTCCATTCAGAATCACAGGAACAGAACGGTCTCGCTTGGTATCAAGAGAAGCGTGTCAGGGAAATCTGTTGCTATTTGACGGAGCATCTGGACCGGCGTATGACACAGGCGGAGATTGCAAAGGAATTCCGCATTTCCTTGACGGCGCTGAAGCTGACGTTTCAGTGCCTTTACGGAATGCCGATAGAAACCTATCTGCGAAAGAAGCGAATTTCTGAGGCCAAGCGGCTGCTCCGGGAAACGGAGTTGCCTGTTTCGGAAATTGCTCACCGGGTAGGTTATGACAGTCACAGCCAGTTTTCTGCGATGTTCCGAACCAGTGAGGGGCAATCACCGATGATGTACCGGCAGAATTCAGACACATAAGATTTGTCCAATTCAAACAGAGAAAAAACCAAATCAAACAGTGAACGAATTGAGAATGTGATATTCTATTTTATAAACCAAGTATAGATAAGACGGAGAGTGATCGGAATGAAAGCACATAAGTTCTGGGCGTGGGCGGCAGTTTTCAGTATGCTCATGGTCATGATCACCGGATATAAACATAAGTGAACAGGAGGTATTCCCATGAATTTTGACTGCAAGAAAATCGCCCTGTTTGCGGGCGGTGCGCTGTTTGGTTCCGCCGGCATCAAGCTGCTGACCAGCAAGGACGCCAAAAAGGCATACACCCATGCCACTGCCGCTGTTCTGCGGATGAAGGATAGTGTCATGGAGACTGCGAATCTGGTACAGGAGAACTGCGGAGACATTCTCGCGGAGGCCAAGGACATCAACGAAGCGCGTGCGGCTGCCGCTGAGCAGGTAGTCGATGCCGCAGAGCCTGCGGAAGCCGCGGAATAAGCCGTACATCCAAGCCGTCCGCCTCAGCGGGCGGCTTTCGTATTTGGAGCGATTATCATGAAATGTAAGATTCTGCATGAGAGCAGCGGGCGCATCCGCCTGCGTGCTGAAAAGAGCCGCATGACGTTGGAGGAAGCGGACCAGCTGGAAGCATACCTCACTGCTTTGCCCGGTGTGCGGCAGGCGACAGTCTATGAGCGTACCTGCGATATGGTCATCCTCTACCGGGAGGGTCGGAAGCAAATCCTGGACGGTGTGGCAGCGTTTCGGTTTGACCGTGAAGCCATGGTGTCCTCCACCCCGGAAAACAGCGGCAGGGCTCTGAACCGCCAGTATCAGGAGAAGCTGGTGAATATGGTCCTGTTCCGAGCGGTTCGGATGGTGTTCCTTCCGGCTCCTCTGGAAAAGGCGTACACGCTGTTCCGCTCCGTCCGATACCTCTGGCATGGAGTCCGGTGCCTGCTGCGGAGAAAACTGGAGGTAGAGGTGTTGGACGCCCTCTCCATCGGCGTATCTATCGCCCGGGGTGACTTCAGCACAGCGGCGTCTGTCATGTTCCTGCTGCGGCTGGGAGAATTGCTGGAGGAATGGACCCGGAAGAAGTCCCTGGGGGACCTGGCCCGCTGCATGTCCCTGAACGTGGACCGGGTGTGGCTGCAAACAGAGGACTCTGAGGTGCTGGTGCCTATCACTCAGGTAAAGGCCGGGGACGCCATCTGCGTCCACACCGGCAATGTGATCCCGCTGGACGGTAAGGTCCTCTCCGGTGAAGCCTGCGTCAATCAGGCGTCCCTAACCGGTGAATCCCTGGCTGTCAGAAAAGCGGAAGGCGCCTGCGTCTACGCCGGAACAGTGGTGGAGGAGGGCGAGTGTGTCATCCAGGTGGAGCAGCAGTCCGGCGCCAGTCGTTACGACCAGATCGTCACCATGATCGAGGAATCGGAGAAGCTGAAGTCCTCCTCAGAAAACCGGGCTTTGGCTCTGGCGGATCGGCTGGTGCCGTACAGTCTGGCGGGGACGGCGCTGACGTACCTGCTGACCCGGAACGCCACCCGGGCCATCTCCATTCTGATGGTGGACTTCTCCTGTGCGCTGAAGCTGTCCATGCCGCTGGCAGTTCTCTCCGCCATGCGGGAGTGCGGCAGCTACCACATTACCGTCAAGGGCGGCAAATATCTGGAGGCCGTGGCCAAGGCGGATACCATCGTCTTTGACAAGACCGGCACCCTGACCCACGCCACCCCCACAGTGGCGCAGGTGGTCCCCTTCGGCGGCCGGGATGAGCGGGACGTTCTCTGCGTTGCCGCTTGTCTGGAAGAACATTATCCCCACTCCATGGCCAATGCTGTGGTGAAAGAGGCAGTTCGCCGGGGAATCTCCCATGCGGAGATGCACTCCGAGGTGGAATATGTGGTGGCCCATGGCATCGCCAGCCGCATTGACGGGGAAAAGGTGGTCATCGGCAGCTATCACTTCGTGTTTGAGGACGAAGGCTGCGTGATCCCGGCCGAGGAGCGGGAGCGGTTCGACGCCCTCCCGGCGGAGTATTCTCATCTGTACCTCGCTATCGGCGGAAAGCTGGCAGGCGTCATCTGCGTGGCGGACCCACTGCGGGAGGAGGCATCTGCGGTGCTGAACAGCCTGCGGAAGTTAGGCATTTCCAAAGCGGTGATGATGACCGGCGACAACGAGCGTACCGCTGCCGTCATTGCAAAGGAAGTGGGCGTGGACGAATACTTCGCCGAGGTGCTTCCGGAGGATAAGGCTCGGTTTGTGGAGCAGGAAAAGGCGGCGGGCCGGACGGTGGTCATGATTGGCGACGGCATCAACGACTCTCCCGCCTTGTCGGCGGCGGATGTGGGCATTGCCATCAGCGACGGCGCCGCCATTGCCCGGGAGATCGCGGACATCACCATCGCGGCGGACGACCTGTTTGAGCTGGTGCTGCTGAAGATGATCGCCAACGGCCTGCTGAAGCGGATCAATGGAAACTATCGCTTCGTGCTGGGCTTCAATGGCAGTCTCATCGTATTGGGAGCCGCCGGCATCCTGCCACCCGCCACATCGGCCTTGCTGCACAATCTCTCCACCCTTGGCATCAGCATCCGCAGCATGACGAATTTGTTGGACTAACGAAAAGCGCCGGAAATTGGGCAAAAACCGATTTCCGGCGCTTCCTATATTGACTTTATCTGGAATTGTGCCTATAATTTAAGCAGAAAAGCCGTTTTAAGAGGACGGCATTTTTTGAAAATAATAGTTAGTTATAACTAACTTTAGAAGGTGAGGAAAATGCTCCCGGATATTTCATTTACCAGAGGAACCTACCAGCTCAATCAGGACCCAAACTTCAATTTTCAGCTGAACCGGGTCATACAATGGGACGGTGGACGACTGGAGGATATTGCGCCTGTATCAGCAGGAATTCATTCCAGTGCGGACTGGAAAAAGACTCTGATTTTCCTCGGAGATGAAGCCGAACAAGAAGGCCGGACGGAAAACGCCATCGCCTACTACCGTATGAGCGAGTTTTTTATGTATGACGGAGACCCTGACAAGCTGGCCTATTATCAAAAGGCGACAGCCATGTTTTATGATTATTACAGGGACTATTTTGAGAGCGGTATGGTGGAACGGATAACTGTCCCCTATGAGGATGTGGAACTGCCAATTCTTCACACGGAGCCGGATGGCCCCCGCAGAGGCGTGATCCTGCTCCACGGCGGCAACGACAGCTATCTGGAGGAGTTCTTCTTCCCCATGCTGTATCTGGCAAAGCAGGGCTACGCAGTCTACCTGTTTGAAGGTCCTGGTCAGGGCGGTGTGGTGCGCGTGCAGGGAAAGAAATTTACCTACCAGTGGGAAAAGCCAGTGAAAGCGGTGCTGGATGCCATCGGCGAGACGAATGTGACGATCATGGGGGCGTCTCTGGGCGGAATGCTGGCCCCCCTCGCGGCAGCTTTTGAACGGTCGCGAATTTGCCGGGTGGTGGGCTGGAGCGTCTTTCCGAACTTCCTGTATGTAGCGCTTTACGCGGTGCCAAAATCCATGTGGGGAGTGATGCGGTGGATGATCCGTCATAATGTCCGGGGACCCATCAACACAATTATGAAAAAGAAAATGGCGTCGGAGCCTACTGTGGATTGGGCTGTCCGCCACGGAATGTACGCATATGACGCATCGGACCCCTTTGGGTACATCAAGAAGCTGGACGATTTTAAGATGACGGACATCGGTCCGCGTTTGACACAGGATATGATGTTGCGATAAACAACGAGAAGCTGGCAGATGCGCTGACCGCATTGCCGGATGATAAGCGTGACATCGTACTGCTGGCATATTTCCTGGACATGAGCGATCAGGAAATTGCGGACAAGCTGAACATGGTACGCCGCACAGTCCAGTACAGACGGACAAGCTCTCTCAAAGAAATGAAACATAGATTGGAGGTTCATGAAGATGGCGGGCAATCAGAAGAATAGCACTTCCTCGCTGCTGCCGTATTCCACCATTGAAGCGGCTGCGTCCGGCAATGTGGATGCCATCAACGCTGTGCTGGCGCATTATTCTCGTTACATCTGCGCTCTTTCCACCAGGACGCTGTATGACGAAAACGGTGTGCCGCATCTCTGCGTAGATGAAGAAATGCGGCGTCGGCTGGAAACCAAGCTGATTACGAAAATTCTGGACTTTGATGTAACCAGAGCAGCATAATCCCTTGCCCCCGGACGGCGGCGTGTTCCCCTTTCCACACCGCCGCTATGGGCTTTTCCTGCTTGCGGGTATCAGTTATCAAGCTCTCTGTTTGATGGCTGATACGGGCCGACAGGAGCCTTAATCGTACCTTGAAAAAGAAAGCGGCTTATGGACGCAGAATAAGGCAGACAGGTACATTCGTGTCAAAGTGAGCCACACGGCAGATCCGCCAAGACCTCTTTTTGCAGAGCGAGCGATTACGATCCAGCCGGAAAGCAGACTGGCAATCTGCCGGCCATGACCTTTGCCACCCCTAACGATACTCCCGAATTGAACGCCCTCAAAGCATTGTTCGGCGCACCCATCAGCATGGGCCGAGGTGAAAATCCTGTGGAGCTGCTGCCAGCAGCCACTTGTCTGCTTTACTTTTTTATGACCTGAAAAATTTGTGAATTTAGCGGCACCGTATTACAATTTTGATTGTCGGTACGATGCTGCTTGGAAAGGAGGCTGTTATGGACTACGAAAGCAGCACAATAAATAGTTATTCCGGCAAACGAACCTATACAGTAAAAGAAATATCTGACATCCTGGGTATCGGGAGAACTGCCGCTTATAAACTTGTTCACTCTGGCGTATTCAAGACCGTGCAGATCGGAACAACGATCAGAGTATCTAAGCAATCTTTTGATGAATGGCTTGATATGAACCTTTCCTTTGCCTGCTCGCTGCGGATTGGAGAGATACTTGGCTTGACTTGGGATAATATCCATATCAGTGATGCCGATATAGCGCGAGACGACGCCCATCTGTGCGTGGAGAAAGTCCTTTGGCGTGTCCGTGAAGATACGCTGAATGTGCTGGGAACGGAGGAAATCATTAAGGTTTTCCCCAGAACCATGTATCTGGAGAATGCCAGCACGGTCATCGTTCTGAAAACGCCAAAAACGGAAAGCAGCGTTCGCAAAGTGTGGATGCCCAAAACGGTTGCTTACATTCTCCGGGAATGGAAGGCTTCTCAGGACAAGCAGAAGGCGTTTCTTGGTGATGAGTATCTGGACTATGGCCTTGTCATTGCTTTGCCTAACGGTCGTCCTTGTGAGGAAACCGTCATCAATAACGCCTTCAGACGGCTCAAGAAAGAAGCCAACCTTCCAAATGTTGTTTTTCATTCTCTCCGACACAGCAGCACGACTTACAAGCTGAAGCTGAATCACGGGGATCTGAAAGCGACGCAGGGTGACACCGGCCACTCCCAGGTGGACATGATTACAAAAATCTATGCTCATATTCTGGATGAAGATCGTAAGGTCAATGCACAGAAGTTTGAATCCGCATTTTATGCGAACCCTGACCTGCGAAGCGTTCACGCTCCGCAGGAAGAAAAAACGCAGCCGGTGCTGGATGCGCAAACACTTTTGTCCCAGCTTCAGCAGTCCCCGGAACTCTTGTCGAACCTGACATCGCTTATCTTGGCTCAGGCGGCGCGCTGAGGGGTGGTGCCAAAACGGTGCCAAACCCCAGAACGGTACGAAAACCGTTGCTATAAATTTGGGTGTGCCAAAGACAGCGATGCCGCAAAATGAGATACTCCTTATTCTGCTTTGATCTGAACTTTTCAAAAAGAAAAACACCGCAATTCCTTTGAATTACAGTGTTTTTGGTACGCCCGAGCGGATTCGAACCGCTGGCCTTCCGCTTAGGAGGCGGACGCTCTATCCTGCTGAGCTACGGACGCAGATATGAAATTTTGGAAAAAAGGGTGCCAACGGCGAGTGTAGAGCATCCGCTTAGGAGGCGGACCCTCTATCCTGGTGAGGTACGGGGGCATATACACAAATTATTCAGTTATACAAGGCTCCGGGATTCGAACGGTTGGATTGTTAGGAGGGGCGCGCTCTATCCTATTGAGCTACTGGCGCATATTCAGTTTGGCGATACAGCCCCTCTATTGTAGCCCACCGCCGGAAAACTGTCAACGGGAAAGCTGTCCCGCTCCGTTTGTCCTGTGCTGACGGCCATCCGTCCAAAATCGCTAGACGGAGAAGAAGCCGTCGTCTATACTAAAACCAAGAAAGGGGGCGAAGGGATGCAGGTAGAAGTGAAGCTGGACCCGGAGCGCAAGGAGATCGGGATCGTGGTGCTGGCGCCCGCTCCCTCGCCGGAGCTGGACGAGCTGGTGCGCCGGCTGGAGGCGGAACAGCTCTCCCCCCTGCGGGGCTGGCAGGAGGACACCATGACTCTGCTGCCCCAGAGCCAGCTGGTGCGCTGTTACGCCCAGGACAAGCGGGTGTATGCCACGGTGAACGGCGGGACGGTCTATCTGCTGCGGGAGCGGCTGTATGAGCTGGAAGAGCAGCTGGACCGGGGAAAATTTGTGCGCATCTCCAACGGAGAGATCATCAATCTGGACAAGGTGACGGCGGTGGATCTGTCCCTCACCGGCACCATCCGTATGACCCTGGGAGAGGCAGGATACGCCTATGTGTCCCGGCGGTATGTGAAGAAAATCAAAGAGGCCTTACAGCTGGAGAGGAGGCGGACACGATGAAACAAGAGACACGGATGCTGCTGGTGCGCATCCTTTTGGGCAGTGCACTGGGACTGTTGGTGGGGATCATCTGGATCCCCTACGTGATACACAGCCGGGAGAGCTCATTTCTGGCGGTGCTGGCCTGCGTGGGCCTTGGCGCCATGGCGGGACTGGCCACCCAGCCCTTTGCGGACAGCGGCCGTGCGCTGCTGCTCCATTCTATGGGCCATTTTGTATGCACCGCCGCCTTTTTTGCCCTGTTGGTAGTAGAGCTGAATATGGCCAAGGATGTACGCGGCGTGCTGTTCTGGGAAAGCCTGCTGCTTTTGCTGTACCTGCTCATCTGGCTGGGCCGCTGGACGGGGTGGTATTTGGAGGTGGCTCAGCTGCGGGAGCTGCTGGGTCTGGACCCCGGGCCAACTCCCCTCAAGTGGCGGGAGACTCTGCCCTACTTGCCCTTTGTCCTTTTGCTGTGCACCGCCCTTCCGCTGGGGCTGCGTGGGATCGAGCGGGCCGTGGTGGTTGACTTCCCCGCCCTCACCGGACTTGTGTACCCCTACCTCATCCTTCCCGTAGCCAGCCTGTGCGCTGGGCTGTCTCTTGGCAAGCGCCAGGGGGTATGTCCCCTGTTTCCCATTGCCTGCTTTGTGTGCTATCTGCCTATGGTATACCTGCTGTTTAACGAAAGCGCCCTGTTTCACTGCTTTATGACCGCCATACCCGCTCTGGCAGGCAATATTCTGGGGGCGCTGTGGCGGGAAAACCGCACAAAACGCAACAATGGGAAGGAGGACCTTCCATGAAGAAGGAAGTGCGCCTGTACAACGTGCTCTTTCCCGTGTGGCTTCTCTGGCTTTTTCCCCAGATCTTTTTGATCGTCGCCCCCGCCAACCTGCTGGTGGACTGCCTAGTGCTCACCCTGGCTCTGCTGGGCCTGAAGCACAAAAACAAGTGGGCCGTGGTGAAAAAACTAGGGTTGAAATTCTGGTGGTGGGGCTTTGTCGCCGATTTTATTGGGATGGCACTCCTGCTGCCAGGGGTCTTACTCCCCTTCTTTTTCCCTCATGCGTCCTGGGCCGACGACATAAGCGCTTCCATCTATGCCAACGCCTTCCTTCACCCCGTAGCGTTTCTTTGGATGCTGGCGGGTGTAGCCCTGGCCGGGATATGCATCTACTACTTTGACAAGCGGGCCATGAAGGAGTGCGAGTTGCTCACCCAGCGGGAAAAACACGTGGTGGCTCTCACCATGGCTATCGTCACCGCCCCCTCGCTGTTCTTTATCCCCCTGTACTGGTACTAAACAGGCAGTTTCATCCACATAGAAAAATCCGGACCCGGTTTTAAAAACCAGGTCCGGATTTTTTATTTCAGGATGGCATCCAGCTTTTCCCGCAGACGGCGGGCCGCCTGCTCCGGGTCCTGGGCCTTGACGATGGCCCGCACCACCGCGCCGCCCTGGGCTCCGCTGCCGGTGAGGATGTCCACATTGCTCTCGTCCAGGCCGCCGATGCCCACTACGCCGATGGGCACCGCCTTGACAATGTCTTTCAAAGTGTCAATGGAGGTGAGGACGGTGTTCACCTTGGTCTCGGTGGGGAACAGGGCCCCTACCCCCAGATAGTCCGCCCCCTGCTCATAGGCCTCCAAGGCCTGGGGCACCGTCTTGGCGGTAGCACCCACGATCTTGTCCGGTCCCATCAGCTGCCGGGCCGCCCAAACAGGCAGGTCGGTCTGACCCACGTGGACGCCCGCCGCGCCGCAGGCCAGGGCCACGTCCACCCGGTCGTCGATGATGAGAGGCACCCCCGCGGGGTCAGTGATCTCCTTCACCGCCTGGGCCAGGCGCAGGTACTCCCGGCCGCCCCGGTTCTTCTCCCGCAGCTGCAAGAGGGTCACGCCGCCCCGGCAGGCCTTCTCCACCATGTCCAAAAACCGCTTCTCGTCGTAGTAGCCGCTGTCCGTCACCAGGTACAGCTTCAAATCCACAGGGTTCATATGTTTCATCCTTTCTCAAAGGGGCGTACCGCCGCCTCATGGTCCAATTCTTCCGGCGTGAGGGTATAGGCCGCGTCCAGCAGAGCGGCGCGCAGGCTCCCCGGTCCACGGGCCTCCCGGGCTGCCCGCTCTCCGCAGATGCCCAGCATGGCGGCAGCGGCCGTGGCCGCTTCCTCCGGCTCCCCTACCGCCAAAAAGGCGGCGGTGAGCACATTGAGCATACACCCTGTACCGGTGAGTCGGCTCATCATGCTGTGGCCGTTGCGGATCTCCCAGCGCCGCCCGTCGGGAGCAAACACCCCGTCCACCGGCCCCGAGGCCAGCAGCACCGCTCCCTGGCGGCGGCTGAACTCCCGTAGGGCGGAAAGGGTCTGCCCCTCCAGCCGGTCGCTGCCGTCCGCGTCCACCCCAGACATGCCCTGGCGGGCGCCGGAGAGGCACAACAGCTCCGACAGGTTCCCCTTGGCCACCTGAGGCTTTATCCTGGCAAGGTAGTCCTGGGCATAACGCCGGCGCAGGCTGCTGCACCCCACGCCCACACAGTCCAGCACCATGGGCACCTCCGCCTCCCGGGCTGCCTGCCCGGCCAACACCATGGACTCCATGCGCACGTCGGTGATGTTGCCCAGGTTCACCGCCAGAGCGGCAGCGGTGGCGGTGATCTCAGCCACCTCCCCGGGGTGCTCGGCCATGATGGGCCGTCCCCCTGCCGCCAGGATCAGGTTGGCGCAGTCATTGATGGAGATGGGGTTTGTGATGCAGTGGATGAGGGGCCGGCGGCTGCGCAGGGCCTCCAGCAGCGCTCCCAGGGACTGACTCATGCGTTGACGCTCTCCTTTCGGTGGGAGAAATAGTAGTAGGCGGCCACGGCCACGAACAGAGCCAGCACCACCCAGGGCATGGCCATGGCAGCGCCGGTGGCCTTCAGCACGTTCTTTACCAGCACCAGCACCGCCAGGTAGGCAATGATGCCCAGGAAGACGATGCCCATGCTGTCGCCGGCCACAGTGACCGGGCGGTCAAACACCTTGGCCCCCAGATCCTGCTGCATCTTCAGCAGCATGCCGTTTTTGGCCAGCTTCTTGAGCAGCAGGAAGGCCACGCTGCCGCCGATGAGGGTACCGGCAATGAAGGAGGGCACATAGTACACCCAGGTAAGGCCGGTATAGCCCCACCACAGGGTCATCACCGGGTAGGAGGCCACCGCGCCGATGATGCCGGTGCCCACCACCTCACCGATGACGGCGAAGATGAGCCGCCCGCCGCTGAGACGGTACAAAATGCCCGACAGGGCCGCGCCAAACACCGCTCCGGTGAGGGCCAGAGGGGGAATACCCATCAGGCTCATGCGGATGACGCCGATGGTGCAGGCGCACACGAAGGAGTACACCGGACCCAGCAGCACCGCACACACGATGTTGATAAGGTGGGCAGTGGGGCACATGCCCTCCACACGGAGGATGGGCGAGATGACCACGCCCACGGCCACCAGCATAGCCAGCACCACCAGGCGCAGAAGAGAGGGGTTGCGTTTCATAAAAAAGACTCCTTTTCCCAAAAGCTTCCGCGGAAAAGGAGTGGGATCCCACATGGACAGCCCTCCCCCACGCCGGTCTCCCGGCGCCGCGGAGCCCCCGCCCGGGCAAACTACCGGGTCGGGTCGGTCGAAGCTTACTGGCTTCCTCTCATGCCGGAACACGGCCTCCCATCGCTGTCCAGTTGTATACGAAAGCAGGACACAGGCCCAGGGCGCTCCCCCTCGGCCTGCCGCCTTTGGCAGTCCTTCCTCGCACTCCGGCCGAAAAAAACAAAAGAGGCGTGCCGCAGGCACGCCCGGACGCACAACAGCACGTCCACATCCCTACGGCGGCATGATCCGCATCAGGTTTCTGGGTCGAAGCCGAACTTCCTCTCAGCGCTCACGCGCTCCCCATTGTATTTTCCGTCCGAAGAATGTCCCGGCCTTGGCTGGGACGGGTTTATTATCCCCCCCCCGCCCCTCTTTGTCAATCCCCATTTGAAGGGCGGGGAGGTGATACTCAATATTTCCGGTCCAGGATCTCCACGATGTCGCCGATGACGCCCTCGTCGCAGTGGCACAGCAGCTTGGCGCCCCAGTCTTTGACCTCCTGGGCACAGTTGGCCGGCGCGAAGGGGATGGCGGACAGGGCCATCATGGGGATATCGTTCTGGTTGTCCCCCACACAGTAGAGGTTGTCCCGCTCCACCCCCAGCATATCGATGAGCCGCTGCACCATGCCGCCCTTATTGCATCCCCGGCGGGTGACCTCCAGGTAGTAGCGGTTGGAGAAAATGGCCTCGTACCGCTCCGGGCAGTGCTCCTCCAGCCAGGCCCGGGCGCGCAGCAACTGGTCGTACTCCTGCTGGACAATGACCTTGTTCCAGGGGGTGGGCATGTCGGCAATGGGGGCTACCGTGTAGTCGGTGCCCACCTTGCGCATGTGGCCGTCGGTGACATAGTTGGGGCGGTAGACATAGATATCCTCCCCGTGGTAGGCCTCCATTCCCAGAGAGGGCATGGCGTCCATCAGGGCCTGGAAGTCCTGGGGCGCCCGGGGGTCCAGCTGGGTCTCCAGCAGCATGGTATCGGTGTGGAAATCGTAGATGGCCGAGCCGTTGGACAGCACCACCGGGGCGTTGATGGGCGCTAAGTGGACGTAGGGGGCAAAGGTGGTGTAGGCCCGCCCGGTGGCCACGGTGAACCGTCCCCCCTCCCGCAGCCAGTAGTTGATGGCTGCCAGATTGCGGGGCGGCACCCGGTGGTGGGAATCGTATAAGGTATCATCAAAGTCGCTGACCAGCAGCAGGCCGTCAAATTTACCCATGGGGGCCTCTCTTTCTTCGCCCCCGAAGGGGTCAGTTCAGGTCCTGGCCCTGGTAATACTTCTTCAGCGGGCCGTAGGACAGCGCCGCCACCAGGGAGGTAATGATAATTTCCGGGATCATGTAGCTGGCGTTGTAGGCAATGGACCAGATGGGCGCGGCCCAGCCCAGCTCATTGGGCCAAAGCACCTCCCAAACCACCACGCCGGAGACATAGTGGCAGCCAAGGCGCACCAAAAAGGTGAGCACAATGCCCAGCACCAGCTCCAGGCGGGGATTGCCCAGCCGGCCTTTGAACATTCCGGCCAGTCCGATGACCGAGAAGGCCAGCACGTAGTCAAACAAAATGATCAGAATTGCGGTGGGCACACTGTCGGCGTACTGCACGTTCTGGATGCCCAGCACCATCTGCAGAAGGCTGTACACAAAGGCGGCAAACACGCCCCACTTGCAGCCGTACCGCCAGGACAGCACCACCAAGGGCAGCATGGAGCACACGGTGATGCCGCCCCCCAGCGCCCAGGGTCCCTGGAAGGGGAACATGCTCAGCACCGTGGCGATGGCCAGCATCATGGCGCTCTCTACCAGGCGGCGCAGCCGGATGGACTGGGCGCGCCGGGTCACAGCAGTGGAATTCATACTCGTTTCCTCCTAAAAAATGTTGTACCGCAACACATCCAAGCGGGTGCAGTGCGGTACGAAAGAAACGACATGAGTCCACATTCCGTTCACTTCCTACGCCGGCATTACCCGGATCAGGTTTAAGGGACCGAAGGCGGCCTATTCGCCTTTGCATCTCAGCTGGAAAAGCTTCCAGCGCCCCTGTGCTCGATTGTTATGCGGTCATCTTTATTGTACCCGCCCCGGCAGGGGCTGTCAAGGTGGAGCCTTACTTATGCTGCTCCGGCAGGGAGTCGTCCTCCCGCACCCAGTCCTCCACATGGACCACGCTGTAATCCCGGTCGGTGTTGCGGATGACCACCCGCTGGATGCCCGCGTTGATGATGAGTCGGCGGCACATGGAGCAGGAGGTGGCGTCGTGAAGGAGCTCCCCGGTCTTGGCCTCCCGGCCAGCCAGGTACAGGGTGGCGCCCAGGGTATCCCGCCGGGCGGCCGAGATGATGGCGTTCATCTCCGCGTGGACAGAGCGGCACAGCTCATAGCGCTCGCCGCTGGGCACGTTCATGGCCTCCCGGGTGCAGTAGCCCAGGTCCATGCAGTTCTTCCGGCCACGGGGCGCGCCGTTATAGCCGGTGGAGACGATCTCGTCGTTCTTGACGATGATGGCTCCATAGCACCGCCGCATACAGGTGGACCGCTCCAGCACGGTCTCGGCGATATCCAGGTAATAGTTCTCTTTGTCGATGCGCTTCATACAGCGGTCCTCCCAGTTCATTTGGGAAAAGTATACCCTATTTTGTCCCCTGGCGCAAGACAAATGCCCCGGTTTCTGTTGTTCTGCCAGGAACAATTCACACTTTGTTTACGATTGCTTCCTTGACGAGTTCATACTCTCGCGCTATCATATTTTCAAGATATTTCAAGAGAAAAAACCGCCCTCGCGCCTGTTTTCTCTACTTAGGAGGCTGCCTATGATCCGCAACGCCATCCAGCGTTTTATGTACGGCCGCTACGGGACCGACCAGCTCAATCTGGCTCTGCTGGGTTTATACCTGGTCCTGTATCTGGTTTCCGCCCTCACCCGGTGGGGGGTGCTGTACTGGCTGTCCCTGGCGGTGCTTGTCCTTCTCCTGTTTCGTACTCTCTCCCGCAACGCTGCTCGCCGCCGGGCTGAAAACGCAAAGTTTCTCCAGGTGGCCGGCCCCGTGATCCGCTGGCTGCGCTTTCAGCGCACGGCACACAGAGACAAGGAACACCGCTACTTCAAATGCCCCAACTGCGGCCAACAGCTGCGTGTCCCCCGGGGCAAGGGAAAAATTACCGTCACCTGCCGCAGCTGCGGCGCCAGCTTTGAGGAGCGAAGCTGAATCTCTCCCTGTCAGGCCGCCTTTGGGCGGCCTTTTTCGTGTCTTTTCACCGGATTTCCCATTTTGTTTTTTTGAAAAGTATGTTATACTATATTTTGTATGAACGGGGCTTTTTGCCGCCGAAACAGAAGAAAATGTAAGGAGAACTTCCATGAATGCCATGTATGACGTAGTGATCCTGGGCTGCGGCGAGGCGGGCATCTTTGCCGCCTACGAGCTGGCCCACAGCCGTCCTGACCTGAAGGTACTGGCCCTGGACCAGGGCCGGGATATCTACCACCGCAGCTGCCCCATTGTGGCGGGCAAGGTCCGCGAGTGCATCCACTGTGCCGTATGCGACACCATGTGCGGCTTTGGCGGCGCAGGCGCTTTCTCCGACGGAAAGTTCAACTTTACCACCCAGTTCGGCGGCTGGCTCACCGACTTTATGGACCCCAAGGTGGTCATGGACCTTATCGACTACGTGGACTCCATCAACGTCGCCCACGGGGCCACCACCCAGGTCTTCTCCACCCAGAGCGACGAGGCCAAGGCTCTGGCCCGGAAGGCCCTGGGCTATGACCTGCACCTGCTCCAGGCCCGGTGTAAGCACCTGGGCACGGAGAACAACCTGCGCATCCTCCAGAATATCTATGAGGGACTCAAGGACATGCTGGAGTTCCGCTTCAACACCGCGGTGGAGCACATCGCCCAGGCCGACGGCGGCTTCTGCCTGACTCTGGCCGGTGGGGAGGAAGTCACCTGCAAGCGGCTTATCGCCGCGCCCGGCCGCTCGGGCGCCGAGTGGTTCTCCAACCAGTGCAAGCAGCTGGGGCTGGAGCTGCTCAACAACCAGGTGGACATCGGCGTGCGGGTGGAGCTGCCCGCCACCGTCTTTGAGCACATCACCGACGTGGTCTACGAGTCCAAGCTGGTCTACCGCACCAAGCAGTACGGCGACCAGGTGCGCACCTTCTGCATGAACCCCTACGGCCACGTGGTGGCCGAGAACGTGGAGGGCATCAACACGGTCAACGGCCACTCCTACGCCGACCCCTCCCTGCGCAGTGAGAACACCAACTTCGCCCTGCTGGTAAGTAACCGCTTCACCCAGCCCTTCAATGAGCCCTACCGCTACGGCAAGCACATCGCCTCTCTGAGCAACATGCTGGCCGGCGGCGTGCTGGTGCAGCGCTTCGGCGACCTGGTCAAGGGCGTGCGCACCAACGAGCACCGGCTGGGCAAGTCCTTCACCCGCCCCACCCTCACCGCCGCGGTCCCCGGCGACCTGTCCCTGGCCCTGCCCAAGCGGCAGCTGGACGACATCATCGAGATGATCTACGTCCTGGACAAGATCGCTCCGGGCACCGCCAACCACGACACCCTGCTCTACGGTGCCGAGGTCAAGTTCTACTCCGCCCGTCTGGCTCTCTCCCCCGAGCTGGAGACCGCCCTGCCCGGCTTCTTCGCCGCCGGCGACGGCGCGGGCGTCACCCGCGGTCTGGCCCAGGCCGGAGCCTCCGGCGTGCAGGCCGCCCGGGCGGTGCTGCGCCGCATCCAGGAGGAAGTTTAAACCCTCACCTGCCGCCGCGGGTCATCCCGCGGCGGCATTCCTGCATTTTGGGCAGACGCTCCGGCGGAGTTTTCTTTCTCCTCCCCCTGCGCTGCCAAATCCTCTATCCAAATCCACAAATTTTTTCGACCGCCGGTTTTATCTCTCCCATTTCCTTGCGGGGCAAGGGTTTTCCACACAATCCACAAAGTTTTCCACAGGTTGTTATGTGAACAGAAACATTGGATTTTTACCGAAAATCCAGGTAAAATCCGTGTCAAGCCTTTTTTTCGAGGAAAAATCCACAAATCCGATTTTTGCAGGAACTGCCCGCTATCCCGGCGGTTTTCCACCATTCTTTGAGAAGGGAGCCTTCCCCATGAACCAAGACACCATTGCCGCTATGGCTACCCCCGCCGTCCCATCGGCCATCGGTATTCTGCGCCTGTCCGGTCCCCGGGCGGTGGAGACGGCTTCGGCCTGCTTCCGGCCCGCCGCGGGCAACCGTTTGGAGGACCACCCGGCCCACAAACTGGTCTACGGCAGCCTGCTGGACGCCCAGGGGGAGGTCATCGACCAGGTACTGTGCACTTACAGCCGGGGACCGGGCAGCTACACCGGGGAGGACACGGCGGAGCTGCAGTGCCACGGCTCCCCCATGGTGCTCACCCTGGCTCTGGAGGCCCTGTTTGCTAAGGGAGCACGTCAGGCGGGTCCCGGCGAGTTTACCCAGCGTGCCTTTCTCAATGGGCGGCTGGACCTGGCCCAGGCGGAGGCCGTGGCCGATCTGCTGGACGCCCGGAGCCGGGAGGGCGCCCGCCACGCCGCCGGGCGGCTGTCCGGCGCGCTGAGCCGCCGGGTCGGGCAGATCTACTCCGCTTTGGTAGACGTTATGGCCCACTTCCACGCCGTGCTGGACTACCCCGATGAGGATATCGACCCCTTCACCCTCACCAAACTGGAGGACGATCTGTCCGACCAGAGCCGGGCTCTCCATGACCTGCTGGCCACCTATCAGCGGGGGCGTCGGCTCAATCAAGGGGTGCGATGCGCCCTGGTAGGGCGGCCCAACGCAGGAAAATCCTCTCTACTCAATGCCCTGGTGGGCTATGACCGGGCCATCGTCACCGACATCCCCGGCACCACCCGGGACACTCTGGAGGCGGAGGTGGAGCTGGGCGGCGTGCCTTTGCGGCTCATCGACACCGCCGGTCTGCGGGACAGCAGCGACCCCATTGAGCGCCTGGGCGTGGAGCGCAGCCGTCAGGCCATGGAGGAGGCGGAGCTCATCCTGGTGCTGTGGGACAGCTCCGTGACCGCCACCCAGGAGGACCAAGAGCTGCTGGAAACCGCCCTGAGTCTGGCCCCCACCATTCTAATACACACAAAAACGGACCTCCCCTCTGCCCCGGTTCCCTTTCTCAACCTGTCCCCCCTGCCCCCGGTGGTGAAGCTGAGCACCAAGACCGGAGAGGGCCTGGCCGACCTGGAGGCCGCCGTGGCCCAGCTGTTCCCCAAGGGCAGCGACTCCGCTTATGGAGAACTCCTGTCCAACGCCCGGCAGGCCCAGGCGGCCCGGCGGGCGTTGGAGGGCGTGGAACGGGCCCGGCAGGCCCTGGAGGCCGGGATGACCCCCGACGCCCTGCTCACCGATGTGGAGGCGGCCCTCCAGGCTCTGGGTGAGCTCACCGGACAGAGTGTGGGAGAGGATGTTACCGCGCGAATTTTTCAGCGGTTTTGCGTGGGGAAATAAGTTATTGTTCTGTTTTTGTTGGGAGCGGCCTTGGGCTGCTCCCTTTTTATTTTGGGGGCGAGTGTTACTTTCTGCTCGCCCAGAAAGTAACCAAAGATGCGCTGGGGGTTGATTCCGGTGAGCGCCTTCGCGCAGCGGGCGCTCACAGTCATCTGCCCCCCAGGCCCCCATTACGGGGAACGCCCTCCTGAAAAATAGGCAATTTCATCCGGCGGGCAAAACCAGGTCAGACTTTCCTTCTTGCCTCGGCCCACTGGGGCCTACTCAATAGAAATTTAGGAGTATCTGCGCTGTACGCACACCGCCTACTCTGGCAAAACTGTGGCAGCCAATCCCCCGACCACTGCCGCCCCAAAAAGGAACCCGCCCCGCAGGGCGGAGCTCTCCAAATAAACAGTAGGAGCGACGCAGCACATCACTCCTACCAAAAACCTCCCTTACGGGCGCAGAGGCGAAGCGAAGCTTCGCAGGAAGTTCTTTGCCAAGCTTTCTTTCTAAGAAAGCGGGGAGACTTCCGCGCCGGTGTAGTACCAGGTCAAAATCTCATCGTAGGTGCTCCCCGCCTTGGCCATGGCGTTGGCCCCGTACTGGCTCATACCCACCCCGTGGCCGTAACCGGTGACGGAAAAGGTAAAGTTGGTCCCATCCCAGGCCACGGTAAAGCAGGCCGAGCGCAGGTCAAACAGGGTGCGCACCTGCCCTCCCGTCAGGGTGACGCCGCCCACCAGGATACTGGACACGGTGCCTCCCTCATTAACTGCCGGAGTCCCAAACCAGCCCGACGGATCGCCGGACAGGTCGGCGCCGGGATAGGCGGAGAGCACCGCGTTTTTTACTTCCTCTCCACGTTTCACCACCTGGCTGTGGTAATTGGGCACTTCCTCCCCCTCCGGGCTCTCCACGCTCTTTAAGTAATCCACACTGTTGCCCCAGACCTCCACCGCGTCCACCGTATACCCCGGCGCAGAGGAGAAGAACACCGCCTGGATGGGCTGACCCTGGTAGAGAATCCCCATGCCGTCGGTCTCCGCAATGGCCTGGGCGATCTTTTGGCTATACTCCCCGGCGCTCAATCCCCACCGGGTCTCGGCCGCCTCCCGGGTGACATAGGCCTGACAGCAGCCTGTGTCCGTGCATACGTCGGCATCCGGATGGGCCTGGGTGGGATTGTTCTGCTTGCGCACGGTGTAGGTCCGGGCGGCACAGGTCTGCGCCTTTAGAGCCTCCAGCTCGAAGGAGGCGGGCATCTCCGCCGCCACCACCCCAAACAGGTAGTCCTCCATGGTCAGCTCGGTCACCGTCCCGTCCTCCTGGAGGAGCTTTACCACCTTTCCCCGGTCCTTGGCCGCCTGGGTCTGAACGCTCTCCCCCTGGGCTGCGCCGCCGCCCTCCCCCTGCTGAGCCAGTCCCAGCACCGGCTCGCCCCCTACCGTGAGCAGAGGAAGAAAAAACACCACCACTGCCAAAATGAGGCCCAGCCCCGCGGTCCGCCGGGCGTTCCAGCCTGTCCCTGTCTCCCGCCGCTGCCGGTAGTCCATTCCATCCCCTCCTCACTGTTGCGTGTAAAACAGCCTATGTCCGGCAGGGCAAAAATATGTCCGCCCTTCTTCGTGGAAAAAGGCTTTGCCCTTTCCCGCTCCATCTACTATAATATGGAGCAGGACACTTTTTTCCATCCAAGGAGGAGACACAATGCTGCTGAACATTTTGGCGGTTGGCGATATTGTAGGCGAGGGCGGTCAGGATATCCTGGCCCGCCGCCTGCGGGAGCTCCAGCGGGAGCATGACATCCACTTCACCGTGGTCAACGGAGAGAACGCCTCCGGCGTGGGGCTCACCCCCCGGCAGGCCCGTGGTCTGTACGACGCCGGGGCCGATGTGATCACCCTGGGCAACCATACCTGGAACCGCATCCAGATTGCGGATTTTCTGGACAAGGACCCCTATATTCTCCGCCCGGCCAACTACGCCGGCCGGGTACCCGGCCGTGGCTTTGGGGTGTACGACGGACCCAAGGGGCTGAAAATCGGCGTCATGAACCTGATGGGCCGTCTGGAGCTCAACTCCAATCTGGACAGCCCCTTCAAGGCAGCCAATCAGATTCTGCGCTCCCATGAGGCCCAGCAGTGCCAGGTGCTGCTGCTGGACTTCCACGCCGAGGCCACCAGCGAGAAGGGCGCCATGGCCTGGTATCTGGACGGACGCATCCACGCCCTGTGGGGCACCCACACCCACGTACCCACCGCCGACACCCAGATTTTGCCCAAAGGCACCGGCTTTGTCACCGACTTGGGGATGACGGGACCGAGACATTCCGTGCTGGGCATCCGCCCCGAGCACTCCATCAACCTGTTTTTGGGCGGTCTGCCCCGGCGCTATGAGGAGTCGGAGGGTCCTTGCAAGATCAATGCTTGCCGCTTCACCATCGACACGGACAAGAACCGCTGTGTCCAGGTCCAGCGTGTAGACCTCCTGGAGTAACCTACTTTTTTCGAGAAAAAAGTAGGCAAAAAAGCTTTGTGGGAAACTTCGTTTCCCTTCTGAATGGAATCGCCCCCTGCCACGGTTATGCCAGGCCAGGCGGTATTCGTACAACGCAAATGCTTCCAAATTTTCACGTTGCAGGGGCCTGTGCCCCCGGGGCAAGAAGGAAAGTCCGACTTGGTTTTGCCCGCCGGCTAAAATTGCCCAAGAACGCAGGAGGGCGTCCCCCGTAAAGGGGGACCGGGGGAAAGGGGACTATGAGCGCCCGCTCCGCGTAGGCGCTCATCGGAGCCGTCCCCCGGCGATCTTTGGTTCTTTCCATCGCTGGAAAGAACGCCCGTATTTTCCCGGACGCACTGCGTGCGTCCTCCCCCCTTATCCATAGAAAGGACTGGAACAAACCTTGCTGACCATCATCCACGGGGCTGACTTCCACCTGGACAGCCCCTTTGCCGGCCTCACCCCCCAGCGCGCTGCCCAGCGCCGGGGCGAGCAGCGGGAGCTGCTCTCTGCCCTGGCCGAGCTCTCCCGGCAGCGGCAGGCCGACCTGGTGCTCCTCTCCGGCGACCTGCTGGACAGCCACCAGACCTACCGGGAGACCGCCCAGGCCCTCTCTCAGGCCCTGGGACAGATCCCCTGCCCGGTGTTTCTGTCCCCGGGCAACCACGACTACTACCATATAAACTCCCTCTACGCCGCCCTGGAGTGGCCGGAGAATGTACATATTTTCACCTCCGGTGACCTGGAGGCGGTGGAGCTCCCCCAGCTGGGCTGCGTGGTCCATGGCCGGGCCTTTCTGGCTTCCCGGGAGGACACCTCCCCCCTGTCGGGCTTTACCGCCCCTCAGGACGGAAAGGTTCATCTGATGGTGCTCCACGGCCAGGTAGAGGGCATGGGAGACTACGCCCCCATTTCCCGGGAGGACATCGCCGCCAGCGGCCTTCATTATCTGGCTCTGGGCCACGTTCACCAGTGCAGCGGCGTGCAGAGAGAGGAAACTACCTTCTGGGCCTATCCCGGCTGCCCCGAGGGCCGCGGCTTTGACGAGACGGGAGAGAAAGGCGTGCTCTGCCTCACCCTGGACGAGAGGGGCTGCCAGGGGGAGCTGGTGCCCCTGAGGCGGCGGCGGTATGAAGAGCTGACTGTGGATCTCACCGACTGGGAGAGCCCTCTGGAGGCGGTACGGGCCGTTCTGCCTCCAGACACAGACAATGACGTCTACCGCATCACCTTTACCGGAGAGCGCGGGGAATCCCCCCTAGACCTTACCGCCCTGGAAACGGTTCTGGCTCCCCGGTTTTATGGTCTGACCCTCCGGGACCGCACCCGGGTGCGCCGGGAGGTGTGGGCGCGGCGGGAGGAGGACTCCCTTACCGGACTGTTTCTCCGCTCCATGGCCGCCCGCTGTCAGGCGGACCCGGAGGATGAGACCTTACAGCTGGCGGTGCGCTTTGGCCTGGCCGCCCTGGAACGAGGGGAGGATGTGGCTCCATGAAAATCAAAACCATGACCGCCACCTTCGGCAAGCTCCAGGGGGAGCACCTCGCTCTGGAGCCGGGGCTTAACGTCATCACTGCCCCCAACGAAGGGGGCAAGTCCACCTGGTGCGCCTTTTTAAAAGCTATGTTCTACGGCATCGACACCCGGGACCGGGACCGAAAGGGCCACCTGGCCGACAAGAACCGCTACCAGCCCTGGTCCGGCGCCCCCATGGAGGGGGAGATCACCCTGGAGTGGCAGGGCCAGGACATTACCATTCGGAGGGGACCTCGGGGCAACGTGCCCTTTGGCAGCTTCTCCGCCGTGTATACCGGCACCGAGGAGCCCGTCCCCGGCCTGACCGCCGACACCTGCGGTCAGATGCTGCTGGGCGTAGGCCGGGAGGTCTATGAGCGCTCCGCCTTCATCGGACAAAGCGGCACCCTGGCCATCCGCTCCGCCCCGGAGCTGGAGGCCCGCATCGCCGCCCTGGTTTCCTCCGGGGAGGAGGATGTATCCTACTCCCAGGTGGAGCGACAGCTCAAGGAGTGGCTCAACCGCCGCAAGGTCAACAAGAGCGTGGGCCGCATCCCTCAGCTGGAGGAGGAGCAGGCGGAACTGGCCCGCAGTGCAGGCGAGCTCTCCCAGCTCAACGACCAGCTCAACCAGCTGGAGGGAGAGCGGGCCCAGGCCGCCCGAAAGCATGCCTTCTGCACCCGGCAGCTGGCCCTTCATAAGGCCATTGCCCAACGGAAACTGGATCTCCAGTATACCAAGGCCCGCACCGACGAGGCTCAGGCACAGGCACAGCTGAACGCGCTGCTCTCCGAGCAGGCCCGGTTTGGTCCCATCCCCTCCCGGGATGCCCTGAAGCGGGCACAGGGGGAGCTGGCCTTTCTCAAGGCTCTGGAGCCGGAGATCCGGCAAGGCCAGGAGGAACTGGCCCTGGCCCAGCAGGCCCTGGAGCGCGCCCGCCAGGCAGCCCAGGACGACCACTTCCCGGGCATGACCGGAGAAGAAGCGGTGCGCAAAGGGGAGCGGGACAGCGAGAGCCACCGCTCCGGCATGGCCAGGAAGGCTGCTAGCCGCCGAAATTTTGCCCTGCTCCAAATTGTAGGCGTAGTGGCCGGCGCGGCACTGACTATCTTCGGCCCCTTCTGGTGGCTGGGGCCCATCGCCTATGTGCTGTGCGCCGCTGCCTCTGCCCTGGTTTTCGCAAACGGAACGAAATCTGCCCGGCAGGCAGCCAAGATTTTGGAGCGCTACGGGGTGGATGATGTGGAGGAGATCGCCGCCCTGGCAGGAAACTATCAGCAGCGGATGGCCGCCGCCGGCCAAGCTGCCCAGCAGGTGCGGATGATCCAGGGCGGTCTGAAGGACCGCCAGGCCCGGCTGGAAAATAGCCGTCAGGAGCTGTTCCGGTTTGTCCACACCTTTGCCCCCGAGGTAAAGGAGCTCTTTGGCGTCTCTGCCGCCCTCTCCCGGGCGCTGAACCTGGGCGAGCGGGAGACCCTGGCCCGTTCCAAGCTGGAGGGCGCCCAGCGCCTTACCCAGGCTCTCCAGGCCCAGGGCGGCAGAGAGCTGTCGGAAGAGACCCCGCTGTCCCAGCCCACCCTCTCCCTGGAACAGGCCGCTCAGGAGACGGGGCGGCTCCAGGTGGAGCTGGAGCGGCTGGACCGGGCACTCAACCAGGCCCGGGGCAAGCAGCAGGCCCTGGGTGACCCAGCCATTCTCTCTGCCCGGCTGGAGCAGGTGGAGGAGGAGCTGGAGCGCCGTCGCCGGGAATACCAGGCCATCTCCATCGCCATGGAGACCCTCCAGCAGGCCAACGCCCAGCTTCAGCAGCGGTTCTCGCCCCAGCTCAACCGCGCGGCGGGTGCCCTCCTCAGTCGACTCACCGGGGGCAAATATCATGCCCTGTCCCTGGACAAGGAGCTGGAAGCCAGCGCCTCTGGAGAACGGGACGTGCTGCCTCACAGCGCGCTGTACCTGTCCAAGGGAACGGTAGACCAGATCTATCTGGCGGTACGCCTGGCGGTGTGTGACCTGTGTTTGCCGGATGCACCGTTGGTGCTGGACGAGGCCCTGGCTGCCTTTGACGACGTGCGGGCCAAGCGGGCTCTGGAGCTTCTTCAGGAATTGTCCGAGCAGCGGCAGATTTTGCTTTTCTCCTGTCACACTCGAGAGAAAAATCTTTCATAATGTGATCTTTGTAGGAGTGACATTTCTTGTTGCTCCTACTTTTTATTGGATTCCGCCCTGCGGGGCGAGTTCCTTTTTGCTTGCCCAAAAAGGAACCAATGGCCCAGGCCACCCTCTCTTGCCCCTTTGGGGCAATTCACCTTGAGAGTGACTGGGGGAATGCCTCCGGCGAACGCCTCGCCAAAGGCGGGCGTTCACAGTCGTCATCCCCCCAGACCCCCGGTGACGGGAACAGGTCCCTTTGGATTTTAAGTGTTTTCCGGCGGGCAAAATCAAGATCTGTTTCCCTTCTATTCCCGGCCCACTGGGGCCTACTTCCATCAAAATTTAATTATTTCTCTTCTAACGTACACCGCCTGGTGCCTGCCAACCTGTTGAGTGTGGCAATCATTGATTGCCCAGCTGCCACGGTTATACCAGAGTAGGCGGTGTCATTTCAACTGGATATCTTCTAAATTTTTAACGTGTAGGCCCCAGTGGGCCGAGGCAAGTGGTACCATCGAACTTGTTTTAATTCCGCCGGGAGTCTTCTTCCAAGTTCACAGGAAGGCGTCCCACGTAAAGGGGGTCCAGGGGGTGTGGTGACTATGAACACTCGCCTGCGGCGAGGTGTTCGTCGGAGCCATACCCCTTGGCGCATCTTTGGTTACTTTCTGTGCGAGCAGAAAGTAACGTTCCCTCTGCGCAAAAATAATACCCCCGGTTGAATTTTTCCTGCAAACCGGGTATAATGTAACGATCTACCACTGCAACACAAGGAGGCATCCCCTATGGATTCAAAATACGATCAGCAGCCCCTGGACTCCCAGCAGGAGCCTCAGGAGGAAAAAACCGTTGAAAAATCCTCCGACGACCTGTTTTATTGGCTCAACGCGCTGACCACCGCCCTGGTGGTCCTGGTGCTTGTCTTTACCTTCTTCGGCCGCCTCACTCGGGTAGACGGAAATTCCATGGACTATACTTTGCAGAACAACGAACTTCTTCTGGTCTGGTCTCTGGGCTACACTCCCCAGCAGGGCGATATCGTGGTCCTCAACAAAACCACTGCCACCCACCTGGATGGCGTGGCCATCGTCAAGCGTGTCATTGCCGTGGGCGGTCAGACTGTGGACATTGATTACGCCACCAGCACCGTCTATGTGGACGGAGAGCCTTTGGACGAACCTTATATCTGGGAGCCCATGGTGGATATCTACGGCGACCGTGGCAGCACCCACATCGAAGTGCCTGAGGGTTCTATCTTTGTGATGGGCGACAACCGCAACGACTCCGACGACAGCCGGGACAATCTCATCGGTACCATTGATGAGGATTATGTCCTGGGTAAGGCTGTTTTCTCCATCTTCCCCTTCTCCAAATTTGGTCCGCTTTGACCCATCAGGCTGCCCGTCAGGGCAGCCTTTTTTCCGCGTTGACGGCGGACACGCCTCCGTGATACAATTTCTCTAGGCCATTGAGCCCACTATTTTATGTGAGAAAAGGAGTTTTCCGCTATGAAGCAGGTCATTCATACTGATAAGGCCCCCGCCGCCATCGGCCCCTACTCCCAGGCCATCCAAATCGGCCAGCTGCTGTTTACCTCCGGCCAGGTCCCCATTGATCCCGAGACCGGCGCGATTGTGGAGGGCGGTATCCAGGAGCAGGCCCGCCAGTCTCTGAACAACATCAAGGCCATCCTTAACGCTGCCGGCACCAACATGGGCGCTGTGGTCAAGACCACCGTGTTCCTTCAGGATATGAATGACTTCGCCGCCATGAACGAGGTCTATGCTCAGTTCTTCCAGGAGCCCTACCCCGCCCGTTCTGCCGTCCAGGTGGGCCGCCTGCCCAAGGACGCCCTGGTGGAGATCGAGGCCATCGCCCAGCTGTAATTTATTTCGTCTATCTTGTGCTTCTTGTTTTGTTCCTTCCCGAGGGGCTGTGTTTCCCGGGAAATGGGAGAAATCCGAAGGATTTTCGATAAAACGCTTGCAATTTCTCCCACAATGTGCTATTATAAACTCTGCGTCCGGCAGCGGCCGCCGCAAGTTTGATTTTTCGCCCCCCGGGGCTTGAAAGGAACGATTACTATGACTTTGAAGCTCGCTCTTACTGTAATTCAGGTGCTGTGCGCGCTGGTTCTTATTGCGGTGGTTATGCTTCAGTCCGGCAAGAGCGCTGGTCTGTCTGGTGCCATCGCCGGCGGCGTGGATACCTTCCTGTCTAAGAACAAGGCCAAGACCTGGGACTCCAAGCTGGCCAAGATGACCAAGTGGGTGGCTATCGTCTTCGTGATTCTCACCCTGGCCCTGTCTCTGATCTGAGAAATAAACCAAACTCCCGGTGTGACAGCACACCGGGAGTTTTTTATTTGTATATACGACTTTTCGGCCATTAAAAAATCCCGCCCGAAAGGGCGGGATTTTTTATCCTGTAACAGGTGGGATGATCACACGATCTCCGACATTACACCAGCTGGATGATAGCCATCTCAGCGGCGTCGCCGCGGCGGGCGCCGATGCGGACAATGCGGGTGTAACCGCCGTTACGCTCGGCATACTTGGGGCCCAGCTCCTGGAACAGCTTCTTGGCCACATCCTCCTTGGTGATGAAGCCCAGAGCCTGACGATAAGCAGCCAGGTCGTTCTTCTTAGCCAGGGTGATCATCTTCTCGGCCACGGGAGCCACTTCCTTGGCGCGGGTGACGGTGGTCTTGATCTGGCCGTTCTCCAGCAGGTAGGTCACCATGGCACGGAGCATAGCCTTACGCTGATCGCTGGTGCGGCCCAGCTTACGGTTCTTCTGAGACATAAGAAACTCTCCTTCGACCTCGCGTGGCGAGATCCATCTAAAATTCGTTCATTAGACCCCAAATGGGATCGGGAGCCCCTGCAAAAGCGGGACGCAACGCGTGCAGGAAGAGGAACGTTACATACCTTCCTGGCGGCCCCGGGAAGCGTGAGGAAAAATCCTTCGCGCTTCTTTTGATCACGCTGCAGACAGGGCGCGCCTATCCTTCGCGCTTCTTACTGGTTATCATCGCTGGCCAGGGACAGACCCATCATAGCTAGCTTGTTGATGACCTCTTCCAGGCTCTTGCGGCCCAGGTTACGCACCTTCATCATCTCTTCCTCGGTCTTGGAGATCAGATCCTCCACCGTGTTGATGTTAGCGCGCTTGAGGCAGTTATAGGAACGCACGGACAGGTCCATGTCGTCGATGGTCATCTCCATCACCTTGTCCCGCTGGGTCTCGGCCTTCTCCACCACGGTGGAACGGCTGCCCATGGTCTCGGACAGGTCGGTGAACAGAGCAAAGTGATCGCACAGGATCCGGGCGCCCAGGGACACCGCGTCACGGGCGTCGATGGTGCCGTCGGTCCAGACCTCCAGAGTCAGCTTGTCGTAGTCGGTGGCATCGCCTACACGGGTGTTCTCAACGGTGTAATTCACCTTGCGCACCGGGGTGTAGATGGAGTCCACAGGGATCAGGCCGATGATGGTCTGGGCGGGCTTGTTCCGGTCGGCAGGGACATAGCCGCGGCCGTGGGACAAAGTCAGCTCCATGCTCAGGGTGGCGTCGGGACCCAGAGTGGCAATGTGCAGCTCGGGGTTGAGGATCTCCACATCGGCGTCACACTTGATGTCGCCGGCAGTGACCTCGCACTCGCCGCTGGCCTCAATGTGAACCGTCTTGTTCTCCTCGCAGTGGAGCTTGGCGATAATGCTCTTGATGTTCAGGACGATCTCGGTCACGTCCTCTTTGATGCCGGGGATGGTGGAAAACTCATGCTGGACGCCGGCGATCTTGATGGAGGTCACCGCGGTGCCAGGCAGAGAGGACAGCAGGATCCGGCGCAGGGAGTTGCCCAGGGTGGTGCCGTAACCGCGCTCCAGGGGCTCCGCCACATACTTGCCGTAGGAAGCGTCACCGGGATTTTCCACACAATCAATGCGGGGCTTCTCGATTTCTACCATATGCTATGATACCCTCCTTTTCTGGGCGGCTTTCACGCCGCCTGATTCAGCTCACCAATATCTGAGGGTTGTCTAAGTCTAACTCCGTAGGGCCTCCGGCCAAGCCGAAGGCCCACGGAACAATATAATTACTTAGAGTACAGCTCGACGATGAGGTGCTCTTCCACGGGGAAGTCGATGTCGTCCCGAACGGGCAGAGCAACGACCTTACCCTGGAGGGTGTTCTTGGCGTGGTCCAGCCACTTGGGCACGTTCACCACGGGGGCGTCCTCGCCCAGCAGGCGCTTAAACTTCACGGAAGAACGGCTCTTCTCACGCACCTCGATGACGTCGCCCACCTTCACCAGGAAGGAGGGGATGTCAACGCGCTGGCCGTTGACGGTGAAGTGACCGTGGGTCACCAGCTGACGAGCCTCACGGCGGGTCATGGCGAAGCCCAGGCGGTACACCACGTTGTCCAGGCGGCGCTCGATGAGAGTCAGCAGATTCTCACCGGTCTTGCCGGGCATACGGGTGGCCTTCTCGTAGTACATGTGGAACTGCTTCTCCATGATGCCGTACACGAACTTGACCTTCTGCTTCTCGGTCAGCTGCATGGCGTACTCAGACTGCTTTCTGCGCATCTGACCCTTGGGGTTACGGTTGGTCGTCTTCTTGGCATAGCCCATGGCGGCGGGAGACAGGTTCAGAGCCTTGCACCGCTTGGCGATGGGCTGCATATTTCTAGCCATCTGTCAAAAACCTCCTTTATTCCAGATCAGACACGGCGGCGCTTCGGGGGCCGGCAGCCGTTGTGGGGAACGGGGGTCACGTCCTTGATCAGGGTGACCTCCAGGCCCACGGCCTGCAGCGCACGAATGGCGGCCTCACGGCCGGCGCCGGGACCCTTTACGTAGACCTCAACGATCTTCAGGCCATAGCCCTCCATAGCAGCCTTAGCGGCAGTCTCGGCGGCGGTCTGAGCGGCAAAGGGGGTGGACTTACGGGAACCACGGAAGCCCAGGCCGCCGGAGGAGGCCCAGGACAGGGCGTTGCCCTGCATGTCGGTGACAGTCACCATGGTGTTGTTGAAGGAGGAACGGATATGCACCTGGCCCTTCTCCACGTTCTTACGCTCGCGGCGCTTACGCACCACTTTCTTACCCTTGGTATTTGCAGCCATGTGTTATCCCTCCTTACTTCTTCTTGTTGGCCACGGTACGCTTGGGACCCTTGCGGGTACGGGCGTTGGTCTTGGACCGCTGGCCGCGCACAGGCAGGCCCTTGCGGTGACGGATACCGCGGTAGCAGCCGATCTCGGTCAGCCGCTTGATGTCCATAGCCACGTTGCGGCGCAGGTCACCCTCCACGGTGTACTCGTGGCTGATGATCTCACGCAGCTTGGCCTCATCGTCCTCGGTGAGGTCCTTCACGCGGGTGTCGGGGTTAATCCCGGCCTTGGCCAGGATCTTGTTGGCGCTGGTGCGCCCAATGCCGTAGATATAAGTGAGGCCGATCTCGACTCTCTTCTCTCTGGGCAGATCAATGCCGGCAATACGAGCCATTTATTACAGCACCTCCAATTAACCTTGTCTCTGCTTATGCTTGGGGTTTTCGCAAATAACCATGACTTTGCCCTTGCGCTTAATGACTTTGCACTTCTCGCACATGGGCTTCACGGACGGTCTGACTTTCATTGTTAAAACCTCCTGATGAATGCCTGAATGGCCCCGTCGTCGTCACAAGCTTCACATCGCTCACATCCAGCCAGGGCTGAATGTTCGTTCGCTTCGCTGCTCCTCCTCTCCAAAGCGAACCCGCTTCGCTGGGCTTCGCTTTGGGGCGGCCTGCGGCCGCTGAGGGAACGGATTCCCCGGAGGCAAGGCTCCAGAGGAACCAGCCTGTGACAGCGCGGTCGTTAATAGTTACTTAGAACGCCAGGTAATACGGCCTCGGGTGAGGTCGTAGGGTGACATCTGTACGGTCACCTTATCTCCGGGCAGGATGCGGATGAAGTTCATGCGCAGCTTGCCGGAAATATGAGCCAGAATGATGTGCCCATTGCCGATGTCCACATGGAACGTGGTGTTGGGCAGGGATTCGGTGACGACTCCCTCCAGCTCGATCATATCATCTTTCGCCAAGCGTGTTTCCCTCCTTGAAGGCGGCCAGCGCCCTTCTCAGTTCTCGATCGGATACCGTTTGTCCTTGTTGCAGTTTTTCCACAGCAGGGTGACGGAAGTCCCCCTGGTCCAGCCACGCCACATGGCGGGGCTTTTTCCGTTTGGGAGCGGCCATGGTACGGCCCTTCCCGTTGGCCAGCAGGAGAAATTCCCCCTCCTGTCCGGTGACAAAGAACAGCTCGCCCTTGTCCCGTCCGGCCGTCGCCCGGACGATTTGGCCGCTGCTATTACACATAGGCCCCATCTTCCGTAACGGTAAGGATCTCCGGCTCTCCATCTGTAATGAGGATGGTATTTTCATAGTGCGCAGCCAGGGAGCCGTCCAATGTGACGGTGGTCCACTTGTCGGCCAGCACCTTTACCTGCCAATCCCCAGCACAGACCATGGGTTCCACCGCCAGAGTCATACCCGGCAGCAGCCGGGGACCGTGGCCGGCAGGCCCGAAGTTACGTACCTCGGGGGCCTCGTGGAGCTTGGCGCCCACACCGTGGCCCACAAAGTCCCGAACCACGGAGAAGCCGAAGCTCTCCACATAGGTCTGAACCGCATGACCGATATCGGAAACTCTCATGCCCTTCCGGGCCATCTTGATGCCCTCCCAGAAACTCTGCTGAGTCACCTGGATGAGCTTCATAGCCTCGGGGCTCACCTCCCCACAGGGGTAGGTGGCGGCGCAGTCTCCGTGGAAGCCGTCTACATAGGCTCCCACGTCCACGCTGACGATGTCGCCCTCCTTCAGCTTCAGGGGGCCGGGAATTCCATGGATCACTACATCGTTGACCGAAATGCAGGCGGAACCGGGAAATCCTCCGTAACCAAGGAAGGAAGGCTTGGCGCCATGGCTCTCGATAAAGCGGCGCACCGCAGTATCGATTTCGTGGGTGGTGACACCCGGACGAACCATGGAGCCGGCCAGCGCCCGGGCCTGGGCGGTGAGCCGCCCGGCCTTGCGCATGGCCTCAATCTCACGGGGAGATTTCATGGAAATCATTTCGATGCTTCTCAAAGCCCCAGCGCCTCCAGAATCACCTTGGTGGTGGCTTCAATGGTGGGCTGGTTATCCACCGAGCTCAGCAGGCCCTTGCTCTGGTAATAGCCCTTCAGGGGCTCGGTCTGCTCATGGTAGACCGCCAGACGCTGACGCACGGTCTCGGGCTTGTCGTCATCCCGCAGGACCACGGGGCCGCCGCAGGAATCACACACACCCTCCACCTTGGTGGGCCGGGCCACAATGTGGTAGGAGGCGCCGCACTGGGCGCACACCCGACGGCCCGACATACGCTGCTCGATCTCCTCGTCGGAGATCTCGATGGACAGAACATGGTCCAGCTTCACGCCGGCCTTGTCCAGAGCTTCGGCCTGAGGCAGGGTGCGGGGCATCCCGTCCAGGATAAAGCCGTTGGCACAGTCCTCCTGAGCCAGGCGCTCAGCCACGATGGCGATGACCACCTCATCGGGGACCAGCTGGCCGTTGTCCATGTAGGACTTGGCCTTCAGGCCGGTGGGGGTACCGTCTTTGATCGCGGCGCGGAGGATGTTGCCGGTGGATATGGTGGGGATGTTCAGCTTAGCGCTGAGTACCTCAGCCTGGGTTCCTTTGCCGGCGCCGGGAGCGCCCAGCAGGATCAGCTTCATTCCCATATCACACACTCCCTCTTACTCCAGGAAGCCCTTGTAGTGCCGCATGAGCATCTGAGCCTCCATCTGCTTCACGGTCTCCAGAGCGACGCCTACCACGATGATAACGGAAGTGCCGCCGATGGCCAGAGAATTATAGCTGACCAGGTTGCCGGTGATGATGGGGGCGATAGCCACCACGGAGAGGTACAGGGCACCGAACATGGTGATCTTGTTGAGCACCTTCATAATGAAGTCGGCGGTGGGCTTGCCGGGACGGAAGCCGGGGATAAAGCCGCCGTTCTTCTTCAGGTTGTTCGCCACCTCGATGGGGTTGAACTGCATGGTGGCGTAGAAGTAGCTGAAGCCCACGATCAGCAGGAAATACAGGATGCTGTAGAAGGGCTTCGTGGTATCAAACAGGTTCATCAGACCTCCGCCGAAGCCGCCGCTGGTGGTAGTCCAGCCGGCAAAGGCGCCGATGGTGGCAGGCAGGGAGGCGATGGACTGGGCGAAGATGATGGGCATAACGCCGCTCATGTTCACCTTGATGGGGATGTGGGTGGACTGACCGCCGTACATCTTCCGGCCCACCACCCGCTTGGCATACTGCACAGGCAGGCGGCGCTCGGCGTTGGAGATGAACACGATGAACACCACCAGAGCCAGCATACCGATGATGATCACGGGGACCATCCAGGGAGCCAGGGCAGCGTTCTCATAGGCGGCGATCTGAGTCTCGCTCATGCTGGCCTTCATCTCGTCGGTGAGGGGGTTGTTATAGTAACCCAGGCCAGTGATGATGTCGCCCACCATACGGGGGAAGCGGGAAACGATACCGGCGAACAGCAGAATGGAAATGCCGTTGCCAATGCCGAACTCGGTGATCTGCTCACCCAGCCACATCAGGAAGGCAGAGCCAGCAGTGAAGGACAGCACGATGACCAGGCCCACCCAAACGGCAGGCAGACCGTCGGTCTCCACCAGACCGTAGCTGTTGATCAGGGTGTAGTAACCAAAACCCTGCAGCAGGCCGATGGCCACGGTGGTGTACCGGGTGATGGAGGCGATCTTCTTCCGGCCCTCCTCGCCGCCCTCCTTGGCCAGCCGCTCCAGAGCGGGGATGGCCACGGTAAGCAGCTGGATGATAATGGAGCTGTTGATATAGGGCTGCACGCTCAGGGCGAACAGGGTAGCCATAGAGAAGGCAGAGCCGCTCATGGCATTCATCAGCCCCAGAATGGTACCGCTCTGGGCTGTGAGATAGGTCTCCAGCTGGTCACCATTGATATAGGGGACCGGAATGGCGGCGCCCAGACGGAAGATGAGCAGCGCAAAGATGGTAAAGAGGATCTTGTTGCGCAGCTCAGGGATCTTCCAGGCGTCCCGAACGGTCTTGATCATTTAGATCACCTCGTACTTTCCGCCGGCCGCCACGATCTTCTCCTTGGCAGAGGCGGAGAAAGCGGACGCCTGGACAGTCAGCTTCTTGGTGATGGTGCCGTTGCCCAGGATCTTCACACCATACTCACACTTGGAGAGGATGCCCTTCTCCAGCAGAGCCTGAGCGTTGACCACAGCGCCGTCCTCGAACTTCTCCAGAGCGGAGACGTTCACGGACTCCAGGGGCTTAGCGAAGATGTTGTTGAAGCCGCGCTTGGGGATACGGCGGGCCAGAGGCATCTGGCCGCCCTCAAAACCCACGCGCACGCCGCCGCCGGAGCGGGCCCACTGGCCCTTGTGACCACGGCCGGCAGTCTTACCGTTGCCGGAACCATGACCGCGGCCCTTGCGGAAGGACTTAGTGGTGGAACCGGCGGCGGGGGAGAGTTCATGCAGATTCATTGTCTCGCGCCTCCTACGTTAGTTTTCCTCGGTCACCTGGAGCAGGTAGCCGATGTGGGCGATCTTACCACGGGTGGCAGCGTTGTCGGGCTGCACGGTAATGTCGCCGATCTTCTTCAGGCCCAGAGCCTCGGCAGTCGCCTTGTGCTTGGCGATGCGGCCGTTCAGGCTCTTGACCAGCTTAATGTTCAGATTAGCCATTGTCAGCGCCTCCTTAACCCAGGATCTCGTCCACGCTCTTACCGCGGATGCGGGCGACCTCCTCAGGGCTGCGCAGGGACTTCAGGCCCACAAAGGCAGCGGAGACCACGTTCTGCGGATTGTTGGAGCGCAGGCACTTGGTGTAGATATCCTTGATGCCGACAGCTTCCAGCACGGCGCGGACAGCGCCGCCGGCGATCACGCCGGTACCGGGGGCGGCGGGCTTCATCAGCACGCGGCCGGCGCCGAACTCACCGATCACCTCGTGGGGGATGGTGGTGCCGGACAGGGACACAGTGATCATGTTCTTCTTGGCGTCCTCGATGCCCTTGCGGATAGCCTCGGGCACCTCGGCGGCCTTACCCAGGCCAAAGCCCACGCGGCCCTTCTCATCGCCCACCACCATCAGAGCGGCGAACTTGAAGATACGGCCGCCCTTGACGGTCTTGGATACGCGGTTCAGGGAAACGAGCTTCTCCACGAACTCGCTGGGTTCTCTCTCAAATCTAGCCATTGTCGTTTCCTCCTCCCTTAGAACTGCAGGCCGCCCTCACGGGCGCCCTCGGCCAGAGCCTTGACGCGGCCGTGGTAGACATAGCCGCCGCGGTCGAACACCACGGTGTCGATGCCCTTGGCCTTGGCACGCTCAGCCACGTTGATGCCAACCTGCTTGGCGGCGTCGGACTTGGTGCCCTCACAGGAGAAATCCTTCTCCAGGGAAGAGGCGCTCACCAGGGTCTTGCCGGTCACATCGTCGATGATCTGGGCATAGATGTTGGTGGCGCTGCGGAACACGTTCAGGCGGGGACGCTCGGGCGTGCCGGAAATCTTGGCGCGCACGCGCTTATGGCGCTTAAGCCGCTGGGAACGAGTATCGGGTCTGTTGATCATAGTGGCACACCTCCTTCTTACTTCTTGGCGCCGGTCTTACCAGCCTTGCGGCGGATGACCTCGTCGGTGTATTTGATGCCCTTGCCCTTATAAGGCTCGGGGGGACGCTTCTCTCTCACTTCGGCAGCAAACTGGCCAACCTGCTGCTTGTCGCAGCCGTTGATGATGATCTTGTTGGGGCCGGGAACCTCGATAGTGATACCGGGAACCTCCTCCATGATGACCTGATGGGAGAAGCCCAGGTTCATCACCAGCTTGTTGCCCTCCTTGGCCACACGATAGCCAACGCCGTTGACGTCCAGCTCCTTCTTGTAGCCCTCGGTCACGCCCACCACCATGTTGTGGATCAGGGTGCGAGTCAGGCCGTGAAGAGCACGGTTCTCCTTAGCGTCGTTGGGACGAGTGACATGCAGCACGTTCTCCTCGATGGCGATGGCCATGTTGGGGTTGAACTGCTGGGTCAGGGTGCCCTTGGGGCCCTTGACGGTGACAACGTTGTTGTCCTCTACCTTAATCTCCACTCCGGCGGGAATGGCGATAGGAGCTCTACCAATTCTAGACATTCCTATAACCCTCCTTACCAGACAAATGCCAGGACTTCGCCGCCGACATGGGCCTTGCGGGCCGCTTTGTCAGTCATGACGCCCTTGGAAGTGGATACGATGGCGATACCCAGGCCGCGCAGAACCTTGGGCAGCTCGTCCGCGCCGGCATACACCCGCAGGCCGGGCTTGGACACGCGGCGCAGACCGGAGATGACCTTCTCCTTACCGGCGCCATACTTCAGAGTGATGCGGATGACACCCTGAGTGCCGTCGTCGATGAGCTGGAAGTTCTTGATATAGCCTTCATCCAGCAGGATCTGAGCGATGGACTTCTTCATGTTGGACGCGGGGACGTCCACGGTGTCATGCTTGGCGTTGTTCGCGTTGCGGATGCGGGTGAGCATATCCGCAATGGGGTCCGTGATATGCATGAGATATACCTCCTTATAAGATTACCGGAAAATCCGGTACAGACGGTAAGGTATCGGGGGTAGGCGCTCCCCGACCTGTTGACCGCCTTCGCGCCTTTGGCGCTATCAAAACCGCCGCGAGGCGGGCTTGACCAAAGTCACCTTGCAAGCCAAAACCCCGTACTCACACCCCGGGATTTTCCGGTGGGGATTACGGGTTTTTTGCACCGCCCAACGGTGTCGGGCGTGCCATTTTTAAGTCCTCTGGCGCACAAGCACTTTATTGTACCCCATAAATCTGGGAATTGCAAGGGTTTTTTGCTTCGCACACACGGGTGCGTGGTCAGCTTTTGTCTGGAAGAGACCGGCTGCACCGCAGCCGGTCTCTTTTTCGACTCATTTCAGGGGCAAGCCTCTTAGGGACCTGCCAGGGTCTTGGTGAAGATCGCTTTGTCAGACAAGGCGGAGCGGCGCAGGCGTACTTTGTGTACGTCAAGCCACTAACTGCCCACTGACCAATCTTGCACCGCGGATTGGTGAGGAAAATGTTCCTGGGCAATGTGCGGGCCGCGCCGCCGTACTTTGTGTACGGCAAGCGGACCTCACGAAGCACAGGGGCATTTAACTTACCAAGACGCCTTCTTCACGCCGGGGATCTGGCCCTTATAAGCCAGCTCGCGGAAGCAGATACGGCAGATGCCGTAGTCGCGCAGGTAGGCGTGGGGACGGCCGCAGATCTTGCAGCGGTTGTAGCGGCGGCTGGAGAATTTGGGCTCGCGCTGCTGCTTGAGAATCATAGATTTCTTAGCCATGTTGTTCCTCCTCCTTAGCGGCCGGCGAAGGGAGCGCCGATGAGCTTGAGCAGCTCGCGGGCCTCCTCATCGGTCTGAGCGGTGGTGCACATCACGATGTCCATACCGCGGATCTTGTCGATCTTGTCGTACTCGATCTCGGGGAAGATCAGCTGCTCCTTGATGCCCAGAGCGTAGTTGCCCCGGCCGTCAAAGGAGTCGGCGGAAATGCCGCGGAAGTCACGCACGCGGGGCAGGGCCACGTTGAACAGGCGGTCCAGGAACTCCCACATCTTGTTGCCGCGCAGGGTAACCTTAGCGCCGATGGGCATGCCCTCACGGAGCTTAAAGTTAGCCACGGACTTCTTGGCCTTGGTGATCACAGCCTTCTGGCCGGTGATAGCGGTCAGGTCGCTGACCACGGCGTCCAGAACCTTGGCGTTCTCGCGGGCCTCGCTGCAGCCCACGTTGACAACGATCTTGTCCAGACGGGGGATCTGCATGGTGGACTTGTAGCCGAACTTCTGCATCAGAGCAGGAGCGACCTCGTCCTGATACAGCTTCTTCAGGTTAGGCGTATTGGCCATTGGTTAACTCCTCCTCTCTCAGATTTCGGCGCCGCACTTCTTGCAGATGCGGACCTTCTTGTCACCCTCGACCTTTTGGCCGACGCGGGTGGGCTTACCACACTTGGGGCAGACCTTCTGCACCTTGCAGGCGTAGATGGGGGCCTCCTTCTGGATGATGCCGCCCTGCTCGCCCTGCTTACGGGGCTTGGTGTGGCGGGAGACCACGTTGACCTTCTCCACCACGACCTTGCCGCTCTTGGGCATAACTTCCAGGACCTTGCCCTGCTTGCCCTTGTCCTTGCCGGACAGAACGACCACCAGGTCGTCCTTGCGAATGCTCATTTTATTCATCCTAAAAACCCTCCCTTACAGCACTTCGGGAGCCAGGGACAGGATCTTCATATAATCCTTGTCGCGCAGCTCGCGGGCCACTGGGCCAAAGATACGAGTGCCGCGGGGGTTCTTGTCCTCCTTGATGAGGACGGCGGCGTTGTCGTCAAACCGGACGTAGGAGCCGTCGGCGCGGCGCACGCCCCGAGCGGAACGGACGATAACGGCCTTGACGACCTCGCCCTTCTTCACGGTACCGCCGGGCTGAGCCTTCCGCACGGAAGCCACGACCACATCGCCGATGTTGCCGAACTTGCGCTTGGAACCGCCCAGCACGCGGATGGTCTTGATCTCCTTGGCGCCGGTGTTATCGGCGACTTTCAGATAGCTTTCTTCCTGAATCATGCCGGCACCTCCTTATTTCGCCTTCTCGATGATCTCAACCACGCGCCAGCGCTTGTCCTTGGACAGGGGACGGGTCTCCATGACACGGACACGGTCGCCGATGCCGCACTGGTTGTTCTCATCGTGAGCCTTCAGCTTATAGGTTCTCTTAACGATCTTCTTGTACAGAGGGTGGGCCACGCGGTCGGCGATGGCGACCACCACGGTCTTATCCATCTTGTCCGAAACCACCAGGCCGACTCTGGTCTTACGGGAAGAAGTTCTGTTTTCCATCTTCTATTCCTCCTATTACCGGCCGGCGAGCTGCTGCTCGCGGATGATGGTCTTGACCCGGGCGATATCCTTCTTGACCTCAGCGATGCGCACGGGGTTATCCAGCTGGTTGGTGGCGTGCTGGAGGCGCAGGTTGAACAGGTCCTTCTTCAGGTCCATCAGCTTGGTCTCCAGCTCGGCGCCGGACATCTTGCGGATTTCATTGGCCTTCATTACGCTTCACCACCCTTCTCGGTCTCTTCACGCTTCACGATCTTGCACTTGACAGGCAGCTTGTGGCTGGCCAGACGCAGAGCCTCACGAGCGACCTCCTCGGAGACGCCGGCGATCTCGAACATCACGCGGCCGGGCTTAACCACGGCCACCCAGTACTCGGGGGAACCCTTACCGGAACCCATGCGGGTCTCGGCGGGCTTCTCGGTTACGGGCTTATCGGGGAAGATCTTGATCCAAACCTTACCGCCACGCTTGGTGTGACGAGTCATGGCGATACGGGCGGCCTCGATCTGATTGCTGGTGATCCAGCTGGGCTCAGTGGCCATCAGGCCAAACTCACCGTAGCTGACGGTGTTGCCCCGGGTAGCCTTACCCTTCATGCGGCCGCGGTGAACACGGCGATACTTTACGCGCTTAGGCAGCAGCATTACTGAGCGCCTCCTTCCTTAGGAGCATTGGCCTGACCGGCGGGGCGGGGGCCACGATTGTTGTTGAAGTTGCCCTGGCCGGCGGGACGAGGACCGCGGTTGAAGCCGCCCTCGCGACGATCCCGGTTGAAGCCACCACGGCGGTCGCCGTCGCGGCGGTCGCGGCGGGGACGCTCACGGCGCTCCTGATAGGGCTTGCTGGTATCCAGGGTGCGGGGAGTGGTCCGCAGGGCCTGGGTGAGCACCTCACCCTTGTAGATCCACACCTTCACGCCGATGCGGCCGTAGGTGGTGGCAGCCTCAGCAAAGCCGTAGTCGATGTCGGCGCGCAGAGTCTGCAGGGGGATGGTGCCATCGTGATAGTGCTCGGTACGGGCGATCTCAGCGCCGCCCAGACGGCCGGAGCAGCAGGTCTTGATGCCGCGGGCGCCGGAGCGCATCGCACGGCCCATGGCGTTCTTCATGGCGCGGCGGAAGCCGATACGCTTCTCCAGCTGCTGAGCGATGTTCTCGGCAACCAGCTGAGCGTCCATGTCGGCGTTCTTCACTTCCACGATCTTCAGGTCCACGGGCTTGCCGATCATCTTGACCAGCTTGGCCTCGATCTTCTTGATCTCCTCGCCGCCCTTACCGATGACCACGCCGGGACGGGCGCAGTGCAGGTAGATGCGGACCTTGGCGTTGTCCCGCTCGATCTCGATCTTGGGGATGCCGGCGGAGTACAGGGTCTTCTTCAGGTAGTCACGGATCTTCTTGTCCTCAACCAGCAGGTCGCCAACCAGCTCGTTCTTGGCGTACCAGCGGGAGTCCCAATCCTTGATGACACCCACGCGCAGGCCGTGGGGATTAACTTTCTGTCCCATATTCTTCCTCCTCCCTTAGCGCTCGCTGACCACGATGGTCACGTGAGAAGTGCGCTTGTTGATGCGGAACGCACGGCCCTGAGCGCGGGGGCGGATGCGCTTAATGATGGGGCCGGGGTTGGCGTAGCAGGCGCTCACGTACAGCTTCTCGGGATCCATCTGGTGGTTGTTCTCCGCATTGGCAGCGGCGCTCTTCAGGAGCTTGAGCACAGGCTCAGAGGCAGACTTGGGGGTCTGCATCAGGATGGCGGCGGCAGTGCCCACATCCTTACCGCGGATCAGATCCAGAACGATCTTCACCTTCCGGGGAGAGATCCGCAGATATTTCAGATTCGCAACAGCTTCCATGGTATCTCTCCTCCTTACTTACCGGTCTTGGAACCCGCGTGGCCCTTGAAGGTGCGGGTGGGGACGAACTCGCCCAGCTTGTGGCCGACCATATCCTCGGTCACGTAGACGGGCACGTGCTTGCGGCCGTCGTGGACCGCGAAGGTGTGGCCGACGAAGGAGGGGAAGATGGTGGAGGCGCGGCTCCAAGTCTTCAGGACCTTCTTCTCGCCGGTCTGATTCATTTCGTCGACCCGCTTCAGCAGCTCGGGGGCGCAAAAGGGGCCTTTCTTGATACTTCTGCTCATCTTTTACTCCCTCCTTACTTGTCGTTGCGGCGCTTGACGATGAACTTATCGGTGCGGTTCTTGGTCTTGCGGGTCTTGTAACCCAGAGCGGGCTTGCCCCAGGGGGTAACAGGACCGGGACGACCAACGGGGCTCTTGCCCTCGCCGCCGCCGTGGGGGTGGTCATTGGGGTTCATGACGGAGCCACGGACGGTGGGACGCCAACCCATGTGACGCTTACGGCCGGCCTTACCGATCTGGATGTTAGCGTGATCGGTGTTGCCAACCTGGCCGATGGTGGCCTTGCAGTTCTCACGGATATAGCGCACCTCGCCGGAAGGCAGACGCACCTGAGCCATGCCGTTCTCCTTAGCCATCAGCTGAGCGGCCACGCCGGCGGCGCGAACCAGCTGAGCACCCTTGCCGGGGTACAGCTCGATGTTGTGGATCATCTCGCCCACGGGGATGTTGGCGATGGGCAGGCAGTTGCCGGGCAGGATGTCGGAGTCAGCACCGGTCATGATGATGTGACCGGCCTTCAGGCCGTTGGGGGCCAGGATATAGCGCTTCTCGCCGTCCTCGTACTGGATCAGGGCGATGTTGGCGGAACGGTTGGGGTCGTACTGCAGGTTCAGAACAGTAGCCTTACCTTCCTTGTCGCGCTTGAAGTCGATAACACGATACTTCTGCTTGTTGCCGCCGCCGCGGTGGCGAACGGTGATGCGGCCGTAGCTGTTGCGGCCAGCGTGCTTCTTGAGGTTCTCAGTCAGGCTGCGCTCGGGCTTAGCCTTCTTGTCGATGCCCTCGAAGGCGGACACAGTCATGTGACGGCGGGAGGGCGTTGTGGGCTTAAAAGTTTTGATAGCCATTGTTCAATCTCCTCCTTACACCATGCCTTCGAAGAACTCGATGGTCTTGGAATCGGCGGTCAGAGTGACCATAGCCTTCTTCCAGCTGGGACGGCGGCCAGCGGGCCGGGCGCCCATGCGCTTCTCCTTACCCTGCATGTTCAGGGTGTTGACCTTGGCAACCTTCACGCCGAAGATCTCCTCGACCGCTTTGGCGATCTCGATCTTGTTGGCGTTCTTGGCCACCTCGAAGGTGTAGCGCTTCATCTCGGTATCAGCCATGGACTGCTCGGTGATGATGGGGCGCTTGATGATATCATAAGCGGTCATTACGCGAACACCTCCTCGATGATGGCCAGGGCGGCCTTGTCGATGACCAGGCGCTTGGCGTTGACAATGTCGTACACGCTGAGGATCTTAGCGGTGGTGGTCACCACGCCGGGGATGTTCCGGGCGGACTTGACCACGATCTCGTTGACCTCAGGAGTGATGACCACGGACTTGCCGGCCTCAACCGCGTTGAGGAAGTTGCGCATGTCCTTGGTCTTGATGGCGTCCAGCTTCAGCTCGTCGACCACCAGGATGTCGCCGGAGGCGGCCTTGGCGGACAGAGCGGACTTCAGAGCCAGGCGCTTCACCTTCTTATTCAGGGTGTAGCTGTAATCGCGGGGCTTGGGAGCAAACACGATACCGCCGTGAGTCCACTGGGGAGCCCGGGTGGAACCCTGACGGGCGTGGCCGGTGCCCTTCTGGCGCCAGGGCTTCTTGCCGCCGCCGGAAACCTCGGCGCGGGTCAGAGCGCTCTGGGTGCCCTGACGGCAGTTGGCCAGGTGGTTCTTGACCACCTCGTGGACAACAGCCTGGTTGGGCTCGATGCCGAAAACAGCCTCGGAGAGCTCGATCTCGCCGACCTGCTGGCCGGCCATGTTAAACACATTCGCTTTTGCCATGATTTACACTCTCCTTTCCTTACTTGTTGCGGGCGGAAGCCTTCTGGGGATTGCGGCCGGAAGCCTTCTGCGGGTTGTTGCTGATGCCGGCAGCACCCTTGGGCTCGACGTACTTCTTCACGCTGTTGCGCAGGAACACCACGCCGCCCTTGGGGCCGGGGATGGCGCCGCGAACCGCGATGATGCCCAGCTCGGCGTCCACAGAGATGACGTCCAGGTTCATGACAGTGACCTGCTCGTTGCCCATCTGGCCGGCGCCGATCTTACCCTTGAAGATACGGGAAGGATCGCTGTTGGCGGCCATGGCGCCGGCGTGACGATGCACAGGGCCGGTACCGTGGGTCTCCTTTAGGCGAGAAGCACCGTGACGCTTGATAACGCCCTGGTAGCCGTGGCCCTTGCTGATGCCGGTGACGTCCACGCGGTCGCCCGCGGCGAACACGTCAGCCTTCAGCTCGTCGCCGATCTCGTACTTGGAGCAGTCGTCCAGACGGAACTCCTTGAGAACCTTCTTCAGCTCCTCCAGGCCGGCCTTCTTCTGATGGCCAACCTCAGGCTTGGTCAGCTTGCGCTCGGGAACGGTCTGATAACCCAGCTGAATGGCCTCATAGCCATCCTTCTCGGCGGTCTTCTTCTGCACCACGGTGCAGGGGCCGGCCTCGATCACGGTCACAGGGACCACGTGGCCAGCTTCATCGAAGATCTGGGTCATGCCGATCTTTTTGCCGATGATCGCTTTCTCCATGTTGGATTTTCCTCCTATATAGGTTATTGGTTGGGCGAGTTAGTCTTCATCACGTTTCGCCTGTTCGCGACGCGCGGCTTCCCTCCGGCTCGGGACACAAACATCCGGGCGTTTCGCCCTTCTTGGTTTGTATCCCTCGCTTCGGTCCATCTGCGCTGCTCACGACGGCTCAAACGCTTGGCTATTGCTCGGCCAACTTGACCCGTCCGCCTCAATATGCGGCAGACAGCGGGTACACAAGGTAGTTGTTTGAGATGGCTGTGAAATTACAGCTTGATCTCGATCTCCACACCAGCGGGAAGCTCCAGGCTCATCAGGGCCTCGACGGTCTTGGGGGAGGGCTTGACCACGTCGATCAGGCGCTTGTGAGTGCGGCGCTCAAACTGCTCGCGGCTGTCCTTGTACTTGTGGACGGCGCGCAGGATGGTGACGACTTCCTTCTTGGTGGGCAGGGGGATGGGGCCGGAGACGGTAGCGCCGGTGCGCTTGGCGGTCTCCACGATCTTCTCCGCGCTCTGGTCGATGAGCTGGTGATCGTAAGCCTTCAGACGGATGCGGATCATTTCTTTCTGAGCTGCCATGGGTTGTTTCCTCCTTAATACATACGAAGTGAATTCCTTGTCCCTCGCTTCGTACGGTGAAGTTCCTGTCCACGTTCTCGTGCGTATCACTCCGTGGCATGAAAGAAACCGGCGTGCAAGCAGGCCGGTTCCACCCAGCTACAGCGATATACGCTGTGCCCAGGTCCTTCAGCCGCCCGATTCTAGCTCGGACATACTCCGTGGAAGTTACCTCATTTCTGAGCAATCTCCCACATCATCGCAGTTGCCCCCTTAACAGGGACTCCAGTATGATACATCAACACCCCCGTGTGTGTCAAGGTGTTTTTTCAAAAAATTTTGCCCGTTTTCACGGAGTTTCCTGTGTTTGCTTTGGTGATGTTTGACAGGGGCGGGGATGTGCCTTTCTGAGCGATCAGAAAGGCACGAAAGAATCGCCGGGGGCTGGCTTCCGGTGAGCGCCTTCGCGAAGCGGGCGCTCACAGTCATCCCGCCCCCGGACCCCCGTTTACGGGGGACACCCTCCAGAAAAACCTTCATGCCCTCCCGGCGGGCAAAGACATGATCGCTGGTTCTTCTTGCCTCGGCCCACTGGGGCCTACAAGGTGAAAGTCTTGGAAGATGTGGGGTTGAAATAACACCGCCTACTCAGGCATAACCGTGGCAGCTGGGCAATCGATGACTGCCGCACTAAACAGGTAGGGACGCACCAGGCGGTGTACGTTAGAATGGAAACGCTTTTAAATTTTGATGGCAAAAGGGCCTAAGGCCCAAGTGTAGTAAGGCGCAGGGTCAAAGCTTAGGCCGCCGGAAGTAACCAAAAAACCAAAGGGACACGCTCCCGTAAGCGGGGGTCTGGGGGCAATGACTGTGAGCGCCGCCGCAGACAAGGTGCTCACCGGAAGCGGCCCCCAGTCACTCTTTGGTTCCTTTCTGGTGACTCAGAAAGGAACCCGCCCCGCAGGGCGGAATCTATATATAATAAAGGTGGGAGCGACCTAAGCAGTCACTCCCACGAAAGTCTCTCTTACGGGCGCAGAAGGGAAACGAAGTTTCCCACAAAGTTCTTTGCCAAGCTTTCTTTCAAGAAAGCGGCGGGCGCAGAGGAGAAACGAAGTTTCGCAGAAAATTCTTTGTCAACTTTTTTTAAGAAAGTTGAAGATCTCCCTCTTTGATCCAGCCAATCTTGCGGAAGAAGATGCCGAAGGCCCAGCACAGGACAGCAGGCAGAATAAAGGAGATAAGAATCAGCCCTGCCCAGTCAAAGGCCGTGGGCGCAATGGCAACCGCGCCGTTGGCCAGGGCCTGCTCGCTGGGAGCCACCCAGCCCGTCCAGACGCCCAGCTGTCCGCACAGGCCGCAGGTGCCCATACCCGAGTTGATGGGCGCGCCGTTCATCTCCAATTTAAACAGACAGGTGGCAATGGGCCCCGTAATCGCGGAGGTGAGGATGGCAGGCAGCCAAATTCTCGGATTGCGCACAATGTTGGGCATCTGGAGCATGGAGGTGCCGATGCCCTGGCTGACCAGGCCGCCCCAGCCATTCTCTTTAAAGGAGAGCACCGCAAAGCCCACCATGTTGGCACAGCATCCAGCCACCGCGGCGCCTCCCGCCAGGCCAGTGAGGGTGAGGGCGGCACAGATAGCCGCCGAGGAGATGGGCAGAGTGAGGGCAATGCCCACCAGAACAGACACCAGCATCCCCATCCAGAAGGGCTGGAGTTTGGTGGTCTGCATAATGAGCTGCCCAAAGGCACTGGCCGCCCCGCCAATGGGAGGCGCAATGATCCAGGCCGCTCCGATGCCAACAAGGATAGTAACGATGGGCGTGACCAGAATGTCGATCTTGGTCTCCTTACTCACTGCCTTGCCAAATTCCGCGGCGATAACGGCCACAAACAGGACGGCCAGCGGCCCTCCTGCCCCGCCCAGGGCGTTGCAGGCGTAGCCCACCGTCACCAGGGAAAAGAGCACCATGGGCGGCGCCTGGAGGGCATAGCCGATAGCCACTGCCATGGCCGAGCCGCTCATAAAGGAGCACAGCCCGCCCACAGTGTAGCCCACGTCATTGATGGTAATGATCTGGGCGGTAAGAAAGGGGATGCCGAACTGGGTCCCCAGGGTGTTGAGGATGGTACCGATCAGCAGCGAGCAGAACAGCCCCTGAGCCATAGCACCCAGAGCGTCGATGCCGTAGCGCTTGGCGGAGATGACAATGTTTTTCCGCTTCATAAATTCCTGTAAGCGTCCCATAAAATTCTCTCCCAAACAAAATGTGGTATACAGGTGTCAAGACACGTGTATACCACATTGTACCGGATATTTCCGGTTTGTCAACCTATTTCTTTATTCCCCCGGGTAGAGAAATCCCTCTGCCTTCAATCCAGCCAGCACCCGGCGGTAGCTGTCCTCGTCAGGACAGCGCAGGGTGTGAAGGTGGACTCCCCCGGTAAGATCAGACAACGGCTTGGCCTTCCGCTGAGAAACCAGACGGACAAACTCCTGCACATCATACCGGGAAGCCAGACGCAGCTGTCCCGTAAGCTGGCCGTACACCGGGTGTTCCACCACCACATCCATCACCTGGCAGCCCTGATCCACCATGATCTCCAGCTCCCGGGCCATGGCCTCCCCCGGATGGACACAGGCCACGGTACGCACCAGCCCGGTGGTCTCCTTGGGCAGCACGTAGCCCCGTGGGGTAGCGGCGATGTCCAGTCCTGCCGCCCGCAGCAGGGCCACGTCCCCCACAATGATCTGACGGCTGACAGAAAATTCCCGAGCCAAGGCGGCGGCGCTCACCGGCGCTTTGGCCTCCTCTAAAATATGTGTGATCGTCTTTCTTCTGTGTGCAGCGTCCATGGCCGCACCTCCTGTCTGTTTGGTTGTCATGACAGGAGTGTACCACATCCCATCTGCGCGGGCAAGGTTGACTTTCCCGCTTTCTTCCTTTAAAGTTAAAGTATCTAAAATTCGGACCGGGCGGTTCCCCGCCTGCCGCCACCCCCGCGCAAGGAAAGAGAGGAGATCGTCTATGAAAAAACGCCACTTGTTTGCCGGAATTCTGGCCTGCGCGCTGACCCTGACCCTCGCTGCCTGCGGTCTGTCCGGAGCGGACGTGACCACCTATATTCAGGGGGAACTGGACTGCACCTACAAAGGCCAGTACAGCCAGGAATATCTGGACCTGGTGGACGGCATGACAGAGGAGGACGCCAAGCAGCAGTATGAGGACAACGCCCAGGCCGAGGCCCAGCGTCTGCTGAACTATCTGGAGGTCTTTTACCCCAACGACGAGGTCAATGAGCGGGCCACCCAGCTGGTCAAGGACATCTATGCCAAGGCCCAGTACTCCGTGGGCGAGGGCAACAAGCTCCAGGGCGGAGACTTTGCCGTGGAGGTCATCCTCTCCCCCATCGAGGTGTTCCATCTGATTCCCGATGAGACGTACGCCGAGATCTGGAGCCAGGTATGCGCGGACAACGGCACCACCCCCGACGAGGCCAGCACCCTGAGCGAGGCGGCCTATCAGAAACTGGACGCGGAGTACGCCCTGCGCATGATCGAGAAGGTGGAGCAGGTCCTGCCCCAGGCCACCTACGGCCAGGACCAGTCGGTAATGCTCCAGCTGAAGCTGGACGGGGACTACTACTCCCTGGTGTCCAGCGGCTGGACCACGCTGGACGACATGGTCCTCGACTACACCGGAGACTACATGTAACCGCCCCCGCTCTTCCCTTTTGCGGTTTCCGCCTTGACTTTTCCAGCCGAAATTTATACAATAAACGGTACGAGTTTTCCAAGCCCGATCTTATAGAAAAGGACTGATTTTGATATGGCTCAGAATAACAAGAAGCAAGTGGAGCAGATCACCGATATGGAGGTGGACTTCGCCCAGTGGTACACCGACGTGTGTAAGAAGGCGGAGCTCATTGACTACTCCTCCATCAAGGGCGTGTTCATCTACCGTCCCTACGGCTACGCCATCTGGGAGAACATCCAGGCGGAGCTGGACAAGCGGTTTAAGGAGACCGGCCACGAGAACGTGTACCTGCCCATGCTGATCCCTGAGAGCCTGCTGCAGAAGGAGAAGGACCACGTGGAGGGCTTTGCCCCCGAGTGCGCCTGGGTGACCTACGGCGGCAGCGAGAAGCTGGAGGAGCGCTACTGCATCCGTCCCACCTCTGAGACCCTGTTCTGCGAGCACTACAAGAGCATCATCCACTCCCACCGTGACCTGCCCAAGCTGTACAACCAGTGGTGCAGCGTGCTGCGCTGGGAGAAGACCAGCCGTCCCTTCCTGCGCCACCGTGAGTTCCTGTGGCAGGAGGGCCACACCATGCACGCCACCGAGGAGGAGGCGCGCCAGGAGACCCAGCAGATGCTCAACATCTACGCCGACTTCCTGGAGAACGTGCTGGCCATGCCCGTGGTCAAGGGCCGCAAGACCGACAAGGAGAAGTTCAACGGCGCTGAGGAGACCTACACCGTGGAGTGCATGATGCACGACAAGAAGGCCCTCCAGTCCGGCACCAGCCACTACTTCGGCGACGGCTTCGCCCGCGCCTTTGATATCACCTTCACTGGCAAGGACAACCAGCTCCACTACCCCCACCAGACCTCCTGGGGCGTGTCCACCCGTATGATCGGCGGCATTATCATGACCCACGGCGACAACAACGGCCTGGTGCTGCCCCCCCGCATCGCCCCCATCCAGGCCATGGTCATCCCCGTGGCCCAGCACAAGGAGGGCGTGCTGGACGCCGCTACCGACCTGCTCAACCGTCTGAAGGCCGCCGGCATCCGTGCCAGCATGGACGCCTCCGACCAGTCCATGGGCTGGAAGGCCGCCCAGTATGAGATGAAGGGCGTGCCCCTGCGCGTGGAGCTCGGCCCCAAGGATATGGAGAAGGGCCAGTGCTGCATCTGCCGCCGTGACTCCGGCGAGAAGATCTTCGTGCCTCTGGCCGAGCTGGAGACCACCGTGCCCCAGCTGCTGGACGCGGTGCACAACGGCCTCTACGAGCGGGCCAAGAAGAACCTGGAGGACCACACCCGCGTGTGCCTGACTCTGGACGAGGTCAAGGAGTTTATGGAGACCGAGGGCGGCTTTGCTAAGACCATGTGGTGCGGCGATCTGGAGTGCGAGCTCAAGATGAAGGAGCAGGCCGGCGTCACCTCCCGGTGCATGCCTTTGGAGCAGGAGAAGGTGTCCGATACCTGCGTGTGCTGCGGCAAGAGCGCCAAGCACATGATCCTGTGGGGCGTGGCCTACTGATCCGTTTATTTCCCGATGATTTCCCCCGTCCCGGGCCTTTTGCCCGGGCGGGGGAATTTTGTTTCCGGCCATTCCCACCGAAGCGCACGCACAAATGTGAACTTTCTGTGTACTTTTCACAAAGTTCAGCAACTTCCACAGATTGTTCTGGCTTTTATCCACTTTTTCCTGTATAATAAGTCCACATAAAGGCCCCGCGTTCCGTTCCCCTTCGGCACGCAGGGCTTCCTTGCGCCCTGTGAGACGCCGGGGCCGAGAGGAGGTCTGAACCGCGTCTGTTGTCGGAGAGAGAACTTCACCATTTAAGAAAGTGAGTGTGTTGTCATGCTTGATATGATCATCAATGAGATCAGCAACATCATGTACTCCTACCTGCTGATCATCCTGCTGCTGGCAGTAGGCCTGTACTTCACCTTCCGCACCAAGTTCATCCAGTTCCGTATGTTCGCCGAGTCCATCCGCGTGGTGGGCGAGAAGCCGGACAAGGCCGGCTCCATCTCCTCCTTCCAGGCTCTGATGGTGTCCACCGCCTCCCGCGTGGGCACCGGCAACATCATCGGCATTTCCACCGCCATCTGCCTGGGCGGCTTCGGCGCCGTGTTCTGGATGTGGATCATCGCCATCATCGGCGGCGCTTCCGCCTTCATCGAGTCCACACTGGCTCAGATCTATAAGCGCCGCAACCCCGAAACCGGCGAGAGCTACGGCGGCCCCTCCTACTACATCGAGGCTGCCCTCCACTCCCGCCCCCTGGCCGTCATCTTCGCTGTGGCCCTGATCCTCACCTACGCCGGCGGCTTCAACATGCTGGCCTCCTACAACCTGCAGTCCACCTTCAGCGGCTACTCCTTCTATAACGCAGAGAGCACCCCCTGGATCATCGGTGCCATTCTGGCGGTCCTGGTGGGCTACTGCGTCATGGGCGGCGGCAAGCGCATCATTAAGTTCACCTCCACCCTGGTGCCCTTCATGGGCGGCCTGTACGTGCTGGTGTCCCTGGTGGTGCTGGTGATGAACATCGGCAACCTGCCCTATGTGTTCGGCCGCATCTTCTCCGAGGCCTTTGACTTCCAGGCCATCTTCTCCGGCTTTGCCGGCTCCGCCATGATGTACGGCATCAAGCGCGGCCTGTACTCCAACGAGGCCGGTGTGGGCTCCGCTCCCAACGCCGCCGCCTCCGCCAACGTCAGCCACCCCGTCAAGCAGGGCCTGGTGCAGATGCTCTCCGTGTTCATCGACACCCTGCTCATCTGCTCCGCCACCGCCTTCATGCTGCTGTGCTCCGGCGTGGAGCCCACCGCCGAGCTGGAGGGCGCTCCCTATGTTCAGGCTGCCCTGTCCGCCACCTTCGGCCCCATCGGCCCCATCTTCATCACCGTGGCCATGGTGCTCTTTGCCTTCACCACCCTGATCGGCAACCTGTACTATGTGGATAACTGCCTGGCCTACATTGTGAAGAAGGTCCCCGCCAAGGAGTTTATGATCCTCTTCCGCATCGACGCCATGATCCTCATCTTCATCGGCGCCGGCATGCAGATCAGCACCGTGTGGAACCTGGCCGACGTGCTCATGGGCATTATGGCTATCCTGAACCTGCCCGTCATCGTCATCCTGGCCCGTCCCGCCCTGGCTGCTCTCAAGGACTACACCACCCAGAAGAAGCAGGGCAAGAACCCGGTCTTCAAGGCTGCCAGCATCGGTCTGAAGGAAAAGACCGACTACTGGAACTAAGCAAATCTTCAAAAAAGCGCCGTGGAGCAATGCTCCGCGGCGTTTTTTCTGCGTTGCGCGAAAAAAGGTTCCGGGGTATGATGGAATGGACATAACTTGGACACAGGCAGGGTGTACCCTGAACACAGAAAGGGAGGATGGGCGATGGACCGGATTCTTGTGGTAGAGGACGAGCGGGCGATGCGGGAGATCATCCGGGACTATCTCACCGCCCACGGTCTGGAGTGCGACCTGGCCCGGGACGGCCAGGAGGCCCTGGAGCTTCTGGAGGAGCAGGACTACGATGCGGTGGTGCTGGATGTCCTCATGCCCAGACTGGACGGCTTCGGGGTGTGCCGGGCAGTGCGCCGCCAAAGCTCTGTGCCCATTTTGTTTCTCACCGCCCTGGGCGGCGAGGAGGAGACGCTCCGGGGCTATGCGCTGGGAGCGGATGACTATGTAACTAAGCCTTTTTCCCTGGCCGTGCTGCTGGCCAAGCTCCAGGCTCTCATCCGCCGCAGCCGGGGAGAGCGGAAAGCCGGTATCCTCTCCTGCGGTGCCATCCAGGTTGACACCGGCGCCCGCCGGTGTACGGCAGCGGGACAGGAAATCAAGCTCTCCCCCCGAGAGTACGAGCTGCTCCTATGCCTTCTGCGCAATCAGGGGCAGGTGCTCTCCCGCGCCCAGCTTCTGGACAAGGTGTGGGGGCTGGACTTTGAGGGGGACGACTGGGCGGTGGATGTACGGGTGCGCAGTCTCCGCGCCGCCCTGGGTAAGGCAGGCAAACAGATCAAGACGGTATTCAAGGCGGGCTACCGATTGGAGGAGGGATGACCATGAAGCGGCTCAAGCAGATTTTTACTGGCACGCTCCCCCTGTTTTTGCTGCTGTGGGCGGGGATGATGGGGATTTTATGGGGACTGAGCGGACAAAAGCTGAAGGGCGAGGTCCAGCTTGCCGTCCAGTCCGCCTGTCAAAACGCCGAGAGTTACTACCAAAGTGTGTGGTCCGGAGAGGCCACAGAGGCCCGGAAACCGGCCATTCTCGCCAGTTGGCTGGGAAATCAGCTCTACGACTACGACGGGATCGTCCAGTTCCGCTTTTACACCGCCGATGGCCAAGAGCTGGCCCGCAGTCAGCTGACCAACAGCCGTGCCTCCCTGCCCGGGACTTCCACACTCGACTGGTATCTCTGGCTGGATGCGGTGCTCAGCCCGGAGGAGCAGGTAGAACTGGCGCAGAAGCTGCGGGAGGAGCCCAGCCTAAGAATTTTCCAGGCTCTTCCCAGAGAACCCGACATGGAGTCGGAGACAGACGCCCTCTGGTGTGATGTGGTGGGCGTAGTGGATGAGGAGCGGCAGATCGTCTACCCCAAGACCATCACCTATGTCTACCGAGGCAAGGAAGTCACCATGGTAGACACCGACAGCTCCTTTTTTGAGGGGAAGGAGCTGACCACCATGCGGTTTGAGGCGGTAGATCTTTTTTCCGCCCTGACGGTCCGCAGCGCCTCCCCCCGGGAGATGCTGGACCAGTGGCAGAAATTAGAGAAACAAGTGGATCTTCTCTTTGCTGGGATCGATACTCTGCCAGACAACTTCTCCTCCGCCTCCGTCAGCTCCAACACCACCTGTTATCCTCTGTCCGACGGCATCCTGTTCGGCTATGGCTTCTCCTATATTCCCACGCATCGAATTATTGAGGAGCTGAAATCCACCTCCCTGTTTACTCTGCTGGCCGCCATTGCCATGGCTCTCTTTACCGACCACCGCCAGCGCCGGGCTATCCAGCGGGAACGGGACTTTGCCCGGGCGGCGGCCCACGAGCTGAAAACCCCCCTGGCTGTCCTCCGTGCCCACGCCGAGGCCCTGCGGGAGGACATCGCCCCGGCGAAGCGGGATCAATACTTGGACGTGGTACTCTCGGAGAGCGACCGCATGTCCGCTCTGGTGGGCAGCCTGCTGGAGCTGGCCCGGACGGAGGCAAACGGGGTAGCGAAAAAGGAACCGGTGGACCTGGCCGCCCTGGTACGGGAGGTGTTTGCCCCCCTTGCCCTGCCCCTGGAGCAGAAACATCTCCAGCTTCAACTGGAGCTGGAGGAGGTATCCCTCTCCGGGGACCGGGCACGGCTGGAGGAGGCGGTGGAAAACCTGGCCTCCAACGCCCTGCGCCATGCCGATTCCGGCGGAACCGTACAGGTCTCTTTGGAAAAGCTGGGCCATCGCGCCCGCCTCACGGTCTACAACGCTGGGCCCAACATCCCGTCCGAGGACCTGTCCCGGCTTTGGGAGCCCTTCTACCGCGCCGATCCCTCCCGCAGCCGGGACAGCGGCGGCACCGGCCTGGGATTGGCCATCGTTTGGAAGACCGTGGAGGCCCACGGCGGCCGGTGTTGGGTGGAAAACCGCCCTGGCGGCGTGGCCTTTGTTCTGGAACTGCCGATATAAAAAGAACCCGAAGCCATCAGGCTTCGGGTTCTTTTTCGTAAATCTTTCGCAGGCGCTTGATGCTGCCCATGCAGGCAGGGATCAGGAACAGGTCAGCGCACACCCAGGCCGCCGGGGAGGCGAAGCAGGCCGCCGTATAGCCAAACATAGGCACAAAGATGACGCCCACCGCCGTGCGGGCGATCATCTCCATCACGCCGGCCAGAATGGCCAGGCCGCTGAAGCCCATACCCTGGATGGAGAAGCGGACAATGTTCACCAGAGCCAGCGGGAAGAAAAAGGCGGTGAGGGTGCGGATGTACTGGGCGGTCAGATCAACCAGGGTGGCAAGCTCCGGCTCGGTGGGGTCCAGGAAGAGCATGGCCCCCTGGGGCGCAAAGAGCAGCATGCCGCCGAAGGCGATCAGCGCATAGATGAGGCCCAGCAGCGAGCAGGCCCGCACGCCTTTGCCCAGACGGTCCAGCTTGACCGCGCCCACATTCTGGCCGCAGTAGGTGGCCATGGTGGCACCCATGGCGTCGTAGGGACAGCCCAGCAGCTGGAAGAGCTTGCTTCCCGCAGCCACACCCGCCACATAGAGGCTGCCCAGGCTGTTGACCGCCGACTGGAGGAAGATGGAGCCGATGGCGGTGATGGAGTATTGAAGCCCCATGGGTACCCCCATGAAGCACAGCGCCCGGCAGGAACGGATATCCAGCTGCCGCTCCTCCCGGCTCATGTGGAGGATGGGGAACTTTTTCACCATGTACACCAGGCAGGCCAGGCCGGACACCCCCTGGGAGAGCACAGTGGCCAGAGAGGCTCCCGCCACCCCCAGCCGGAACACCAGGATAAAGGCCAGGTCCAGGCCAATGTTCAGCACCGAGGACATGGCCAGGAAATAGACGGGCGTCTTGCTGTCTCCCAGGGACCGGATGATGGCCGCCAGCAGGTTATAAAGGAAGGTGGCGGGGATGCCCATGAAGATGATGAAGATGTACCAGTAGGCCCCCTCATAGATGTCAGAAGGGGTATTTATGACGGTGAGAATGGTGCCGCACAGCAGGCCGGTGGCCACGGTGAGTACCGCGGCAAACGCGATGGCCAGCCAGGCGGCATTGGCCACATACCGGCGCATCTGGCTGTAATCTCCCGCGCCCATACGCTGGGCCACCGGGATGGCAAAGCCGTTGCACACGCCCATGCAAAAGCCGATGACAAAGAAGTTGATGGAGCCGGTGGAGCCTACCGCCGCCAGGGCGGTGGCGCCCAGCAGCTTGCCCACGATCATGGTGTCCATCATATTATAGAACTGCTGGAACAGCATGCCCAGCAGGGTGGGCAGCGCAAAGCCCAGAATGAGCCGCATGGGGCTGCCGGTGGTCAGGTCCTTGGTCATACGCGTTCTCTCCTTGGACAATCTCCCCAGGGGGGATTTGGATTCCGGACTATTATAGCCATTCCCCACCGGCCTGAACAGATGAAATTTTTCCTAAAATTTTGCCCATTGGCCCCGGGGGCCAATGGGCAATTTTGATCGATTCAGCGCCGCGCGCCGCTCCCCTGGAGGGCCAGGCGGCGGCAGGCCCGGGCGGTGGCCAGGAAGTAGCCCCCGTACACCACCAGCAGCATGAGGGCGGTAACGGCGGTGCTCTGGAGAGCATCCACCTTGCCCGCCTGGGCAATGAAGTCGTTGGCCGCCTTCATACCCACCACGCTGTGAATGAGGGCCAGGGCCAGCGGCAGCAGGAAGGCGAGAGCCACCTGCTCCACGGCGCAGCGGGACACCATGCTCTCCTGAGCGCCCAGGCGGCGCAGGATGGCGTAGCGCCCGGCGTTGTCTGCCCCCTGGCTCAGCTGCTGCAAGGCCAGCACCGCCGCGGCGGCCAGCAGGAAGGTGATTCCCAGATACAGTCCCAAAAACAGGGCCAGGATCTTATTGCCCACCAGCTCCTGATAGAGCATGATCCGACTTTCCGTGCGGGTGAGGCAGGTCTGGGGCAGCTCAGTCAAAGCGGAGACCAGATCGGCCTCGGTTTCCTCCGCGTCCCCGGCGTAATCGGCCACCCACAACTGGCGGCGGACCTCCAACTGGTCCAACATAGTGTCATCTACCACTACCATGTCCATGCCCAAGCCGCCGTTTACCAGGCGGCATACCTCCTCCCAGGGGATAGAGGCGGGCAGGGTGCCGGTGTAGGGACTCTCTCCCTGGCGCTCCCGCAGGGCGTTGTAGTCGGTGAGGCTGATGACGCCGGAGGAGTAGAGTCCGGTGACGGCGGTGTCCCCGTAGTAGATGAGGAAGTCCCGCTGCCAGGACAGCTTTTCCGACGTATCAAACCCGGCGGCGTTTAGGACCCCGTCAAAGTCCACCTGCCGCTCGTCCCCGTTCTGATTCTGAATGGTGATGTCAAAGGGAGCCTGATCCTGGGCCAGGGCGTCCAGGGTGGAGTTAAGGCCGATAGAACTGGCAGTGATGCCCATGGCCAGCAGCAGAAGAATGCAGATGACGGTCTGGGCCAGGTAGGTGGAGTGGACCTTGCTCATCCACTCCCGCAGGGTGAAGAGGTTCAGGTTTTTATAGTAGAAACCGGGGTGGCTCTGGGCCAACCGCAGCACAAAGCCGGACAGAGACCGGAAAATGAGCAGGGTACCTACCGTACCCAGGGCCAGCATGGGCACACAGAGCATGGGCATGGCCAAAATCATCATGCCGAAGGTGAGCAGCATGACATAGGCCACCCCCAGGCACACTACCCCCAGCACACACTGGAACACCGCCCACGTTAAGGAACGCTGGCGCAGGGGCTCGTTGCGCCGGTCCCCCTGCATCAGGTCCAGCAGCTTGGAGCGGGACACCTGCACGCCGCTGAGCAGCATCACCAGCAAGAAAATGAGGCCAAAGTACAAGATGGTCTTGCCTGCCGCCGCCGGGGAGAAATGCAGGCCCAACATGCCGTCCATGGAGATCTGGAACATGGACAGAGTGAGCTGGGACAGCCCCAGGGAGGCCAGCACGCCCAGCCCCAGACCCAGCACCAGAGACACCAGGGCCACCAGCCCGGTCTCCAGCACCAGCACCAGGGACACCTGCCCCTGGCCAAGACCTAGCAGGAGGTAAGTACCCAGCTCCCGCTTGCGCCGCCGCAGCAAAAAGCGGTTGGCGTAGAGAATAAGGCAGGCCAGCACCACCGCCACAAAGACGGAGAAGATGCTGATGCAGGCCTGGATCACCTCCACCATGGGGCTGCCGTTTTGGGCCAGATAGACCATAGCGCCCTGGCCCTCCAGGGAGTTAAAGGTGTAGAAGAGACACACGCCGAAGGTGAGGGTGAGCAGATACACCCCGTAGTCCCGGAAGGACCGGCGCACGTTGCGAAGAGCCAGCTTAAAGAACATCTTCCATCTCTCCTCCCAGCTGGGTGACCACCCGGATAATGGTTTGGAAGAAGGTACGGCGGTCCTCCCCCTCGCCCCGGCGCAGCTCCTTAAAGATGCGGCCGTCCCGCAGGAAAACCACCCGGCGGCAGCAGCTGGCGGTAAAGGCGTCGTGGGTGACCATGAGAATGGTGGCCCCCCGCTCCCGGTTCAGGACCTCCAGCCGCTCCAGCAGCATCCGGGCGGACTTGGAGTCCAGAGCGCCGGTGGGCTCGTCGGCCAGCACCAGGGCAGGGCGGGTGACCATGGCCCGGGCGGCGGCACACCGCTGCTGCTGGCCCCCCGACATCTGGTAGGGGTACTTCTGCAAACACTCCGAGATGCCCAGCAGAGAGGCCATCTCCTCCACCCGGCCTTTGATCTCCCCCGCCGGAGTACCTACGATAGACAGGGACAGGGCAATGTTTTCAAAGGCGGTGAGGGTGTCCAGCAGGTTGCAGTCCTGGAAGATAAACCCCAACCGCTCCCGGCGGAAACGGGTGAGCTCCTTGCCCCGGAGTTTTGTCAATTCCTGTCCGTCCACCTGGATGGAGCCGGAGGTGGGTCGGTCGATGGTGGAAATGCAGTTGAGCAGGGTGGTCTTGCCGGAGCCGGAGGCTCCCATGATACCCACATATTCCCCCGCCGCCAGAGACAGGCTTACCCCGTCCAGGGCGCGGGTGGCCGCGTCCCGGCGGCCGTAAATTTTGACCAGGTCGGTCACTTGCAGCAAATCAGACATGCGATGATCCTCTCCTTTTGGCCGGACAGTTCCGGCTTGAACTGTATGAGAGGATAACATACAGTTTGTGCAAATCCTTGAAAGGTTTTCTTAGGTTTCTCTTAAGAAGTTTGGAAGATTTTTTATAGCAGGAATAGAGCGGCATACCAGGCCGCAGAAGCGGCCGCCGCTCCAGCCGCCCCCCAGATGGGGCCCCGGAACCGGTCCAGCCGCTCCAGCTTCCGGTTCCAGGCCCGTCCGCTTTTCAAATAGCCGTCGGCGGCCTGGCGGGCCTGACGGATCACCTGGTCGGCGCTGACCCCTTCCCGGGCCAGGGCCTCCTCTTTCACAATAAAGATTGCCTCCTCAAAGAGCTTGGGGTCGGGGGACTTGACCAAAATCACCTGGCGGGTGATTCCCTTTACCATCTCCATCACATCCTTTCCCGGGGCGCGGCCCCTTTGATTCCCGGTTAGTGTGTCCCATTTCCTGGGGGGATATTCCAGTCCCCACCGCGCATGAGTCCCCCATCCCGGCGCATACACTGACACCGGAAAGGGGGAGTTTTCTTGACCCAGCAGCAGCGTCTGCGCCTGACCGGAGACTTTTTTGTCCTGTACTGCACCAATGTGGCCCTGATTCTCCTGTGCCAGTGTCTGCGGGGCCTAGCTTAACAGCAGATCCAGGTTCTTCATCTCCAGACCGGGCTGGAGGGCCAGGTTGATGCCGTAGGCGATGACCTTGGAGAGGTCGCCCACCTGGCTGTCGATGTCCTTGGGGGTGACCAGCAGCTCGCCCCCCCGGCCCAGGGGGGGCAGGTCGTCCCGGCCCAGCAGGTCGGCGGCCAGAGTGGCCCCGTAGACCACCGTGGGCACCCCCACCGCCAGCACCGGCACCCCCAGGGTCTTCTCATCCAGGGCAAAGCGGTGGTTGCCCACCCCGGAGCCCGGGACGATGCCGGTGTCAGAGATCTGCACCGTGCGGCACAGCCGCTCCAGGGACCGGGAGGCCAGGGCGTCCACCGCAATGACCCAGGCGGGTTTCAAACTGCGGCACACCGCCTGCACCAGCTCCCCGCTCTCCATCCCCGTGGTGCCCAGCACCCCGGCGGCCAGGGAGGCCACAGGCCGAAACGAGCCAAAGTGCTCCGGCACCCCCTCCACCAGGTGACGGGTGACCAGGGTGTACTCGTGGACCTTGGGGCCGATGGCGTCGGGGGTGATGGCCCGGTTCCCCAGCCCTACCACCAGGGCGCCGCCCTTCTCCCCCTCCGGTCCCATCAGCTCCCGCAGCACCCCGGCCACCGCCCGGGCGCCCCGGCCGAAGGCGTCCTCCTCCCGGCGCTGCAGGCTGTCCATGGTCAGCGTCACATAGGTGCCCGCCGGTTTGCCCAACGCCTGCTCCCCCCGCTCATCCAGGATGTGCACGGTCTCTGAGAGGAAGCCCTCCCGCTCCCCGGTCCGGGCCTGTACGCCCTCCAGCTGGCTGGTCTTCCCCGCCCGCTCCTGCCACAGTTCCCGGGCCTCCAGAGCCAGGTCGGTACGCCGCTGCTCCATGTTTCCCACTCCTTTTCCTTCCATATCTTGTGGTCTTGCCACATTTCTCTGCTAGCATTTGCGGCAGCGGAAATTTTATCCGATTTTCTCATTCTTTTTGAAAAAAAGTGTTGCATTTTCCGCCGGGATATGCTACAATACATATCCGCACAGGATTATTGTGCTAATTTTAACGATTAAAAATCGGAGGAGGTGTTTGGTTTGCCGAATATCAAGTCTGCCAAGAAGCGTGTGCTGGTTTCCCAGACCAAGGCCATGCAGAACAAGGCCGCGAAGTCCGCGCTGAAGACCGACATCAAGAAGTTTGAGGCCGCGGTGGCGGAAGGCAACCGCAGCGAGGCCGATGTTGCTTACAAGGTGGCTGTGAAGGCGGTGGACAAGGCTGCTGCTAAGGGGCTGCTGCACAAGAACAACGCTGCCAACAAGAAGAGCAGCATGACCATCAAGCTGAACAAGCTGGCCTAATTTTCTGCAAGAGGAAAGCCGTCTGCATCGCAGGCGGCTTTTTGCGTTTTTCTCGACCCCTTCCCCCTGGTTTTATCCCGCCCTTCTGCTATGCTGGGAGTATTGATTTGAGAGGAGGCCGACCCCATGTGGCGCGCACTGCTGGATAAAAAGCCGGTGGCCTTTGCCCTGGACTTAAAAGAAACCTATGACCGGGTGGGCGTGGCCCGGGCGGCGGCAGCCCTGTCCTATTTTCTCATCCTGACCCTGTTTCCCCTGCTCATGTGCGTCAACTTCTTCATCGGCCTGCTCCCCCTGGAGCCCGAGGACGTCTTTTTTGCCCTGGAGCCCCTGTTGCCCCAGGAGAGTCTGAACATCATTCTGGACTACCTCACCTACGTCTCCTCCATTCCTCAAAATCAGTCTACCCCCCTGCTGCTGGCCAGCCTGTTTACCATTCTGCTCTTCGCCTCTGCCGCCCTGCGCACCCTGTTTCAGACCATGGACGAGCTCTACGAGGTCCCCCGGGACAACAGCGTCAAGCGCCTGGTCCTCAGCGTGGTTCTCTCCCTGCTGTTCCTGCTGACCCTGTACCTGTCCATTATTGTGGTCTTTACCGGCGACTGGTTCTTCCAGGCTCTGGAGCGGACTCTGCCCCAAAAAATTTTGGAGCTTATCCCGCTGCACATGCTAGCCTCTTTTTGGACCCAGCTGCGCTATGTGCTGCTCTTTTGCTTTGTGCTGCTGCTGGTGCTGGCGGTGTACCGCCTGGGCACCCCCCGCGCCCTGCACGTCAAGGGCACCATCCGCCTCACCGCCCTGCTCTCCGCCCTGGCCATGGTGGCCTGCTCGGTGCTCTTCTCCTGGTTTATCGACATGTCCTCCCGCTATTCCCTGGTGTACGGCTCTTTGGCCTCCCTCATCATCCTGCTGGTGTGGCTCTACTTCTGCGGCAACATCCTGGTGATCGGCGCGGTGGTGGGCCAGGTATGGATCCGGGGCCGCTGGCGCGGGGATCCCATATAACAAACCATACTGCGGCTCGTCAAAAGGTTGTTTTTGGCGGGCCGCTTGCTCTTTCCTTCTTCCAGTTTTTGTGCTAAACTGAAAAACAACAATTCTTTACCACTTTACTCCCAGAAAGGCGGGATGTCTATGCACGAAAAATTGATCCGCCAGCTCTCCAGCCAGGTGGCCGACGCCCTGGCAGAACAGGAGCTGGCCTGCGCCCCCAACCGCCGCGCCGCTCTGACCCTGCTGAAGACCCCCGGCTGGGCCGAGGAGCTGGACCAGCTGCTTCCCATCCGCACCCGCCTGGAGTGTGATCAGGTGCTCCAGGTGTGCGCCCCCATCCTGGCCAAACTCTCCCCGGTGCCCGAGGACGGCTGGCTGTCCTTCTGCTACCGGTACATCCGCGCCTGTCTGTATCCCCAGGGCAACTTCGCCCCCGACGCCCAGGAACATGTGGAGGGCGCCCGGTTCTATCTGACTGTCCTCCAGGTTCTGCTGGACTACGAGCGGCAGGTGCTCCCCTTTGACCCCCTCATGGACTTTCAGTTCCTCACCCCCGAGGAGTATACCCCCTGCGACTGCGGCCGGGAGTATGCCAAGCTCCTGGAGTGCTACCGGAAGGAGTACGTCTATGAGCTCATGCGCTTAGGTCTGGAGGTCACCCCCTTCAAGACGCTGGGCCACATCGCCGGGGTCCACTACATCGCCATGGCGGTGGCCCGGGGATTGAAGCAGGCCGGGGTGGACATCGATCTGGCCCTCATTTCCGGCTCCGCCGCCGCCCACGACATCGGCAAGTTCGGCTGCCGCCCGGGAGAGCGGGTGCCCCACCTGCACTACTACTACACCGACCAGTGGCTGCTGGAGCGCCATCTGGACAACATCAGCCACATCGCCTCCAACCACTCCACCTGGGATCTGGAGCTGGAGTCCCTGTCGGTGGAGTCTCTGTGTCTCATCTACGCCGACTTCCGCTCCAAGCAGAGCCGGGATGCCGACGGCAACGAGATCACCGTCCTCTACCCCCTGGACGAGTCCTTCCAGGTCATCCTCTCCAAGCTGGAGAACGTGGACCCCTCCAAGCGGCGGCGGTATGAGTTCGTCTACGGCAAGCTCCACGATTTTGAGGACTACATGCGCGCCCTGGGCGTGGACGTGGACCTCACCGGCCAGCCCCAGCAGCCCCGCCCCCACAAGGACCCCTCCCTCATGGGACCGGGAGAGACGGTGGAGGGTCTGACCCTGCTGTCGGTGGGCCACAGCCTGCGCCTGATGCACATGCTCTCCAACGAGCGCAAGTTCGGCAACATCATCGAGGCCGCCCGCTCCACCAAGGACTGGAAGCAGCTGCGGGCCTACCTCAACGTGTTCCAGGAGTACTTCACCTACCTGTCGGTGCGCCAGAAAACTCAGGCGCTCTCCTTCCTCTACGAGCTGCTGGTTCACCGTGAGGGCGATATCCGCCGTCAGGCCGGCTCTCTGATCGGTCTGATCATCGCCCGCTTCCACCTGGTCTACCGCAAGGAGGTGCCGGCGGACGAGGAGAACGACCCCGCCGAGGAGGTCCCCTTCACCCTTTGGGAGCAGTACCTGGACACGCTCATCTACCCCGACCACAAGACCACCCAGCAGCAGCGCCACCACATCGGCTACACCCTGAAGCTGGTGCTGGAGTCCCTGCTGAAGTACGCCCGTCCCGGGGACGTGCCCCGGTTTGTGGGCGCCTTCCTGCGCTACTTCCACGACCCCCAGGAGAAGGACGCCGACACCGCCTTCACCCTGCTGGACGCAGCCTGGTATCTCCCCTCCAAGTACTATAACGACGAGGTGCGCCAGCTGCTCATCAACTTTGCGGCCTACTGGGTTGGGCAGAACGACCTGCGCCTCACGGTGGCCTCCCTCATGTTCCTGCGGGAAGCCGCCCGCAATCTCTCCCGCAGCAACCCCCAGATGGAGCAGATCGTCTCCATCGCCACCGGGGTCACCCAGAAAAGTCTGGCCGTCACCTTCCTGCAGTACCGCATTCTCCAGCGGGCCGGCAAAGACACCTCCGCCCACAAGCGGGCGCTCTACGACCAGGACATCACCAGCGAGGTCTTTTTGGACAACCTGAAGACCGCCACCCCCTGGGTAGTCAAGGTGGTGGGCGTGGAGCTGCTGCGGGACCAGGTGGAGCACGGCCTCCAGGAGCACATGCTCCACATCTGCACCCACTACTCCAACCTCATCAAGGTCTCTGAGCGGGTGGTAGTGCGCTGCAACGCCGGCGACGCTCTGGTGCATATCCTGCCCATGCTCCGCCGGGACCAGCGCAACGAGGTGGTGGTGGAGCTGGGCAAGGGCCTGGAGATGGGGCAGTACGAGATTTCCAAGTACATCCCCGAGTATCTGGGCCAGGCCGCCCTGTACCTCTACCCCAGCGAGCTGGACGAACAGGTGCTGTGGCTCAAGACCCTGCTGGGCTCCCCCAACGACTCCGCCGTCTCCGGCGCGCTGAACACCATCGGAGTGCTGCTCCAGCACTACCCCGCCTACCGGGGCCGCTTTGTAGAGTCCGCTCAGAACTATGAGTCCCGCCGCCAGGAGCTGCTGGGTCTCCTGCTCCAGGGACTGGCCCACTACCGTCCCCCGGTGCGCCAGGAGGCGCTGCTGGTCACCGGCAAGCTGCTGTTTGAGAGCAATGTCCTCTCCATGGACGAGAAGGCCCACCTGTTCTCCCTGAGCTACCGCAAACTCCTCTTCCTCATCCAGGAGGCTCCGGTGCAGGACGACGACATGACCTTCTTCTACCGCGCCGCCGCCCTGGCCCACATCAACCGCTTCATCGCCCTGTGGCGGCTGGACCACGGCCCCTTCTCCTTCACGGTGCCGAAGAAAGTGGCCTTCTTCCCCGGCACCTTTGACCCCTTCACCCTGTCCCACAAGGGCATTGTCCACGCCATCCGGGACCTGGGCTTTGAGGTCTATCTGGCGGTGGACGAGTTCTCCTGGTCCAAGAAGGCCCAGCCCCACCTCATTCGCCGGCAGATCGTCAACCTGTCGGTGGCAGGGGACTTCCACGTCCACCTCTTCCCCGACGACATCCCGGTGAACATCGCCAACCCCGCCGACCTCAAGCGGCTGCGCAATCTCTTCCCCGACCAGGAGGTCTATCTGGTGGTAGGCAGCGACGTGGTGGGCAACGCCTCCTGTTTCCAGGCCGCCCCCCGTCCCTGGTCCATCCACTCCATGAACCTCATTATCTTCCGCCGGGCTGGCCAGCCCCCCCTGCCCAGCACCGAGCAGCTGAATTTGAAGGGCGATGTCATCCAGCTTCAGCTGCCTCCCCACCTGGAGGATATCAGTTCCACCCGCATCCGGGAAAATGTGGACCTGAACCGTGACATCTCCAACCTCATTGACCCGGTCATCCAGGACTTTATCTATCAAAACGGCCTGTACCTCCGGGACAGCCAAAATAAGCCGGTGCTGGGTTCCGGCGACCTGACCTTCCAGTGGGTGGACGAGCCGGACGAGCTGCTCATCCAGGAGCTCACCGCCGGCCGGCCCGACCGGGACGCCCTGCGGGAGGGAATTCTCCGCGGCCGGGACCGTCTGATTCTGCTGCGCTCCAGCACCCAGAACCAGCTGCTGGGCTTCCTCAGCTTCCGCTACCTGTCGGCCTCCCAACTCTTTGGCGCCCTGCGGGATACGGAGCTTGCCAACCGCATCCGCCTGCGCTCGGCGGGCACCACGCTGATCATCACCTCTGCCATGGCCGACACCTCCGATCCCCTGAAGGACTATCTCCAGCTTCTCTTCACCGAGGTGCTGGCCAAGGCGCTGGCCGACGACTGCATTTACGGCGTCTATCGCCCCTGCGGCGCTCTGCCTGACCCGGTCCTGGAGGACACCCTGGCCCGCCAGGGCTTCCTGCGCCGGGAGGGAGACACCCCCATCTGGGAGGTGGACATGAGCGCCCCCACCGTACTCATCCAGAATCTGGAGACCACCATTCAGGACCCCCTCAACCGCAACCCCAAGGTGCTCTCCGCCATCCAGCGTGGACACCGGCGGCTGCAGATGGCCCTGACCAAGCTCTACCCCCGGTTCCTGGTGCTCACCTTGTCCTCGGATATTATCCACCAGCGGCTGCTGGAGATGATCACCACCTACAACGAGGTACCCTCCGTCCCCACCACCCCCCGGAAATTGGGGAAAAACATGTGCGTTCCCTACGGAAAAATGCTCCGCGGCAAGATCGTACCCAATACCGTGACCAAAACAATCCACACAGACAAGGTATTTACCCCCGATCTCAGCCAGAGCACCATGGAGGCCTTCCCCCACTACGCCCCCATTCCCTGCCAGATCCGCACCATCAAGTCCTTCAACCGTCCGGTCATTCTGGTGGACGATATCATGCACCCTGGCTTCCGCATCAAGGCGCTGGACCCCATCCTCCGCAAGGAGGAGGTAGACATCCGCATGGTGCTGGTAGGTCTGCTCTCCGGCCACGGCCGAGACTTGATGGACGCTCAGGGCCGCCCGGTAGACAGCGTATACTACCTGCCCCGGCTGCGGGAGTGGTTTGTGGAATCCACCCTGTACCCCTTCATCGGCGGCAACACGGTGCGCCGTCCCACCTCTCCGGTGCCCGGCATGCTCCCCGGCATCAACCATATCCTGCCCTACGCCTCCCCCACCTTCCGCAGCGAGTACAGTGAGGACGCCGTGTTTGAGCTGTCCCGCTGCTGTCTGGAGTCGGCCCGGGACGTGATTTCCACCCTGGAACAGGAATACCGCATTCTCTATGGGCGCAACCTGACTCTGAACCGCCTGCCCGAGGCTATCATCCTGCCCCTGTGTCCCGACAAGGGCACCTGTCTCCACTATGATCCCAATCTGGCCGCGTCGGTGTATCTGGAGAACGATTTGGAGCAGCTATTGCGCACGCATTAAAACGTGTTCTTTCCGGCGATGGAAAGAACCAAAGATCGCCAGGGGACGCCTTCGGGGAACACTTCGCCTACGGCGGTGTTCCCAGGCGGCTTTCCCCCGGTCCCCCTATTACGGGGGCGGGCCACTTTGGTTTGTTCGTAATTTCCGGCGGGCAAAATCAAGATCTGTTTCCCTTCTCCACTCAGCCCACAGGGGCCTTTTGCCATCAAAATTTGACAGCATCTGGCTTCTAACGTACACCGCCTGGTGCATCCATTCCTGTTGGGTGCGGCGGTGGTCGGATAGACCAGCTGCCACGGCTTTGCCAGAGTAGGCGGTGTCCGTACAGCGCAGATATTTTAAATTTTTACCCGGTAGGGGCCTGTGCCCCCGAGGCAAGAAGGACCAGACGGTCTTGTCTTTGCCCGCCGGACGAAATTGCCAAGAAAACTGGAGGGCGTCCCTCGTAACTGGGGGTCTGGGGGAGAGGTGACTATGAACACCCGCTTTGGGCGAGGTGTTCATCGGAGCCGTCCCCCAGCGATTCTTTGGTGACTTTCTGATCGCTCAGAAAGTCACATCGCCCCGTTGCCCGCAGGGCAGAACCCCAAAATCTCACAACTAGGAGTAATACTATGTTTTATTATTACGAAAAGGACGGAAAAATCCTGGCCTCCGACCGTTCCGACCTGCCCTACACCCCCGGCACGCCCCGCGCCGGAGAGCCCATCTACTACCTGGTGGAGGGTGACCCCATCCTGGGCCGCGGCTCCTTTAAGGTGAACGCTCCCGGTCAGCTTCTGGCCCCCCACAGCCTGGAGGTGCTGGACTCAAGCCGCCTGCCCCAGCTGGAGCTGGACGCGCCCCTCTCCGCGGCTCTGGATGCGGGACAGCTCACCGCCGTGAACACCGCTCGCTTAGGCTGGGAGTCCATCCTCACCGCCGCTCCCAACACGGGCAAAAAGCGTGTCCACATCCTGGCCATCGGCGACGTGGGCTCCACCCTGCTCACCGGCTTGAAGCTGCTGGGCGGGGACGTAATCTCCACCATCGGCATCTGCGACCTCTCCGACCAGATTACTGCCCGGTGGGAGTTTGAGATGGGGCAAATTAACCTCCCCTGGGACTACAACGCCTTCCCCGATGTGGAGGTGGTGAAGCCCGAAAACCTCTTTGACTGCGACGTATTTGTCTTTGTGGCCTCCAAGGGCATCCCGCCGGTAGGCTCTCAGGTAAAGGACGTGCGCATGGCCCAGTTTGAGAACAACGCCGCCATCGTCAAGACCTACGCCCGCATGGCCCGGAAGGCCAACTTCCAGGGTCTGTGGTGCGCCGTGTCCGACCCGGTGGATCCCCTGGCCAAGACCGCCTATCTGGAGAGCAACAAGGACGAGGATGGCAACTGGGACGGCCGTGGGTTGCGGCCTGAGCAGGTCCAGGGCTACGGCCTTGGCGTCATGAACGCCCGGGCGGCCTACTTTGCCAAGAGGGACGAGAAGCTCTCCTCCTTCCTCACCGAGGGCCGCTCCTTCGGCCCCCACGGCACCGGCCTGTTTATCGCCAACTCCATCGAGAACTACAACGAGGATATTTCCCAGGAACTGACCCACAAGACGGTCACCGCCAACCTGGTCATGCGGGAAATCGGCTTTAAGCCCTATGTGGCTCCCGCCCTGTCCTCCGGCGCCCTGTCCATCCTGCTCACCCTGCGGGGCGAGTGGCACTGCGGCTCCGTCTTCCTGGACGGCATTTTCATGGGCTGCAAGAACCGCTACACCCCCGCCGGCGTGGAGACCGAGCTGCTGCCCCACATCCCCGATCCCCTGTTTGCCCACATTCAGGAGGCCGCTGACCATTTGAAGACCATCCTGTAATCTCCCCCGCAATTCTACTTTTCTCAGAAGGTGAGTGTATGTCCCTGACTGTACTCTATCCCACCCTCCCCAACACGGCGGACCAGACCCGGCTGGACCGGGTGCTGGACCGTGCTCTGGCAGGCCGGGAGGTCCGGCTCGTCCGCCGGGCCGAAGACCTCTCTCAGCTCCAGGGGGAGCGTATCCTGTTTGCCCTGTCGCTGGACGAGGCCGGACAAAATTTTGAGTATTACCGGATGCTCGCCCGGCTGCGCCGGGAGCCGGAGCTGCTTGAGGGCTGCACCGGCGGTCTCGTTGTAGACGGCCCCGGAGAACTCTACACCAAGTCCACGGCGGCGGAGCTGGCTCTGGCCATGAACCGTGCCGGGTGCGCCCTGCTGGGCCGCCCCCTGGTGGAGGCCACCGGCTCACTGGCCAACTTTCGCATCCAGGCCAAAAATCTGGGCACTGACCTGGCGGGAGCCTATGAGGCCGCGGTAGCGGACACTGCCCAGCGGCTGGAGCACGAGGTCTTTGCCCGCCATGTTCGGCCCAAGCTGCTGGTGCTCCACGCTTCCAGCCACCACACCTCCAACACCATGGCCCTGTGGAGCGCCCTGCACCAGCGCCTGGGAGAGAACTGGGATGTGACCGAGATCGGTCTGCGCAACGGCACCCTGTCCGACTGCGCCGGCTGCCCCTACACCATGTGTCTCCACTTCGGCGAGCGGGGCGGCTGCTTCTATGGCGGCGTGATGCAGGAGGAGGTCTACCCCGCCGTGCGCTCTGCCGACGCGCTGCTCCTTCTGTGCCCCAACTATAATGACGCTCTCTCCGCCAACCTCACCGCCTGCATTAACCGCCTCACCGCTCTCTTCCGGCAGACCCGCTTTTACCACAAGGCGGTCTTTGCCCTGGTGGTGTCGGGCTACTCAGGCTGTGACACGGTGGCCCGGCAGGTCATCTCCGCCATGAACATGAACAAATCCTTCTATCTGCCTCCCCGCTTTGCCCTCATGGCCACTGCCAACGATCCCGGCGAGGCTATGGCTGCCCCGGATATCGACCAGCGGCTGGATCAATTTGCAGAAACTATGCGCCGAGCTTTAGTGCAGGAATAAGTACAACAAAAGGACCTCTATCCCACAGGGATAGAGGTCCTTTTGTCAAAGCTGGTCGGGCAGCAGGGTGACCGGGTCCAGGGCGGCACCCTCCTTGGTCATCTCCAGGTGCAGGTGGGGCTCCATGGCGCTCTCGGCAATGGCGGTATCGCCCACCGCGCCGATCTCCGCGCCGGTATCCACCGTATCACCCACCGCCACCAGGGGGTCGGCGGCCAGGTTGGAGTAGGTGCTGATCACCCCGTCCGGGTGCTCGATCACCACGGTGACTCCCATCATGGGATCCTCATACACCTCGCTCACCGTACCTTCTCCGGCGGCCCAGACCTTGCGCCCCACCTCTGCGGCGATGTCTACCCCCGCGTGGGTGCGCCAGTCTCCCATGGTCTGGTCATAGGACAGGGTCTCCACGGCAAAGCCCCGCAGCAGTTCCCCCTTCACCGGCCAGGTGTACACCACGTCCCGGGTGGTCTGGTCCTGGGCCTGGGTCTGAGGCAGGGCCTCGGGGTCATCCTTCTCCTCCTGGACGGCGGACTGCTTTTCCGGAGTCTTTTCCTCAGGCGTCTGAGCCTTGGGCGGCGTCTGGGCGCTGCTGTCAGGCAGTACCACGGTGGGGTTGCCGGTTACGGCCTGATCGTCGATTTCGCCGCTCCCGCTGACAGAGCGGATCAAATAATAGCCCGAAATTCCCATTGCGGCCACGCACAGGAAAAGGACGATGTAAAATCCTTTCCCCAGCAGAAAGTCCCCCAGCTTTTTCCATCGATTTTGGTTCAAGGAAACCACCTCCGAAGCCTATTGTGGACAGACTTCTGCCAGCATATACCTGGGGGACAAAACTTTTTCTTCCATAGACGGCGTGCCGGAAGCTGTGGTATACTTTCCAAAACGAATCCCAACACAGAAGAAAGGGTTTTATCATGTATCGAAGCATTACACTGCCCAACGGCGCCCGCATTCTCACCCAGCGCATCCCCGGTGTGCGCTCCGCCGCCCTGGGCTTTTTTGTGGGAGCGGGCTCTCGCCACGAGCTGGCCTCGGAGAACGGCGCCGCCCACTTCATTGAGCATATGTCCTTCAAGGGCACCGCGACCCGCTCCGCCGGAGACCTGGCCCGGGAGATGGACGCCATCGGCGGCCAGGTAAACGCCTACACCACCAAGGAGCACACCTGCTACTACGCCCGCTGTCTGGACAGCCACCTGGACCGGGCGGTTGATCTGCTGTGCGACATGCTCTTTGCCTCCCGCTTTGACCAGCGGGACGTGGAGGTGGAGCGGGGCGTCATTCTGGAGGAGATCGGCATGTATGAGGACACCCCCGAGGACCTGTGCGCCGAGCGGCTGTCCATGGCGGTGTACAAGGGCGACTCCCTGGGCCGGCCCATTCTGGGCCGGGCTTCCACCCTGGAGAAGATGACGGGCGAGTGGCTGCGCCAGTGGCAGCAGGAGCACTACCGTCCCCAGGCCATGGTGGTTTCTCTGGCGGGCAGCTTCACCCAGCAGCATGTGGACGCCCTTGTGGAGCGTCTGTCCGCCCTGCCCCAAGGCCCCACTTCCCCCAGCCGTCAGGCCTACTACCGCAGCGCCGTCACCGTGCGGAAAAAGGCCATTGAGCAAAACCATCTCATTCTGGCCTTCCCCGGCCTGTCCTACCTGGACGAGCGGCGCTATCAGCTGCTGCTGCTCAACTCCATTTTGGGCGGCGGCTGCTCCTCCCGGCTGTTCCAGCAGCTGCGGGAGCAGCGGGGTCTGTGCTACTCCGTGTACTCCTACGTCTCCGACCACGCCGACACCGGCTTTCTGGGTATCTACACCGGCCTGAGCCGGGAGCAGGAGGAGCCCGCCCTGGAGACGGTGCGCGCCATCGTCTCCCAGCTGGCGGACCAAGGTCCCTCCCAGGAGGAGCTGGACCGCGCCCGGGAGCAGGCCAAGGCCAACATTCTCATGGGGCTGGAGTCGGTCCAGGCCCGGATGAGCCACCTGGGCAGTTCCATGCTGCTCTATGGCCGGGTGCGGGAGCCTGAGGAGCTGCTGGCGGCCTACGACCAGGTCACCCGGGAGGATCTGCGCACTCTCAGCCAGGAGATCTTCACCTTCCCCCGGGCCTCCCTGTCCGCGGTGGGCCGGGTGCGCTCCGGCGAAGAGTACGCCAACTGGCTGGAACACGGCACCTTTTAACCTGTCATATGCAAAACAAGGCCGCCCAGATGGGCGGCCTTGTTCGTTATAAGCGGTCTCCGGCGGTCAGGCGGCCCTGGATGAGGCGGCTGACCGTCTGGGCCAGGAAGGACACTCCAGGCAGGCGCACCACCTCCCGGCCGTAGATCTGCCGGGCGGCGGGCAGTTCCCGCTCCCCACCGGTGAAGATGCACACCACCTCCACCCCCTTCTTCCGCAGAGCCGCCGCCTCCTGGGCGGCATCCTTCACCCCCAGCACCCCGCTGTAATCCCGGTTTCCGTGGAGCAGGCTGTTGCTGGGGATTTTTTGGTCGTCATTGGGGCTGGCGTCGGAGAGGACGATGAGCAGCCGTCGGCCTTCCTCCTTGTTCCGGTCCAACAGCCAGCCCATGGCCCGCAAGGCCAGGCCGTCCCGGTTCCATCCGGCAGCGGCATAATCAAAGATCTTCTCGTCCGTTTCCTTATCCTGGTAGTCCTGATAGACACGCAGTACCGTGCAGCCGCTGACGCTGCAAAAGGAGCTCACCCGTACCGGGATCTGGCATCGGCCCAGGCTGGCTGCGATAAGGTAGGCCTGGGCGGCCAGCTTCTCCTGCTGGCCGTTCTGGGAGGCCGAGCCGTCCAGCAGCAGGTCCACCCACAGTTCCCCCGGCTCCCGGGTCTGGCGGCGGGCAAAGATCTGCTCCTCCCCCAGGGCCGCGCCCCGCCAGGCTGTCTGAGGCCGAAGGCGGCCCCACCGGCTGGGGCTGTCGTCCTCCTCCCGCTGGAGCAGGAGGGTATTCTCCAGCGCCTGGGACAGTCTGGCCATAGCCAGGCGGTACTGGCCCTTGTGTTCTTCAAAATAGGCGCGGTTTTTCCGCCGCTGGCGCTCAAACAGGGCCCGCTCCCGGGCACAGGCCCCCTTTACCGTGCGAGAGATGGGCTCCCCCTTGGTGAAGTGAAGGCGGCAGTTCCGGTGGTCTCCGGTGCACAGCTCCTGCTCCGCCTGGGCCAGCTCTCCCGGGGAGAGCAGACTGGCCCCGAAGCACCCCTCCACATAGTCCCGAAGCACCCGCTCCCGGGTCTTGGTCTGCCAGAAGGGACTCAGCCGCTTTTTCCCCAGCAGACCGCCTCCCTGACCCTTGCTCTCTCCCGGGCCGCTGAGCCGCCGCAGGGCGTCTCCCCGATTCCGGCCGGGCTGCCAGGCGGCAAAAAAGCTGCGGTCCACCCGGCTGCTGCCCAGCTGGTCCAACGTGCTGCGCCGGGGACGGCGGTACCACCGGTACAGCAGGTCCTCCACCCCCTGGCGCACCTGATCCCCGCTCCAGGTTTGAGGAAATTCCAGTTGGTCCAGCACAGCCTTCTCCCGGGAGCTCTCCCGGTGGGGCTGGTCCAAAGCCCGTGCCCACCAGCACCCCCGCAGGCTCTCCCCCTCATTCCGGTCCTGGGGCGCGGGAAGCCGGGCCAAAGCCTGAGCAGCGTAGTCCCGGCGCAGCGCTTGGAGAGCGGGGCGCGCCTCCTGCCACCGCAGGGCGAGACATCGCTCCAGCCCCATCCACAGCAAGTCGCTGTACAGCGCTCCCCGGGCGCTGCCCTCAAAGGAGCGCAGCAGGGGCTCCAGAGTCTCCTGCCACCCCTCCCGCTGGGCCAGGCCCACAATGGTGTTCAGGTACACCGGCGCCCGGCCATCCGGCCCTATGGCCCGGTACCAGGGGTGCAGTTGGTACTCCCCCGCTCCGTTCCACACCTGGTTGTCCGCCCGGCGCGCCTCCATCTCCCGGCGGTCCATCTCAGTCCTCCATCAGCTGGCCCCGGCCCGCTTCCCGGGGGATACGGGCGGCGATCACATCGGCGGCCAGCTGCCGCTCGTAGGGGTCAAAGGCCTTGTTCACCAGCCCCAGCTCCAGAGCCTGCCCGGCGGTGAGGCCATGCTCGATAAGCCGCAGAGCGGCCAGCAGTCCACGCAGATCCAGGGTGCGGGTGGAGATTTCCCCGCTCTGGCACTTGTCCCGCAGGTCCTGGAACAGGGCGGCAAACTGCCCCACCCCCTTGCTTTTTAGGTGAGGGAAGGCCCGGCGCAGCAGCTTTTCCAGGTCCTCCTGGGCGATCACCGGCATATCCACCACCGCAAAGCGGGACACCAGGGCCTCGTTGAGCTCCCGGGTGCCGGCGTAGCCGTAGTTCATGGTGCCGATAAACCGGGCGGCATCGTCCAGAGGGACAGGGCGGTAGCCCGGCACGTCAAGGACCCGGCGGAAATCCAGGGCGGCGTGGAGCACGGCCAGGGCCTCATTTTTGGCCATATTTACCTCGTCCAGTACGCCAAAGCCCCCCAGGCGGGCACACTGGCACACCGGTCCCTCCCGGAACACCACCTCGCCCTCCTTCAGTGTGTCCGCCCCGATGAGGGAAGCCGCGTCGATATTCACATACATAGACATGTTCCACACGGGACGCCCAAAGGCGGCGGCCAGATTTTCCGCCAGTACGTTTTTTCCCGTGGCCTTTGGGCCGGAGAGGAGCAGGTTTTCCCCGCACAGCAGAGCGGTGGCCGCGGCCTGCCATACCTCCCGGCCGTAGTACAGCAGCTTGGGCCGGATGAGCCGTCCCTGTGCCTCCTGGGGCACCGGGTGCTCCGCCCGAAAGGCCCGAATGGCCTCCAGCAGCCCCCGGTCTATCCCCTCCTGTTCCAGTTCCTCAAAGAGCTCCATGCTCCTCGCCTCCTGATTTGCTCTTCGTGATCTCCCGCACATGGAGGACCGGCTCTTCCACCGTAAAGCGTACCTCCAGCCCTCCGAAGGCCATGCCGTACACCCGCTCCGGGTCGTGCTGATAGGTGGGGCGTGGGTCCTGGGCCAGCACGCCGATCAGCGCCTCCCGCAGTTCCTCCGGCACCTGAGCGAGCAGTTCCGGGGGGATATCCACCTCCAGGGTGGCCTCCTTGGGCGCGCTGGCAAAGCCTCCCACCGCCTGAGGACGGCAGTCGGCGTAGGGGATATAGGGCTTGATATCATAGATGGGACTGCCATCCATCAGATCGGCCCCGGTGACATGGATCACCGGCCCCTGAGGGGTGTGCAGCTCCACCCCTTCCAGCCCCACGCAGCTCAGCCCGATGGGATTGGGACGGAAGGGAGAGCGGGTGGCAAAGACCCCCATGCGGGTATTGCCCCCCAGACGAGGCGGGCGCACCGTGGGCGACCAGTCCTTGCGCACCGCCTGGGAAAACTGCCAGATAAGCCACAGGTGGGAAAATCCCTCCAGCCCCCGCAGGGCATCGGGATTGCGGTACTCCGGCTCAAAGACAATGGTGGCTTTCAGCTCCTCCACCAGACCGCTCTGCCGGGGGATACCAAACTTGGTGGGAAAGTCGCTGTGGATGCGGGCGATAATATGTAAGGCACTCTGTTCTGCCATGGTAAACTCCTTTTCTATTCACAGGCCGGGACGGTTTTCCCGCCTCGGGCGTTTGATCTGCTTTCATTGTACCGAGTCTCTTCTGGGATTGCAAGGACTACCAGGCGGCCATTCCCCACCGGCCGGACGCCCGTTTGGACGCAGACACCAGGCCCAACGCCGTCTTCTCTGGTGCTGACAGATACCCGCTGATGTGCTATTCTTTTAGTTAGATTTAAAGTTTTTGCGGTATGCTGAACATCATAGACTTCTTACCATCTGGAAGGAGGCGCGTAAAGATGCGCATTCTGCTTGCTGAGGATGAACGCTCCCTGTCCCGGGCGGTCATTGCCCTACTGGAAAAAAACAATTACTCCGCCGATGCGGTTTATGACGGCCAGGAGGCCCTGGAGTACCTGGAGGCGGGAAACTACGACGCCCTCATCCTGGATCTGATGATGCCGAAAATGGATGGACTGACGGTGCTGCGCACCCTGCGGGAGCAGGGCAACCCCATTCCGGTGCTGATCCTCACTGCCAAATCCGAGGTGGACGACAAGGTGCTGGGGCTGGACACCGGCGCCAACGACTACCTCACCAAGCCCTTCTCCACCCAGGAACTCATGGCCCGCAGCCGCGCCATGACCCGCAGCCAGACCGGAGGACAGGTTACCAGCCGTCTCACCTTCGGCAACATCACCCTGGATCAGGCCACCTTTGAGCTCTCCTCCCCTGCGGGCAGCTTCCGCCTGGCCAACAAGGAGTTTCAGATGATGGAGATGCTGATGCGCAATCCCAGGCAGATCATCCCCACCGAGCGCTTTCTGGAGCGGATCTGGGGCTATGACAGTGAGGTAGAACTGAGCGTGGTGTGGGTGTACATCTCCTACCTGCGTAAAAAGCTCTCTGCCCTGCGCTCCAACATCCAGATCAAGGTCACCCGGAACGCAGGCTATTCTTTGGAGGGACCGGTATGATCAAAAAGCTGCGGGCCAAGCTCATTCTGGCCTGTATGTTCTCTCTGGCTGTGGTGCTGCTGGTCATTCTGGGCGGCGTCAATCTGATGAGCTATCAGAAAGTGGTCTCCGATGCCGACACCGTGCTGTCTCTGCTGGCGGCCAATGACGGCGCATTTCCCAAGCTTCGCGCTCCCCAGGAGGAAAAGGACGAGGGCTACTTTGCCCCCTTTGGCACACCGGGAGACAAACGGGATCTGTTCAACCAGCGGATCATGTCTCCCGAAACCCCCTACGAGTCCCGTTTCTTCTCCGTTTTGCTGGGGGAGGACGGTCAGGCGGTAGAGACGGATACAGGACAGATCGCCGCCGTGGACGCAGAGCAAGCCACCGACTACGCCCAAAAAGCAGCCGCGTCCGGAAAGACCTCCGGATTTTTGGATGACTACCGCTTTCTGGTCCAGAATGAGTCCGGAGGCATACGGGTCATTTTTCTGGACTGCGGCCGCAGTCTCTCCTCCTTCCGCACCACCCTGCTGGCCAGCGTATCTCTGGCTGTGCTGGGGCTGGCAGCGGTGCTGTTCTTGCTGCTGATTCTGTCCCGGCGTATTGTGCGCCCCATGGCAGAGAGCTATGAGAAGCAGCGCCAGTTCATTACCGACGCAGGCCACGAGCTGAAAACTCCCATGACCATCATCAGCGCAGACGCCGATCTGGCCGAGATGGAGTGCGGAGAAAACCAGTGGCTTACCGATATCCGCCGCCAGGCCCAGCGTCTGACCGCCTTGACCAACGACCTCATCTACCTCTCCCGCATGGAGGAGGAGCAGCCCAAACTGCAGTATATCGACTTTCCCATCTCCGACGTGGTGGAGGAGATGGCCCAGTCCTTTGCCGCTCCCGCCCGCAGCCAGGACAAGGACTTTCAGGTACAGGTGCAGCCCATGCTCTCCTTTAAGGGGGATGAAAAGGGAATCCGCCAGCTGGTCTCCATTCTGCTGGATAACGCCCTAAAATATTCTCCTTCCGGCGGACAGCTGGCGCTGCGCCTGGAAAAGCAGGGGCGCAATCTGCTGCTTACCGTATCCAACACCTGTGCTCAGCCCATGGAGCAGGACAAGCTCCCCCATCTGTTTGACCGCTTCTACCGCACCGACCAGTCCCGCAACAGTCAAAGCGGCGGCTACGGTCTGGGGCTGTCCATTGCAAAGAGTATCGTCTCGGCCCACAAGGGCAAAATTCGGGCCGAGAGCCACGACGGAACACAGCTGAGTATACAGGTTACATTGGCCGCCGGATAAGGCACAAAGCCGCGCTGCGTTTTTCTGACCTTAAAGAAACCGGCATGGGACGGAAAGTAATTCTTTCCGTCCCATGCCGGTTTTTACGTTGCGTTCTCCTGGCGGCTGCGGCACTCGGGGCACAGATACATCAGCTTCAGGTCGTAGGCCAGAATGGGCACATCCACCTGGGTCTGTAACCGCTGGGTCAAATCCCCCAGATCGATATCCACCAGCTTGCCGCAGCCCTGGCACACCAGGTGGTCATGCCGCTGGATGCGGTCATACCGGTCGGGCATCCCCTCGATGGACACCTTGCGGATGCGTCCCTCCTCCCACAGGCGGTTGAGGTTATTGTACACCGTGGCCAGGGCCACCTTGGGATAGACCTGCCGCAGGGCGTGAAAGACCTGCTCCGCCGTCATGTGGCTGCGGGAGGTCTCGATCAGTTCCAGCATGGTTTTTGCGTATTTTGTCATGGTATCGTTCCCTTAATTAGAATCATTTTAATTCCAATTGTGTCCTTTTTTACAAGGAAGTCAAGTGGAAGTTCCTCCTCCCCATACGCAGACGGCGCGCCGGACAGGATGTTTCTCTGTCCGGCGCGCCGGTTTCTTGGATTGGGTTCCCAGGCCGCTCAGGGGCGTCCCAGGCGCATTTTAAAGTCCTGATAACCAAATTGGGTCAGCCTGGTGAGATTTCCCGCCCGGTCCAGCCGCCAGAGATCGGGCAGCGGCATGCCGTTGAAGGTGTTGTTTTTGCAGGTGGTGTAGATAGCCATGTCCCCAAAGAGGACCAGGTCGCCCACCTTGAGTTCTTCCGCAAAGGTGTAGTCCCCCACCACGTCGCCCGCCAGGCAGGTGGGACCGGCCAGACGGAAGGGATGCCCCTCCCCCGGCTGGGTGTCGGCCCCCAGAATGGGAGGCTGGTAGGGCATCTCCAGCACATCGGGCATGTGGCAGGCGGCACTGGCGTCCAGAATGGCGATTTGGGTGCCGCTGTTTTCCACAATGTCCAGCACCCGGCTGACAAAATAGCCCGCGTTCAGGGCCACCGCCTCTCCCGGCTCCAAATAGACGGTGACACCCCAGGACTGCTGGGCGTGACGGATGCAATCCTCCAGGGTGGCAAGGTCATAGTCGGGGCGGGTGATGTGGTGCCCGCCCCCCATGTTGAGCCATTTCATTTGGGGCAGAATGTCCCCAAACTTCTCCTCGACTGCATGAAGGGTAGTTTTCAGATCGTCGGAGTTCTGCTCGCACAGGGTGTGGAAGTGAAGGCCGTCCAGCAGCTCCAGGGTGGCCTCGTCCATCTCCTTGTCCCACACGTCCCGGGTCACTCCCATGCGGCTGCCGGGGGCGCAGGGGTCATAGATGGCGTGGCCCTCCTGGGTGGAGCACTGGGGGTTGATGCGCAACCCCAGGCTCTTGCCCGCCTTCTTTCCCTTGAGGCCGAAGGCTTTCAGCTGATGGATGGAGTTGAAGACAATGTGGTCTGCGTATTGCAAGAGCTCCTCAAACTCGTCGGAGCGGTAGGCCCCGCAGAAGACATGAACCTCACCCTGGGGCATCTCCTCCTTGCCCAGCCGGGCCTCATAGAGGCCGCTGGCCTCGGTGCCCGCCAGATAGGGGGCCAGGAGGGGATAAAAGTCGTAGTTGGAAAAAGCCTTCTGGGCCAGCAGCACTTTGCACCCGGTACGCTCTGCCAGGGCGGCGAGCACCTGGCCGTTTTCCCGCAGCCGCTCCTGGTCGATCACATAGGCAGGGGTGGGAAGAGAAGCAAACAGGGCTTGGGGGGCGTAGTTTCCAAGGCCCGCAAACTGGGGATCTTGTAAGGTCTTATATCCCATCAGTCTACCAGCACGGGGTTGTGGTTCTCGCTGCGGGGCAGGCCGTACTTGTCCAGGGCGTCCAGGAAGGGATCGGGATCAAACTCCTCCACGGTGTGTACGCCCTTCTCGGTCCACTTGCCGGTGAGCAGCATGAGAGCGCCGCACATAGCGGGCACGCCGGTGGTGTAGCTGATGGCCTGGCTGGCCACCTCCTTGTAGCACTCCTGGTGGTCGCACACGTTGTAGATGTAGTAGGTCTTGTCCTTGCCGTCCTTCTTACCGGTGAAAATGCAGCCGATGTTGGTCTTGCCGTGGGTGCGGGGACCCAGGCTGGCGGGGTCGGGCAGCAGGGCCTTGAGGAACTTGATGGGCACGATCTGCCGGCCCTCAAACTCGATGGGGGTGGTGGACAGCATACCCACGTTCTCCAGACACTTCATGTGGGTGAGGTAGCTCTGGCCGAAGGTCATGAAGAAGCGGATGCGCTTCACTTCGGGGATGTTCTCGGCCAGGGACTCGATCTCCTCGTGATGGAGCAGGTACATGTCCTTCATGCCCACCTGGTCAAAATCATACTCCCGCTTGATGCTCATGGGGGGGATCTCCACCCAGTGGCCGTCCTCCCAGTAGGAACCGGGGGCAGACACCTCCCGCAGGTTCACCTCGGGGTTGAAGTTGGTGGCGAAGGGGTAGCCGTGGTCGCCGCCGTTGCAGTCCAGAATGTCAATGGTGTCGATGGTATCAAACTCGTGCTTCTTGGCGTAGGCGCAGTAGGCCTGGGTCACGCCCGGGTCAAAGCCGCAGCCCAGCAGGGCGGTGAGGCCGGCCTTCTCAAACTTCTCCCGGTAGGCCCACTGCCAGGTGTAGTCGAAGTAGGCAGAGAATCCCTTCTCCTTGCAGCGCTTCTCATAGGCTGCCTTCCACTCGGGCTCCTCAATGTCCTCGGGCTCGTAGTTGGCGGTGTCCATGTAGTTGACGCCGCACTCCAGGCAGGCGTCCATGATGGTCAGGTCCTGGTAGGGCAGGGCGATGTTCATCACCAGGTCGGGCTGGTAGCTCTTGATGAGGGCAACCACTTCCTCCACCTTGTCGGCGTCCACCTGGGCGGTGGTGATCTTGGTGGCGGTCTTGCCGGCCAGCTCGGCGGCCAGGGCGTCACACTTGGACTTGGTGCGGCTGGCGATGCACAGCTCGGTAAAGACCTCGCTGACCTGGCAGCACTTGCGGATGGCTACGTTGGCCACGCCGCCGCAGCCGATGACTAATACTCTGCTCATAGTTTATTCTCCTTTATCGTAAAAATTGGTTTTTCCCCTTTTGCTTTTCGTTATTTGGACAGGGCCAGCAGCAGCTCCCGCAGCACCTTGCAGGCGGTGGCGGTGGACACGCCGCTCTGGTCCAGCATGGGGGCCAGTTCGTTCACATCCGCTCCCACCACGTTGGTCTTAGCCACCAGCTGGATGGCCTCCAGCAGCTGGGGGAAGGTGACGCCCCCCGCCTCGGGGGTACCGGTGCCGGGGAAGACAGAGGGGTCCAGGCAGTCCAAATCGATGGTGAAGTACACCGGCGTGCCGCTGAGAGCCAGCCACCGGGTCAGCTCCTCCAGGCCCTGGAAATCGAAGGGGTGCAGGTCGGTGTGGACCTTGGCAAAGCGGAACTCCTCCCGGTCGCCGCTGCGGATGCAGAACTGGTGGATGCGCTCATCCCCCACCAGCTCGTGGCAGCGGCGGATGACGCAGGCGTGGCTGAGCTTGGCGCCCAGGTAGTCGTCCCGCAGGTCGGCGTGGGCGTCAAAGTGGATGACGTGGACATCGGGGTAGCGCCGCTGGACCGCCCGGAAGCTGCCCAGAGTCACCAGGTGCTCGCCGCCCAGCAGCAGGGGCAGCTTGCCCGCGGCCAGGATATCCTCCGCCCGGGTCTCAATGTCCAGAAGGGCCAGCTCCGCGCTGCCAAAGCACAGCTCCAGGTCGCCGCTGTCGAAGATACGGCAGTCGGTGAGGTCCTTGTCCTGGTAGGGGCTGTAGGTCTCCAGGCCGAAGCTCTCGTGGCGCATGGCGGAAGAGCCGAAACGGGCGCCGGGCCGGAAGCTGGTGGTGGAGTCAAAGGGGGCGCCGAAGAGGACAATGTTCGCCTCTTCAAAGCTGCTATCGCAGCCGATAAAGGTCTCAATATTCGGGTTCATTACTCTACTTCCTCCAACATCTCCTCCAGAAACGCGGGCAGGAAGAAGGCTCCCGCGTGGAGGCGGACGGTATAATACTTGGTTTTCAAATGCAGCTTGAGCCACTTCTCCCGGTCGAAGTCATCGATGGGGTGGTACTTCTTGCTGGCAAAGCCAAACAGCCAGTAGCCGGCGGCATAGGTGGGGATGTGGGCCTGGTAGACCCGGCTGATGGGGAACGTGTTGACGATGCGCTTGTGGCTGCGCTGCATGGCCTGGGCGTCGTGGCGGTAGAAGGGGCTGCCCTGCTGGTTGACCATAATTCCATCGTCCTTCAGGGCGTTGTAGCAGATGCCGTAAAACTCCCGGGTGAAGTAGCCCTCGGACGGGCCGAAGGGGTCGGTGGAGTCCACGATGATGAGGTCGTACTGGGCCTTGCGGCGGCGGATGAAACGCAGGGCGTTGTCAAAGTAGATGTGCACCCGCTTGTCGTCCAGACGGCAGGCGTTTTCCGGCAGGTACTGGCGGCAGGCATTGACCACCTGCTCGTCCATCTCCACCAGGTCGATGGACTGGATGCACTCGTACCGGGCCAGCTCCTTCACCACGCCGCCGTCTCCCGCGCCGATGACCAGCACGTCCTGGACATTGGGGTGGACGGCCATGGGCACGTGGGTGATCATCTCGTCGTAGATGAACTCGTCCCGCTCGGTAAGCATCACGTTGCCGTCCAGGGTCAGCACCTTGCCGAACTCCGGGGTGTCGTAGATGTCGATCTGCTGGTAGTCGCTCTTCTTGGAGTAGAGGTGCCGGTTGACCCGCAGGCTGTGCTTGACGTCAGGGGTATGAAATTCACTAAACCACAGTTCCATCAGCCCACCTCCTGGGTCAGAATGTTGATGTGCTCAATGTCCGGGTCCTCGGGGCCGGTCATGGAACAGCCCTTGGCCTTGGCGTACTGGATGTACTCCAGAATTTCCTTGGTAATACGCTCGCCGGGAGCCAGGATGGGGATGCCCGGGGGATAGCACATGACAAACTCGCTGCACACCTTGCCTACGCTGTCCTCCAGGGGGACGCTCTCCTTGTCGGCGTAGAAGGCCTCCTGGGGGCTGGTGACCACCTCGGGGTCGATGTACTCCTGATTCATCAGGCCGCTGCTGTCGGTCTGGTAGCGGCGGCGGATCTCCGCCAGGGCGCTCACCAGCCGCTCCAGCTCCTGGTACCGGTCGCCGATGGACAGGTAGGCCAGGATGTTGCCGATGTCGCCAAACTCAATTTGGATGTCATACTCGTCCCGCAGGAGGTCATAGACCTCGATGCCCGCCAGGCCGATGTCCCGGGTGTGGACGGAGAGTTTGGTGGGGTCAAAGTCGAAGATGGAGTCCCCGTTCACCAGCTCCCGGCCGAAGGCGTAGTAGCCGCCCACGGCGTTGATTTCCTCCCGGGCATACTCCGCCATGGCCACCACCTGGCGGAACACCTGCTTGCCCCGCAGGGCCAGGTTCCGGCGGCTGATGTCCAGACTGGACATGAGCAGATAGCTGCCGGAGGTGGTCTGGGTCAGGTTGATGATCTTGCGCACGTGGCCCTCCTGGATGGACGGACCGGTGAGCAGCAGGCTGGACTGGGTGAGGCTACCGCCGCTTTTGTGCATGGACACCGCCGCCATATCAGCTCCGGCATCCATGGCGGAGACCGGCATATTTTCGCCGAAGTAGAAGTGGGTGCCGTGGGCCTCGTCGGCCAGGCAGTACATCCCCGCCTCGTGGGCCATCTTCACAATGGAGCGCAGGTCGGAACAGATGCCGTAGTAGGTGGGGTTGTTCACCAGCACCGCCACTGCGTCCGGGTTCTCCCGGATGGCCTTGGCCACCTGCTCCCGCTTCATACCCAGGGAGATGCCCAGGCGGTGGTCCACCTCCGGGTTTACATACACGGGAATGGCGCCGCACAGCACCAGGGCATTGATAACGCTGCGGTGGACGTTGCGGGGCATGATGATCTTGTCCCCCCGCTTGCATACCGACAGCACCATGGTCTGTACCGAGCTGGTGGTGCCGCCCACCATCAAAAAGGCGTGGGCAGCCCCGAAGGCGTCGGCGGCCAGCTCCTCCGCCTGTCGGATGACGGAGATGGGGTGACACAGGTTGTCCAGGGGCTTCATGCTGTTTACGTCAATGCTGACGCACTGCTCCCCCAAAAACTCCGTCAGCTCCGGGTTGCCCCGGCCCCGCTTGTGGCCGGGCACGTCGAAGGGCACCACCCGCATCTGCCGAAAAGTCTGCAGGGCCTCATAGATGGGGGCCCGGTTTTGATCCAGAATACGTTCCTTTTCCATTGGCCAACACCTCACCAAAACAAAAAAACACAAGCTGTATTTGTACAGCTTGTGTTTGAATCAGCAGATATGCCCGCCCTGCCCTCTCCAGGATTTTACAATTTTCCCGCCGGAACGGGGACTTCGGGTGCGGAAGGGTTTGGGGAATATGATTCTGGTACTGAGAGTCTATATAGCAACAAGATACTTTTACTACTCTTATTGACCGTTTCACAAGTCTGCGCAAATACGCATTTCGGTTATAAAGTAACCAACTTATAAAATTTGAGCTTTTAACTCAATCAATAAGGCGGTATACCCGCCAATCGGCAGTGGACCCGGCTGTCCGTATGGCCTTAACTCCCGCAGGAGTGGTCCCAGTATGCTTGGCCAGATAAACTCCAGTCAAATTATTTTCTTTATACCATGAAAACAGACCGCTGTCAATGCTCCTTTGTGCGCTGCACAAAATTTCTGTTTTCAGGAAGCCCTGTAAAAAATCGGAGGAGACCTGCCGTCCGGCCGGTCTCCTCCGTCTCTTATTGCTTCATTACGACCCGCAGCGCCTTACACACCGAGCCGCTGATCACGCAGCCCAGCACCGCCTCGATCACGGCCTGGATGCCCACATAGGCGGCCACAAACAACAGGATGTTGTCCTGGAACTTGGCCATCAGCTCCTCCCCCAAGAGGGCCTGGAGCGTGGGGGCGTTCAGGAAGATAATCACCAGCACCGTCATGTAGAACAGGGTGTTCAGCACCGGCGCAGCCAGTCCTCCGATGTAGTAGGAGATGGTCTTGCTCCGGTCGATCTTGTGCACGGCCCGGAAAATCCAGCCCACACAGATGCCCATCAGGATGCGGGGAATGATCGTATTTACAAAGCTCAGCAGTACCACCGTGCCGCCGGTGTAGCCCGCCAGAAACAGGGTGCTGAACCCGGTCTTGATGGCCGTGTAAAAGCTGATACAGCCCATCACACCGCCCAGAACACCGCCGGCCAGAGGCCCCAGCATCATGGCTCCCACGGCCACCGGCACCGTCATAATGGACGCATACTGTCCGGGCAGCGGGATCATGGCCAGACCTGTGATGTTCATCATCAGCAGGATGCCCACCAGCAGCGCCAGTTCAATGAGATACGTGAGCTTCGTCTTTGTCTTACCCATATTCAATTCCTCCTGCTGCCGCTCCTCTCCACGGAGGATGCAGCGCATTTTTTGGCTTTTCGCCAGCGGCTATTATACTATGGCCTGTTCATATTTTCAAGGCACATCTTTCCTCGTTTTGTCAACGGGAAAGCGGCCTGCTCTGCCTGTGGCTCTTACGGCATCCTCTTCTTTTTTCCAATACAGGGACCATTCTCTTCGAAACTAAACCCTTGACAAACAAAATCGCCCTCCATATAATTACCAATGGTAACTATATGGAGGGCATATAAATGGAAATCAAGACAATCAAGGCACTGCTTGATGCGTGCTATCAGGCCAAGCGGATCCGGGACCTGCTTCCGGCGCTGCCGCAAGGCGTCACTCCGTCCTATATTCACTATCTGGATACCATTGAATCACTGGAACAACAGGGAACTCGGGTGAAAGTGTCCGATATCAGCGATGCGTTGAATCTGCCCCGCCCGGGCGTGACCCGAACCGTGAAGGAAATGCAGGCCAAGGGCTATCTCTGCAAGCAAACCTCTCCTGAGGACGGGCGCATCACATACATTTCCGTCACCCAGGCAGGAAAACAGCTGTCCAAACGGTACAACGAGCAATATTTTAGCCGTCTTGCCCCGCTCCTCAGCGATATTTCCCAGGAGGATGCCGCCTGCACCATTCAAACCATTGAGCGCTTTTATGAAGTCATGTCCAAGGGAGGGATCACCGTTGAATCATCAGAACGCTGATTTTACTCAGGGCAGCATTTTAAAAAAGCTGTTTTGGTTTATGGTGCCCATCCTTGCGCACTCATTTTGCAGGCTGCTTACGGAGCTGTCGACCTGTTGGTTGTGGGCCGGTTTGGTTCCACATCCGGCCTTTCGGCTGTCTCTACCGGAAGCCAGGTGCTGAATTTAGTCACTTTTGTGGTAACACAGCTTGCCATGGGCATTACCGTTCTGATCGCACGGTATCTGGGCGAAAAGCGGCCGGAACAGATCGCTCCTCTTCTGGGGGGCGGCGCCTTGGTGTTTGCGCTGATCTCTGTGGGGTTGTGCATTCTTCTGGTGTGTTTTGCCCGGCCCATTTCCATCCTGATGCAGGCTCCCAAAGAATCTCTGGATCTCACCGTGAGCTATATTCGTATCTGCGGAAGCGGCATTTTCTTTATTGTGGCCTATAACCTCCTCTCCGCTATCTTTCGAGGCCTGGGCGACAGCAAATCTCCTCTTCTGTTCGTTTTGGTGGCCTGTGTGGTCAACATCTTCGGCGATCTTTTCCTGGTGGCGGGGCTTCATATGGATGCGGCAGGCGCCGCCCTTTCTACCGTTTTTGCCCAGACCATCAGCGTGATATGCGCGGTGGTAATTCTGCTGAAAAAAGGCCTCCCCTTCTCCCTAAAACGCTCCGACTTCCGCTTTAACCCACAGTGCCGCAAATTTCTTGCCATCGGCCTGCCCCTGGCTCTCCAGGAATTTTTGACCCAGCTCTCCTTCCTGGCTCTGTGCGCCTTTGTCAACCGCCTGGGGCTGGAGGCTTCCTCCGGGTACGGTGTGGCCAGCAAGATCGTCAACTTTGCCATGCTGGTGCCCAGTGCCTTGATGCAGTCCATGGCCTCCTTTGTCTCTCAGAATATTGGGGCGGGCAATCCCAAGCGAGCCAAGCAGTCTATGTTTACCGGGATCGGCGTAGGGCTTGGATTTGGCTGCGTGGTCTTTGCCCTGGTCATGCTCAAGGGCGATGTCCTTGCCGGCTTTTTCTCCACTGACGCCGCTGTCATTCAATGCGGATTTGACTACCTGAAGGGCTTTGCCCCGGAAACCATTGTGACAGCCGTTTTATTCAGCATGGTGGGCTATTTTAACGGCAATCAAAAGACTGTCTGGGTCATGGTCCAGGGTTTGGTACAAACCCTGCTCGTCCGCCTTCCTCTGGCGTACGTGATGAGCATTCAGCCCAACGCCAGTTTGACAAACATCGGCCTTGCCGCGCCGGCCTCCACAGCGGTGGGTATTCTCTTAAATGTGGGATTTTATATCTGCCTGAACCGAAAACAGGCCAGAGAAATGCAGCGTTTGCCCTGAACAGCCATGACTTAAATCAACAAAAGAGCAAAGCCGACAGAACGTGTGATTTTTCTGTCCCGCTTTGATCTTTTTGCTGCTATCCGTCTTTTTTTAATATAAAACAGGGGCACTCTTACCCCATCAACTCCTGCCGCCGCTGCCGCAGGCAGGTCCAGCCGCACAGCCCCAGCGCCGCCAAAGCGGCCAGAACGCCGCAGACAAACTCCGCTCCCGGTAGGCCGGCAAGCCGGACCGGATCGTTGGAAAAACGCCCCGCTCCCATCATCACCCAGGGCACCAGTCCCCAGCATAGTACCACGATCAGGGGAATCGCCTTGAGAAGCATGGCCACATAGCTGCCGCTGAACTGGGAGAGAACCACGGTAAACCCACAGGCCGCCAAACTGAGCACAACCGTCAGCCCCAACAGGGCCAGCAGATACTGGCCATAGGTCCAGTCGAACCAGGGGTAGCTCTCCCTCCACACGCTGACCATGGGACAATTCCAAAACTTCATCGCTCCGGTGGATAGAAATGGCCCCAGGTAGACGGCGCAGTTGAGCAGCGTAAGCAGCAGCCCGGACAGCAGGGCCGCTCCCATCTGGACGTTCAGCACCCGCCGCCCCCGGCGTGAAGTCCACTGCATGGCCCGGGTACGGTGGAGCCCGTCCCGCACCAAGGTGGGCGAAATCAGCAGCACTCCGCTGAAGGCGCACCAGATGGCAAAATAGTGGAAGAATTCATCCGTGTTTTCCACCACGGTGCTGGGCAAAAACCGTAGACGCCCTGCGCCTCGGCCTGCTCAATTCTCTGCACACTGGCCTGATGGGCCGGGGAATCCTCGCTGATATCTCCGCCCCAATCCAGAATAGACCCCCCGCCGCTTAGAAAGTCATACCCCTCCATGAACTCCACCAGCGAGCCCAGCATGACCCGATTGGTGTTTTCATAGATCTCCCAGTCCAACGCATTTGCCTCGTCAGACCAAGTACTGGCATTATATGTCTCCGCCCAGGCCGCGTAGCTCGCATAATCGGTAATTCCCGCCTCTGCCGCCCCTGGGATCTGTGCCACCTGCCCAGCAAACTCCGCCTTCAGCTCCGCCAGCTGTTCGTCCAGCCCGGGCCGCTCCTCCGGCTCTATGGTATTCCCATAGATCTCCAACCAGCCGTAGGCCAACTGGACCTGTGCCGCTCCCCAGCTGCTGCCGCTATTGAAATACTCCAGGTAAAAGCCGGTCCGGACCTGATAAAATATTGCCCCAACGAGGGCAATGGCCAGCAGCAGGCCGGGCCGCCAGATCTTTTTCAGTTCCCATCTCAGCAGGGCCATTCACGCCACATCCTTTCGTCCAAACCGTCTCAGCGCCAGCAGAGCAATCCCGCTCCACACCAGCAGATTCAGAGCCAGACCCACCGTCTCCTGCCAGGGAACCAGCCCCATCTGCCCCAATTCGGTAAACCAGCCGTTGATGGCAAGCCACAGGCACACCGGAGAAAAGGTTGTGAGCAGATAAGCGCTCCACAGCCCCAGACTGGCCAGTGTGGAGGACAGGCCCAGCAGCAGGGCGCAGAAGGCCGCCGCGGCGATGGCGGCCCCGTAGGTGTGCCGGATGAGCAGGCCCGCCACAGCCCCGATCAGAGTAAAGACCGCCACCAGCCCTCCACCAGCCGCGATCATGGCGGCAAAATAGCTCCCCACCGTGAAGTCCGCCCAGGTGAGGAAGGGGCGGGAGTAGAGCATATCCACAAAATAGTTGAACTGGCTGGATACGCTGCTGTCCCAGATGCCGCGGTAGTCCCACAACAGCAGGTAGGGTCCCAGGGTAAATAGAGCCAGCAGGGCATACAGCCCCAGGGCGGCCGCCAAAGCGGCCAGTGTCTTATGTTTCCACAGCCTCCGCCCGGTCCGGCTGACACAGGCCAGGGATTGGGTGCCGCTCAGACCCTCATACCCCACCAGATACAGGGCGCACAGCAGGCCCAACAGGACACTCTCGGTAAGCAGCACCCGAAACAGGGTGTTATAGAAGTACTGATGGCTGTCATGGGTGATAGGACCCGCATACAGGTCCAGGGCAGCGCCGGTCTGGGCCAGGTGATCCACCCGCTCCTGGAGCAGCTCATACTTCCAGGCCATCCAGCTCTGGGCCAGGCGGTCCCCCTCCATCAGGCTCTGGTAAAAGTTCGTCAGTTCTCCGGTATCGTAGTCCTCCAAGGTGTTCTCCAGCCCCACCACCGACTGGCGCAAAAGCTCCCGGTTCTCCGTGTCCGGCAGGGCAGCCAGCCCCGTCTGAAACTCGTCGTCCACCCTTTGGCCCAGCCGGGCGGCATCCGCCGAGGTATCGTTAAAAAAGGCCCGGTCCATGGCAGAGGGAGAGGACAGCAGCAGTCCGTTGAGCGCCAGGCACAGCCCCACAAACACCCACAGGGCGGGCAGGCTGAACAGCTTCCGCCACTCCCACACCGCCAGCCTCATACCCGCCCCTCCTCCCGGTAGATGGCCAGGAAGGCGTCCTCCAGGCTGGGGGTCACGGAGACGGCCCCTGCCGGAGGTGCGTCGGACAGAATCCGCAGCACCGGACCGCTCTCACTCTGCCCCTCACTGAGAAGAAGCTGTTCCGGAGATAGCTGGTACTCCGCCGGCACCTGCCACACCTTTCCCTTCCACTGGGCACAGATCTTGGCGGGACTGTCACAGCAGTAGAGCTTATGGTCCTTAAACATGACGATCTGCCCGGCAATGGTCTCAATATCGGAGACAATGTGGGTGGACAAGATCACGATGCGGTCAGCGGCCAGAGCGTGGATCAGGTTTCGAAACCGCACCCGCTCCCGGGGGTCCAGTCCGGCGGTGGGCTCGTCCAACAGCAGCAGCTTGGGGTCGGTGAGCATGGCAACGGCAATGCCCACCCGCTGGCGCATGCCGCCGGAGAAGGTTTTCAGCTTCTTGTCCGCCGCGTCGGCCAGGCCCACCAGGTCCAGCAGCTCTGAGATGCGCTGTTCTGCCTCCCGTTTGGGCAGGCACTGGAGGGCAGCGGCGTAGCGGAGGAACTGCCGGGCGGTGTAGGATGGATAAAATCCAAAGTCCTGAGGCAGATAGCCCAGCAGCCCCCGGTATTCCGCTCCCAGGGCGTGGATGTCCTCCCCATCCCACAAAATCTTCCCCTCCGTGGGAAACAGCAGGGTGGCCAGCAGCTTGATAAGGGTGGTCTTGCCCGCTCCGTTGGGCGCCAGCAGCCCATACACCCCCGGCTGGAAGGCCAGATTCACGTCCTCCAGAGCGGTAAATTTCCCGTAACGCTTGGTCACATGCTCAACTGACAGCATAGGCTTCTCCTCTCCTCTGCCCCAGGCAGAACCGTTTTAATTCCAGCAGATACAGGGCCAGCGCCGCCCCGGCCAGCACCAGGAATACTGCTCCAGGCAGGGCGGCCAGCCAGGCCGACGCCCCGTCCCAGGCCAACAGAAGTCCCCCCAGCGCCGCCCAGATAACAGCAGGAGCTGCCAGACGCCCCCGTCCCATTCTCTCCAGGCACACCAGGGACAGCAGACCATAGAGAAACAGACTGGACAGGGACACCCCCAGCATCCAGCTCAGGGGCAGCGCTCTCCCCAGGGCGCTCCACAGCCACAGGTTGACCGGCACCCACACCAGAACGGAGCCGCCGCCGAACACGATCATCCGCAGGGCGGATACGGTCTGGAGGGACAAGCGGCAGGTCTGCTTCCACTCCAGCAGGCCAGACTGGGATTCTTTCCAGGCCGTCAGCCCCAGCAGCAGGGCATACAGCGCCGGAGAGGCCAAAAAGAGCATGGGAGCCGGGGAGGCCTGTTGGAGTACGGCAGCCAGAAGGGGGATCATCAGCACCACTGCCGCCAGGATGCTCAAAAAGATGCAGTCTACTACTCCAAAAAAGAGCACCTGGGCATTCAGGGCAGTACGGAGAAGCAGTCCAATCCCCGGTTTCGGGACCAATCCACGGTCCAGAATGGCCGAGATGGCGGCCTCCCGCTCCCACGGTTCCAGCATCGGTTCATTCCAACGCTCCATATCATCCAAACTCCTTTCTCAGCCGGGTCATCAGCCGGTAGTATCGGGTTTTTACCGCCGCCTCCGGCTGGCCCAGAATGGCGGCGATCTCAGGAAAGGTGCGCTCTCCGTAAATCCGCAGGCGGTACACCACCTGGGTGTCCGGCTCCAGCTGGGCCACGTAGGCTTCCAGGCGGTCCAACAGGTCCCGGTCCTGGACCTGGGCTGCAAAGTCGGTCTGGTCGGGCGCCTCTGTCTCCTCCAGCGGCATGACATTACCACGGACCTTCCGGCGGCAGTCGATGGCCTTATGGGCGGCGATGCGGTACAGCCAGGTACGAAAGGACGCTTTCCGGCCGTCAAAGGTGGGAAGTGCCCGGAGAACCGCCAGAAAAACGTTCTGCGTCAAATCCAAGGCATCCTCCTTGTGGCCCAGCTGACGGTGTGCAAAGCGATATATCTCGTCATAGTAGGCCCGAACCAACTTGTCCGCCGCCTGCCGGGACCCTCGGCGCTGAATGTCCCGAATCCACTTTTGTTCCTCTCCCACTGTCTCACCGCCCTTTATCTATCCTTATATTCGTAGTTCAGTGTACCATCGTTTCAAAAAAAGAAAATAGAAAACAAAAAGCGCACCGGACAGGAACCTCTTCCTATCCGGTGCGCTTGAACCGAAGTCCATTTTTGCCGCCATTCGGCTATTCCACTTTCATCATACGATACCCAACGCCAATGTGCGTCTGAATATACTGGGGTGAGCCAGGTTCTTTTTCCAGCTTCTTACGCAGCGTTGCCATAAACACGCGAAGAGAGGCAACGTCATTTTCCCAGCTCCGGCCCCAAATCTGTTGTGTGATGAATGTGTGGGTCAGTACCCTCCCCACATTTTTGCACAGCAAGCACAGCAGCTTATACTCGCTGGGGGTCAAGTGGAGCTCCTGCCCATCCAAAAATGCACATCCAGCTGCATAGTCCACCTTCAGCTTCCCGTTTGTAAATACCGCTTCTGTATTTGCTGCACCAACCTGAAGCGCTGCCAATCGTCTCTGTGTCACTCGCAGCCGAGCCAGCAATTCTTCCACAGAAAAGGGCTTTGTCAAGTAATCATCGGCACCGGCATCCAACGCGTCGATCTTATCGGTGTCTTCGCTCCGGGCACTGATGACGATGATGGGCAAATTGGACCAGGAGCGGACTCTGTGGATGACCTCCACCCCGTCTATATCCGGCAGCCCCAGGTCCAGCAAAATAATATCCGGATTATGAGAGGACGCCTCCAAAACAGCAGATTCTCCGTTTGCCGCGGTCAAAAACCGGTAATCATGGGCTTTTAATGTGGTGGTAATTAAGTTTCGGACCGGTGTATCGTCCTCAACCACTAAAATCAAGGGTTTATTCATGCAGCTCTACCTCCCCGGCTGGGACAGAAAATGTAAAGATGGAACCATGGGGCAATTGATCCGTGACGGTAATTTCTCCTCCATGTGCGTTGATAATCGATTTACACAGCGCCAAGCCCAGCCCCATACTGCGGCGGCTGTCGGCAATCTGATTGGACACACTGTAAAACATATCAAAAATATGGGGCTTGGCCTGGTCCGGAATCCCCGGGCCGTTGTCGGACACGGAAACATAGACAAAGTTTCCTTGTTTCCGCCACCCAATATCGATTTCAGACCCTGGCGGCGTATACTTGATGGCATTATCCACAATATTGATGATCACCTGAATGATCAGCTTGGCATCCACCTGCACCAGGAGATATTCTTCGCTGCTTTGCACATTCAGGTGGTATTCTACGCTCTTGCGGTTAATGTGCCGAAGGGCTTCCGCAACGATCTCATCCATCAGCTCTGTGGATACATGCAGGTTCATCCGCCCCTCTTCCAAACGGCTGACGGACAACAGATTCTCCACCAGGTTGATGAGCCACATGGCATCATCATAAATATCGGTATACATCTGTTCCTTGGTCTTTGTATCAAACAAGTTCCCGTTAGAAAGCAGATTGTTGGCATTTCCCGAAATGGAAGTCAGCGGTGTACGCAGATCGTGGGAAATGGAACGCAGTAGATTGGCACGGAGCTGTTCATTTTTTGCCAATACAGCGGCTGCTTCCTTTTCCTCCAGGTTTTTCTGATTTTCAAGGGCAAGCGCACATTCTCCCAAAACAGAAAAAAGAATACTGGTTTCAAAGGAATCCAGCGGCTTATCCGATGCGGCGATACCTACCACTCCATATACCTGTTTGCCTGTGCGGACCGACAGATAGGTGCAGCAGGCGTCGGAAAGGGTCTCCGTTCCCGCTCCCGCCCGTTTGTTATTGGTAAGGACCCACCGTGCCACTTCCTGCTCCTTTTGCGTGGTGTAGCTGTCCGTAGGCGTGGTCTGATCCAACAGGAAGACTTCCGGTCCCATCAGTTCTTCTTGCTGGACGCGGTATGCAACGATGTCCCGTTGAAAGATTTTCAGCAGCTGCCTTGCCGTAACAGAAATAATTTCCTCCTGATTGCCTGCCTTTTGAAGGTTCTGGTCGGTTTCAAACAGAAGCTTTGTCCGCCACGCCACCTGCGCGGAGCGCTTGGCATGGGACTTCAGTTTCGAGGCCAACGAACCGGTAATCAGCGAGGCAAGGAACATGACCAGAAAGGTAACCGGGTATCCGCTGTCATAGGCATGCAGAGAAAACCTGGGTTCCGTGAAAAAGAAATTGAATGTCAGCACACTGACGATGGAGGCAATAAAGCTGCAGATCGAACTTTTGGTGGACACGGAAACCAGCATGACCCCCAAAATATAAAGGGTAATGATATTGGCCTCCGTCAAGCCCCAATGGTAAAACAGGAATCCTATGACAGTCGCTAAAACAAGAATCAAAGCACTTTTCAGCAAATCCAGGATAGATATAGCCGGCATATGCATGATTTCCCAATGCTTGGCCGAAAAATGCTTGTTTAATCCGTTGTCCGGAATGATGTGGATATCCAATTCAGGGGTAAGCTCAATCAAGCGTTCGGTTAAGGATGCCTTTCTAAGCCATGGGCGGGGCATTCCGCTGCGGCCCAGTACGATTTTGGTGACTCCGGACAAACGGGAAAATTCCGAAATCTGATATGCCACATCGTCTCCATAAACCGTCTCAACCGATGCTCCCAACTGCTGGGCCAGATGAATATTGGCCTGGAGCCGCTCTTTATCAGCCTGCGTGATCCACTGAAACTCTTTTGTCTCCACAAACAACGCCGTAAAGCCGCATCGAAAAGCTCCCGCCATTCGGGCTGCTGTACGGATAATTTTCTCATTGGACGGAGCGGAGGACAGGCACACCAGAATATGCTCATGGGTGCGGTATCCTGTTTGGCTGTGATTGACCCGGGTGTATAACGCCGCCCGATCCGCGCAGCGGCGCAGCCCCACTTCCCGAAGGGCGCTTAATTGGGATAACGAGCAGCTAGAAAGCAATGCTCCCTTCTTTTGCTGCAGCAGCCGCTGCTGCAGCCGTTCCGGCTCAACATCAATAAACTCTACCTGGGCCGCCCGGTCAAATACATGATCCGGAATACGCTCCAAAATGGGGGTTTTCAAAATGGAAAACACAGAATCCTGAATGCTTTCGATATGCTGAATATCCAGCGTGGTATAAACGTCTACGCCCGCTTTCAGCAGCTCCTCGATGTCCTGATAGCGTTTCCTGTGGCGGGAATTGTCCGCATTTCTGTGGGAGAGCTCATCAATTAAAATGAGCTGCGGCCGTCGTTCCAGACAGGCGTCCAGGCTCATGTCATCGTCCGACTGCCCGTTTGGCTGCGTCGTGCTGCAGGGCACGTGCTCAAAGCGCGCCGCCAATGCTTCGGTGTCAGGCCACTGCTCCGAGGGACTCAGGCCAATCACCACATCTACCCCGGCCGCCTTGGCCTCCTGCGCCGCCTTCAGCATCGCGCAGCTTTTTCCGGCGCCGGAAAAATAGCTTGCAAAAATCGTCAGCTTTCCTTGTTTTTTTGCCTGATCTCCCATGTGCTTCTCGGCAGCCATTGCAGTCCCCCCTTCCAGCGGAATTATTATAGCATACTGCTACGCTCCCTGTCCGCAAAGCTTCTGCACGAATTCCAGAATAAAGGGCCGGCGGTCCTGATTGTTCCAGGCAACAAATTGGCTTTGCATGGCCGGATGAATGGGCGTGATTTTCACGCCGTCCTCATTGATAAACGGCTGAGCCGGAAGCATGACCTCCCTTTGCCGCACCGCTTTGTTCCGCTCTGCTTTGGAATACAGGATGACAATATCTACATCCCCTGCGCCCAGAGCATGCAGCAGTTCCGGCTCCTCCCCCATGGAAAGGGTACAATGCAAATTGGGGTGTTCCCGCTTCATGTCCTTCAGCACCTGAGACCCCGCCTGCATCGCCCAGGGGTTTGCCGCCGCAATGTTCAGGTCCCCTTGCTCCTCCCACTGGTCATATGCTGCATCTCCGTCTGCCTGGTTCTGATCCAGAAAGTCTCCCAGCTTGGAAACCGCGTAGTAGCAAAATGCCGCAACTGCCAAAAATCCTCCAAGCAAAACGAGTCCTTCCACAAATGCTTTCATGGATGCCACTTCCTCTCCCAATACGGGCAGCTGTTATATGTGAAAACATTTTTGAATATCGCGCTGTGTTCCCAAAACCAGAACGGTACTGTGCTCGGGCAAGAAGGTATCGGGTTTGATCACCGTCATGGCAAACTTTCCGTTCTGCTTTACCGCCATAATGTTCACATTGTATCGTCTTCTTACATCCAGCTGTCCAATGGTCTTCCCTACCCAGCTGCTTGGAACTTCGATTTCAAAGATAGCGTGGTCATCTCCCAGCGCAATATAATCGTAAATATGATCAGAGCTATAACGAATCGCGGTCCAAATGGCCATCTGCTTTTCCGGATAGACCACTTCATCGGCACCATTGCGCAGCAGAAATTTTGCCTGCACATCCCGCTCTGCCCGTGCAATCACTTTTTTGGCGCCTAACTCCTTTAAGAGGCAGGCTGTTTCCAGGGAACTTTGAAAGTTATCTCCAATCGCCACAATACACAGATCAAAATTTCTGACGCCTATGGCAGTAAGAAACTCCTCACTGGTGCTGTCTCCAATCTGGGCATTGGTGACGAAAGGAAGGACCGCATCGACTCTGGCTTCATCCTTATCTACCACCATGACCTGGTGATTTAATTCGTTCAGTTTCATCGCAATATGGCGTCCAAAGCGGCCTAAACCAATCAATAAAATTGTTTTCATAACTCCTCCGTTACACCGTTATCCTACGGTAATTCGTTCCTGGGGAAGTCTGGCGCTGTTGCCTTGTACATGAGACAGGGCTGCAAAAATCAAGGTCAGACCTCCCACGCGTCCAAAAAACATGAGTGCGATCAAAAGCAAATGGGAAATGCTGCTGAGCTGTGGGGTGATGCCCAAGGAAAGTCCCACGGTGCCAATAGCCGATGCCGTCTCAAACAAACAGGTGAGAACAGGCAGGTTTTCCACTCGGCTGATGACCAGTCCGGCCGTTAAAAACAGCACTAAGTACATGATCAAAATGGTCGATGCCTGGGATACCACTTCGTTTGATAACCGACGGTCAAAAAAGCTTGGATGCTCCCTGCGCCGGAACACCGCCAGGGTGTTGGCCAACAGGACCGCGAAGGTGGTGGTTTTCATACCGCCTGCGGTGGAACCGGGAGAGCCGCCAATCAGCATGAGAATGATGATCACAAACTGTCCGGTCTCGCTCAGGGCTGTTAAATCTGCGGTATTAAACCCAGCGGTCCTTGGTGTAACCGCCTGAAAGAAGGATAACAGGACCCGCTCTCCCATTGGCGCCTGAGTAAATTCAAACAGGAAAAAATAGATGGTGGGAATCAGAATCAAAGCGCCTGTCACCGTAAGAATAACTTTGCTCTGCATGCGATACTTTTGAAAATGCAGGCCGTTTGTCCGGATATCTTCCCAGGTCAAAAAGCCAATGCCGCCAATGGCGATGAGCAGTGCGATCACAATGGGGATGACAGGATTGCCTGCATAATCCGTCAGGGAAGAAAAGGGGGCTTTTACCCCCATTAAATCAAAGCCTGCATTGCAAAAGGCGGAAATGGAATGAAAGAGCGAATACCACGCGCCCTTTAAAAGTCCAAACTCACGAAAAAACACCGGAAAGAGCAGCACCGCGCCGAACAGCTCCACCGCCAGGGCCGTTTTTAGAATAAACCCGGTCCGCCGTACGATTCCCCCCACGTTTGGCGCCGCAATCGCTTCCTGCATGGTGCTGCGCTGCATCAGTCCGATCTTTCTGCCCGAGAGAATCGCGAACGCACCCGCCACCGTAATCACGCCCAGGCCGCCAATCTGGATCAGCAGAATAATGACGGACTGCCCGAAGTTGGACCAATAGGTGGCGGTATCATGGATCACCAAGCCTGTAACACAAACAGCAGACGTGGAAGTGAACAGCGCATCCAAAAAGGGGGTACACTCCCCCGTTTTTGTTGATACAGGCAGCATGAGAAGAAAACTTCCCATGAAAATAACCAGCAGAAACCCAAATATAATAATCCGGAACGGGGACTTATTGTTTTTATGTAAAAGCCGCCACATAAGCCTCCACCTCTTAATACACCTTTATCTCATCTTTATACTCTTATTATCTACACATCGTCTAAAGGAGGTATTAACGTATGAAGGCATATATTAAGACGGCATTAAGACGCCGCCTTTGTCTGGAATATTCGTATTTTGATAAAATCCCTCCCTGTACACGCGTCATAGCAAAACAATGAGGATTGTACAAGGTTTATGTGGTTGGTAATATGACAGAAAGAAAAAACGTACCGGACAGAAATCGCTTTCTATCTGGTACGTTTGCATTCTTTTTGCTTTTTTCTCTCAGTTAAAACAGTTAAAATAATCCACAGGGTTTAAAAACAAAAAATCCTCGAAAACCAAAGTTCTCGAGGATTTTTGGAGCTGCTAGGCAGATTCGAACTGCCGACCTCATCCTTACCAAATATTGACGCGCTTTCAAACTATACCAAATTCGCCCAAATTCACCCTTTGGAAATTCTTGCGCCGCAACGGTTTTCCCCGTTTTGCTTATCGTAGCTTGTTGTGTGTTGTCGTATGGTTGCGGTGTCGGTTTTTTGGTGGTGGTGTCGGTTTTGGTGTCGGTTTTTCTGAGGGCAAGAAAAGCGGGGGCCTGTTACGGTCCCCCGCTCTGGTCTTGCGTGTTATGCTTCCTCCACCTTTTTGGAATACCGAAAACCCTTTGCCCGGCCATACTCAAAGGCAAGGGCCAGGGCCTCCAGCCTGCCCATTCCCTTTAGGGCCTCCAGCTCTCCCATGCTCAGGTGGTAGGCGCTTGGGAACTTCTCCCCGGTGCGCTCGATGTACCGGCGCATTTTATCGGCTTCTGTCATGCTATCACCCCCTCACTTCAAAATCAGTCTTACTATATCAAGAACAAGTTCTAACTGCCGGTAGTTGAGCCGCTCCATCAAGCGGTTAATCTCCGCCGTGATCTCTTCCAGAGTCATGCCAGCGCCTCCTTCCCCATGTTCTGCTCCACGGCACGACGCCACTTGTCCAGGCGCTCCACCGCCACCGGGGAGCCGTTGGCAAGCATCCCAAAAAGGTGAATACGGCGCATATCATCATCTGTGAGCTTGTCGTGGCCGTGGCAGTCCGTCCAGAGGTAGGCGTACATGATAGGCCGCCACACATAGGCCAGTGCTTCATCGGACAGCGCCGAAAGGATCTTCACCAGGGTGGAGCGGGCGGCGGTGGTTTCCTCCTTCTCTGCGGTGGCCAGCCCGGCCTCCAGGCAGGTGGAAACAAGCTGGCTATCCGTCATCCCGGCGGCCCCGGGGATGGTCTTGACCCGCTCCAGCAGGTCGGCGGAAATGGTGATGGTCTTATTCATTGAAAATTCCTCCTTGTCTTTTGGAGGGGGCCGTGGTACACTGGATGCACCAGGCCCCCGTGGTCATTGGCTGCCTCTTGTATCTCGCTTTGGTCGGTGCTGATACAAGGGGCTTTTCTCATGCTCCCACGCAAAAGCGGGTGGTGGTGGTCTTTTTGCTGTACTGGGCGTACAGGTCGGAATGGTCGGCCTTGAACTTCTTGGAGTCGAACCGGCTGCTGGTCACGTTCTTCCAGGTGGCTTTCCAGCCGTCGCCCTGGAGGGTTTCCTCTCCCCGCTCCACCATCGCCGCCTTGAGGCGGTCGGTCAGGGCCTCGGCCTCTGCCTCCAGCTCCGCAATCATGGATCGGACGGAAAGAAGCTCCTTCGCGGTGGCGTTCAGTTCATTGGTGCTCATACTCTTTTCCTCCTTTATGGTGGGCCGGTGGCCGGTGGCTCTTAAGGGTTCCTTGCCTCTCTGTGTCCCTTGTATCCTGTCCGGCTCTTGTCTTGCGCTCCCTATTTGTTCTCCAGCCTTGACCGGGCCCGGGGTGTTGCCCCCTTGCATGGTCTTATTATAGCATATATACGCATATATGCAAGATGGCATGATGCACAAATGCGTATATATGCTTTTGGTAATTTAGCATATATACGCATATATGATATTATGGTATAATGAACCAAAAGGAGGTGATACCGTGGGAGGAAAGAACAGCCCAGAAAGCATCAATAGGTATATGGCGAAAGCCTACGACCGCATTAACTTGACTGTCCCCAAAGGTCAAAAGGAAGTCATCAAAGCCCATGCAGAAGCCCAGGGCGAAAGCGTCAACGGCTTTATCAACCGGGCCATAGATGAAGCAATGGGGCGTGTCGCCCCTGACAGAGCCCAGGAGCGTCCCCAGGCCGGGGGGCTCCAGTTACCCGCGGAAGCGCTGAAAACTGCCCAGGAGGCCGCAGAGGCCACCGGGGAGGCCGTTTCCAAGTTCGTGGAGCGGGCGGTGGTCGATCAAGCGGAGCGGGACAAACGGTCTTGGCGTATGGGCATCAACCCGGCCACCGGGAAAAAGGCCGGGGAATAATTCGCCGGTTTGTGTTCCATAAATGTTCCGCCTTTGTTCTCCCCGCAGCGCCGAACTTGTGTTCTATCTTGGTGTATGGTATAATAAGATAGTTTCTTTCTTCATGCGCCCGTCCTGCCTTTCTGGCGCACAGAAAAACCCCTCACTCGCAAGAGTGAGGGGTTTTTTGTTTAGGAAAACAGCTCATTGATACACTCACCCACGGAGCGGGAAATGGGGTCCACCTCCCGCCCCTCCGTGTGCTCATATCCGACGATCCGGCCCCGGGGGCTCTGGGGGCCATGCTGGAGCAGGTAGGTGAGGGGATCGGCATCAGTGAGAAAGCGGGAGCCGTCCTCCAGGATGAAAACTGTCTTTCCTGCCTGAGCCTGTGCTGTCAACGCCTCCAGGTGGCAAAGTCGTTTCAATAGGTTCACTGTACGGCCTCCTTAATCGATTTTTCCAGGGCTTCCACCCGCTCCAGGATGTCCACCCGCTCCGTCAGCTTAAGGGCATATTCCAGAATAGACCGGGCGGCCAGAATCCGGGCTTGTGGGTTCTTTGGTGTCTCTGTAATCTCCCGCAGGGCATCCAGGGCCGGTGCAATGCCTTGCCGGGCCTGCTGGGCTGCATCCCGCAGCATATCACCGCAGGCTTGCCGGTATCGCTCGACAAACTCCGGGTCTTTCATGTACTCCCGCAGGCTGGTTTCACTGATCCCGGCGGCCTTTGCTGCCTCTGCCTGGGTGCGGTTTACCAGGAGCGCCTGCAAAGCTCGTTCTTTTCGTGGTGTCGTTTTTATCACCTCCGCTGGTGGTTTCTATCGTTTTCCGCTGGTTTACACGGGGGTCATGTACTGCCGCAACCCCCGGGACACGGCGGGCCGTCTGAGAGCCCGCAGGGCCGCCTGGTGGGTCTTGTTCTCCACTTGCTGACAGTGCCAGTATTTCAGGACTATCACCCGGCGCTGGTCCGCTGGGAGGGCTTCCAGCGCTTGCCGTATCGCCTCATTCCGCAGGGCTGCCGCGTCCCGCTCCCCTACGCTCTCCAGTTCTTCCTCTGCCCGCTGATCTGGTAGAACGTCGGCCAGGTAAAGCAGGTCTCCCTCGCCGTCCGTCAATGGAGCGTCAAGAGATATGCAACCCTGGAGCGGGTCCAGGCGGTCCCGCTGTGTTCGCTGCCCGGTGGCCAATGTAAACGCCGCCTTGAGCCGCAAGGCGTACATGGGCAGAAACGGCCCAGCGTCCGGCCTCCAGCGCTCCAGGGCATCCAGGAGGGCCAGGAACGCCTCTTGCTCCAGGTCCTCGACGGTGATACCTCCGCGCCCTGCTGCCGCCCACCGGCGGGCCTGCTGATAGGCAAAGCGCCGCACTTGATCCCAGAGGGGAAGCAGCTTATCCCGCTCCCCGGTTTTGATTGCCATTGCAAGTTCTTCATTGTTCATTGTAAGCTGCCCCTTTCCGTGGTAAAATGCAAATGATAGTGCCCACGGCAGGCGTGCCCCGAGACTGTAACACATGTTACAATCCCGGGGCTGTCTTTTTATTTCTTGTGCGGGTTCCTGGCCGCATAGGCCGCCTGGGACTGTTCGCAGATAATCAGGAAGCGGCTTGCGCTGTCCGTGGTAGCCAGCCGATCCTCCCAGGGGGCCCGCTGCCGGGGCTTGTGGGGGTACTGCACCCTGGTGTCCTGGGGGGCGTCCTGCTGGTCCTTGTGGGGGTTGCGGGCTGCATAGGCCGCCTGGCTATTTTCGCAAGCTGCTTCATGGTAGGCCCGCCGGATAGCATCCTCTAAAAACTTCGCCGGAACGGTCACCCGATCCTCAGGGGTTTCATATTTTTTTGCTTTGGCATCCCGCTCCCGCAGCCGTCGGGCGTTTTCCCGCCGCTGGGCCTTTTTCGCGGCCATGACATCCGCAGCCGCCGGGCGCTTTTCCTTTGCCAATTCCTCCAGCAAAGCAATGACACGGGCCAGCTTCTTCTCCACATCGGGGTCCCGCTCCTTCGGTTCTTTGGTAATCTCGTCCCGGACAACCACGCGGTGAATGGGCATACACTCGCCATATAAACAGACTCTTTTACTCATTGATTTTGCCTCCGTTCATGTTGTTCAGAATCACATTTTCCCACGCCTGGGCCTCTGCATCGGGAAGGTGTACCCCGGGGTTTTTCTCCACAATGTCGTGGAGCTGCCCGGCCCATGCCATTTCGTCAACGGTGCCCCCGGCGGTTTTGAGCGTTTTCAAATGATCCGTGATTTGAAAACGGGAAAAGTCGTAAACGCCCATCATTCCACCTCCCGGAAATCTCGCCGCATTTCCTCCACCTCTCTAAAAACACTACGCCTGGGCATGATGTCGCCGCCAAGTGTTGAGAGGTTCGCCACCTGAGACCAGAGTGTTATCTGGCTGTTGGCAAAGGCAGAAAGGGCGGAGAGGTCGGCCTGGGTCTCCGTCCAGAACCGATCCAGGGCCCGGGCCTTTTCGTCGGCTACGGTGAACCGCTCTTTATCTCCAGACACGGTGACACCGGACAGGAGGCCGATCTGGGCTCCAACTGCTGCCTTTTGCGCCTCCAGGTTTGCAAGTTCTGTCTGGATAACTCCCAGGGCGGCGGAGTTGCCGGAAATCGTGGCCTCTGCCAGCCGGGGGCCGTATTCTGCCACCTTTGCCTCCAGGTCCTCCTGCTGATCCTTCAATTCCTCGATCCTGTTAGTAATCGCCGCCGCTTTCTCCTGTTTGTTGGAAAAGTAGCTATTGACGACCTTCATCGTCTCGTTGATCCGGTCTTTCAGCGCGGAGACCATTTCCCCCCGCAGCTCCAGCGCGGCGGCTCCGCCGCACTCCTTGAACTTGTTCATTTTGGTTTGGTCAAGCATTCTGTTTTTTCACTCCTTGATTTTTGAATATTTCCAGCCAGTCCGAAAGCTGCATGGTCACCAGCCACCCCTCCCGGTTCCGCCGGTGAAACACCGCCGGGCTTCCGTCCTTGAAGCGTTCAGCGTCCCGGACGGCCTGGGCCATTGCCTTGGATATGTTCAGCCGCTCCACCCGCTTGCACTCGACATGGACGCCGGGGAGGCCGGACAGGTCCGGCTCTGTCCCGTAGCTTTGGGAGCGTCCAGGCTCCACACGGTATCCGTGGGCCTGGAGGATGTGGGCCAGCTCGATCTCACCGGCCCGGCCTTTGCTCTGTGATGATTTTCCGATGGTATCACCTCCAATCTGGGGGAGCGGGTTGCGGCTGGGTTACGGCATACAAAGCCGGGTTCGGTCTTACGGTCTCTCGATACCTCAATTCTCTGATCCTCCCAGCAAAAAAGTGGTTTATGTTGAAATCACAAGCCGGGTATGGCGTCTGGAAATGCTGGGCGATAATGTACTTGTACTGTACGGGAAAGACACCGGAAAAGCCGGTGCCTCTTAGTTCCCGCTCCTCTTTCTGGGTAAGATACGGCATCTTCTGAATGATCCGCCGTATCTGGTCCATCTTTATGTTGGGGTGCGGGTGCCCTGTCTTTTGCTCATAGAGGGAGAAATAGCACTTGAATACAGAAAGCACCTCTTCCAGCGTGTACGGGCCTGGCTCATAACACTGAGCAACCAGCCTTTCAAAGGTCCTAAAGTCAAACAAAAAACCACTTCTTTCTGAAAAAACGGCGACGACGACGCCCCAGCGTCCATTATAATGGCGCGGCGGGGCCGCGCGCCCGCCGCCCTTTTATAGATTCTGGATCTTTTTCTTTTTCTTCTTCTACTTCTTCTTCTACTTCTACTTCTTCTGTATCGTTCGATATCGGTCGATATCGCTCGATTATACGTCGTGTTTCCGGGCTGTTATGCGCTGCAAGTATGAACGCCACGCCTCCTCCATATCTGGCATAAATGAGGCAAACGCCACCGATTCAATAGGTGAAAGGCCTTGCGGCTTCTCTCCCGTCTCCAGATAGTCCCAACATGCCAGCAGGACATTTACAGCGGTTTCTGGCGAAAGCTGCCGTATCAATTCGCGGCGCTCGATCTTCAATTTAAACCAGCTGGGGTGCTTTTCCTTTGTCAACCACTCACCCCCTCTCACTCTGCGCCCAGTTTCCGCAGCAATGCGGGCACATTGATCATGTACGTGGTGCCGCTTTTGACGTGCGGCACAGAGCCGTCCCGGCAACCATTCCGCAAGAAATACTGGCTCAGGCCGGTGGTTTTGCAGGCCTCTGGAATCTTCTGGAAAGGCGGGTTGATCTCTTTCATGCGCTCACCCCCGGCAAAATGTCCGCAATGGGAACGCCAAGGCCTGCCGCCAGCTTGCCCGCCGTTTTGGGGGCGCAAGTACCACGGCGAACAATAATACTGATATTTTGGCGGCAAATTCCGCTTTTTTCAGCCAGTTCCTTTCTTGTCCACCCGTTTTCGGCAAGCAGCATTTCAATTTTGTCTGCGCTTATGTTCATGCTTCCACCTCCGTATCGTTCTTTATAATCACAGTGTATCACAAAGTCTTGTTCCTGTCCATAACATTTTTTAATTTTTTTGTTATTCCGCTTCCCTTATTGACACGTAGAGGAAAACTTTATAAAATAGTGTTCAAAGGAGGAACAAAAATGGATAGGAAGTCACCAATAAAGGCCATGCGAAAATCACACGGTTTATCACAGGAGCAGCTTGCAAAAATGCTTGGAATAAGCCGATCCACTGTGGCAAAGTATGAGCTTGGCGACATCGACCCGCCTATGCGTGTCCTTGGGCAGATGGCTACCATTTTTCGGTGTTCGCTGGATGATCTTGTGGATGTTCAGGAGCACATGGGTTTCCAAAGCAAGGAAGATGCAAATACTTTTACAGATGTGGTAAATTCTGTGCAAACAGCTTTAATGAAAAGTGATAATCGCGCCGAACTTTTCGATGGTTTAGCTAGCCACCTTCTTTTGGACGCGTTTGGGGAATTAAATGACGCCGGAAAAACAGAGGCCGTGAAATTGCTTTATAAATTGGCTGCTAATCCAAAATACCAGCGCAAGCCGGAAGAAGGTGATCCCGGTGCCGTCGATCCGAAAGAAAACGAATAAGGCCGGGCGGGACTACTATGAAATCACCGTGCGCCGGGGCCGGTCTCAGCCGCGCCTATATTCCCGGTGGTATCCCCCGGACGGCTGGAGCCAAAGGGCCATAGACCGGGAGTTGACCAAAGTAGCCGCAGAATTTGAGCGCCAGTGCAAGGCCGGGGAGGTGATCTCCCGCAAGGAACGCCAGGAGCGGGACGCCCAAGAGGCAGCCGCCGCCGCGCTGATCCAGACCGTGAAGCAATACGCGGAGCGGGTTTTTATGCCTGCAAAGACGGTCACCATGTCGGAGAACTCCAGGGCCAGCTTCCAAAGCGCCTTGAATACTTGGGTCTATCCAGCAATCGGAGACAAGAAGCTGCCGGACGTGTCCCCGGCTGATCTGTCCGCCCTGCTGCTGGACATCCAGGCCCAGGGCCGCGCTCACTCCACGGCGGTGAAGGTATACACGGTCCTGCATACCATGTTCAAAATGGCATATCTGGCCGATACGATCCCCCGCAATCCCATGGACAAGGTGGCCCGGCCAGTCCCCCGCAAAGATGAAATCAGAGAGACGGGGGCCCAGGCCCTCACTGTGGAGGAATTACAGGCCGTCCTGGCAGCTCTGGAGGCGGAGCCGCTAAAATGGCGGGCCCTGGTCCATCTACTGATTGATACCGGGGTACGCCGGGGGGAGTGCTGCGGCATGAAATGGGAAGATATAGACCTGGAGTCCCAGGTGGTGACGATCCGGCGGAATCTCTGCTACACCCCAGCCCGGGGCGTGTACACTGACACGCCAAAGAACGGACGGACTCGGGAGGTAGACATAGGGCCGGAAACGGCGGCGCTCCTGGAGGCTCTGAGGGCCCAAAGCCTGGGGGAATATGTTTTCACCCAGGAGAACAGCGCGGAGCCCATGCACCCCCAGAGTCCCACCCGCTACCTCAAAAAGCTGTCAGCAAAATGCGGTGTCCCTGATCTTCACCCCCACAAGCTACGGCACACCTTTGCCAGCGTGGCAATTACCGCCGGGGCCGACGTGGCCTCTGTGTCTGAGGCCCTGGGGCACAGTGACAAGGCGGTCACACTGAGAATGTACACCCACGCCGACGCCGAAAGCCGCAAGCGGGCCGCCCAGATATTCCGGGAGGCAATAAAACAAACAATTCATAAGTGAGGTGCCTTATGTTCTTTTTCTTTGATGATGATTCTAAAAACACGAAAATGGCTGCGTATAGTGAACAGACCTTTGAAAATATCAAACAATATACAGAGGATGGGCAAGAATTTTGGTATGCTCGTGATTTACAACATGTATTAGAGTATGCAGAATGGAGAAATTTTCTTAACGTAGTCAATAAAGCAAAAACTGCTGCCTTAAATAGTGGATTAACTCCAGATGACGATTTTGTTGACGTCAACAAAATCGTGGAGGCCGGCGCAACACATAAAGATATTGGCGATATAATGCTATCTCGGTATGCCTGCTATTTAATCGTTCAAAATGCAGATCCCAATAAAGAAATTGTTGCTCTTGGGCAAACCTATTTTGCAGTCAAAACCAGACAGCAAGAACTTATTGAAGATTATGAGGAGCTTTCTGAAGATCAAAAGCGTCTCGCTATCCGCAATGAAATGATTGCTCACAATAAATCATTAGCGGAAGCCGCCCAACTTGCTGGAATTTCAGATCCTAGAGACTACGCAATTTTTCAGAACAAGGGCTATCAAGGCCTGTATGGTGGCCTTGGAATGAAAGATATTCATGCACGCAAAGGCCTCAAGAAAAGTCAAAAAATTCTTGACCACATGGGAAGCACAGAATTAGCAGCTAATCTATTCCGCGCAACGCAGACAGATGAAAAACTTCGCCGCGACAACATAAAAGGAAAAGTCGCAGCCTACCAAACCCACTATGAAGTAGGACGCAAAGTTCGGCAGACGATCAAGGAACTCGGAGGAACCATGCCAGAGGATCTCCCAACTCCTCAAAAGAGCATCAAGCAAATTGAACGTGAACAACAAAAAAAGGCGCTTGCTTCTACTAAGAAAAAAACCGGCCAGGATTAATAATCCTGGCCAGTTTTCTTCCTCGTGTCGGTTTTTGTGTCGGTTTTTACGGCCCAGGTAAAGCACCAGGTCAAAAAGAAAAACCCTAGAACCGTTGTGGCTCTAGGGTTTCACTTGGAGCTGCTAGGCAGATTCGAACTGCCGACCTCATCCTTACCAAGGATGCGCTCTACCGACTGAGCTATAGCAGCATGGCTGTTCCCAAATGGGAACTATTTTGAACAGGCCAAACCTGGGATTTCCAAGGCGTCCCGGATATTTCCGGGGGCTATTCAAACAGCTCTCTGGCTGGAACTTTAAAAATGGCGACGCGGAAGGGACTTGAACCCTCGACCTCCGGCGTGACAGGCCGGCGTTCTAACCAACTGAACTACCGCGCCATTTTTGTTAGTGAATATCATAAACAGATTACTCTGTACTATGCAGTGGCAGGGGCAGAAGGAATCGAACCCTCGGCACGCGGTTTTGGAGACCGCTGCTCTACCTGCTGAGCTATACCCCTATATGGTGGGCCTTCACGGGCTCGAACCGTGGACCGGCCGGTTATGAGCCGGCTGCTCTAACCAACTGAGCTAAAGGCCCGTGACCGTCCGCACGATATTCGGAAAGAGCGGCTTGCCGTCATGGCTGGCGGCAAGCCGCAACTTGGCGCCACCTGTTGGACTCGAACCAACGACCCTGCGGTTAACAGCCGCATGCTCTACCGACTGAGCTAAGGAGGCAAATAAGGGTCCGGTCCGGTTGGACCGGACCCTTTATGTTGGCGTTACCTATCTTCCCGGTCCGTCTCCAGACAAGTATTTTCGGCAGAAGCGAGCTTAACTTCCGTGTTCGGAATGGGAACGGGTGGACCCTCGCCCTAATCAACACCAACTACTTTCCTTCGAAAAAGAAAGTAAGCAAAGAAAACTTCCGAAGAGCTTTTCTCTCCTTACCGTCTTTTTCAACGATAAGTATTATATCCGATTTTCTCACTTTGTCAAGAACTTTTTATCAAAGTTCCTTTTTTCTTACTCTTAAAAGTAAGTGGTGACCCGTACGGGAATCGAACCCATGTTTGCGGCGTGAGAGGCCGCCGTCTTAACCGCTTGACCAACGGGCCAGATGGTGCGCCTTCACGGATTCGAACCGGGGACCCACTGATTAAGAGTCAGTTGCTCTACCAACTGAGCTAAAGGCGCATGTCGTCGACACAAGCTCCATATCACTCGCTTCCGTCTTACGCCGAAAGCTCGCTCATTTCGCTGTGTCTCCTCTTCAAATCAAACCCGCTTCGCTGGGCTTTGATTTGAGTTTCGGGTGCGCTTTTTTCTGTACCCTGAAAACCGAACAGTGAAACAACCTTCCATCGCTTACAAGCGCCTGCATCCTTCTTTGACCTTTTAGGTCAAGCCCTCGGCTTATTAGTATCGGTCAGCTACATGCCTCGCAGCACTTCCACCTCCGACCTATCAACGACATA